>CALMSN010000114.1 GCA_937872325.1 uncultured Xanthobacter sp. | reverse complement strand
GGTTTTGTGCATCAGGTTCGAGCACTGGTACAGCCGGAAGAACAGCCGGTTGGCGAGTTCGAAGCGGCCCGGCTCAAGGGTCGGCTGGCGGCGAGACATGGTCCGGCATCCTCTGTTCCTCGCCGGTTATGGGATGCCCCGGGCCGACGCAACACAAATTTATATCAATCTATTGACGCATATCCCCGGCCGGGCATAATGCTGGCGCGGCGGCGCAGCCCGGCTGGATGACGCCGCCGGGCATCGCACACCGGACCGAGGCCACAGGCTTTCACTTCGGATCCGAAGACGTATTCACCGGGCGGATCGATGCATCTGCCCGATCAGCCTGCCCCTTGAAGTAGAGCGAGAGTCCCCGTGAAAGACTTCGACAAGCGCACGATCGTAATCACTGGCGGCGGCGGCGGCATCGGTGGCGCCACCGCACGGCGTTTCGCCGCCCTGGGCGGGCAGGTCGCGGTTCTCGACCGGGATCTCGACGCCGCCCGGCGCACCGCCGAGCAGATCACCGCCGAGGGCGGCATCGCCCGGCCCTACGCCTGTGACATCACCGATCGCGGCACCGTCGATGCCGCCATCGCCGCGGTGGAAGCGGAGCTTGGTCCGATCCAGGTGCTGGTCAACAATGCCGGCTGGGACATCTTCCGCCCCTTCCTGCAGACCTCCGCCGAGGATTGGGAGCGGCTCATCGCCATCAACCTCGTCGGCGCCCTGCACATGCACCATGCGGTGCTGCCGCTGATGGTCGCCCGCAAGTCCGGGCGGGTGATCAACATCGCCTCCGATGCCGCCCGCGTCGGCTCCAGCGGCGAGGCCGTCTATGCCGCCTGCAAGGCCGGGCTGGTGGGCCTTTCGAAGACCCTGGCGCGCGAGCACGCCCGCGACGGCATCACCTTCAACGTGGTCTGCCCCGGCCCCACCCAGACCGCCCTCTTCGAGGACTACAAGAAGGGCGCCGGTAACGCCGAGAAGCTGCAGGAGGCGTTCCGCCGCTCGATCCCGCTGGGCCGCATCGGCGACCCCGAGGACCTGCCGGGCGCCATCACCTTCTTCGCCTCCGACGCCGCCAGCTACGTCACCGGCCAGGTGCTCTCCGTCTCCGGCGGCCTCAGCATGGTGGGCTGAACGCCACAGCCGGGGCGCCCCTGCGGGCCCCGGCCGCCGCAACGAGGATCCCGGCCGGATGACGCACATCTGGCCGGTCCCATCGTCGTCCAACACATCGAAAGAGCCCGCACTAGAGCGCGATCCGATCAAATTGAAACAATTTGATCGGTGAATCGCCCTCTCAATTATTGATAGAGCACGCGCCGCTCAGCTTGCGCGCAAGCTGAGCGGCGCGTGCTCTAGCGGGCCGGAGGGGGATACGCCATGCGGTCGGACCGGCGGGATCCTGCTCCGGAGCCTTGTTTTCGCGACGCCCGTTCACCGGAACGGTTGCGGCGCCGTCTCCTCTCCTGAAATTTGCCACCGGGACCCCGCCATGAGCTTGCACCAGTCCTTCGGCCCCGATCGGCTGACCCTCGCCATCGAGGGCGCGGTCGCGGTCATCACCCTCGCCCGGCCGCCGGTGAACGCCATCGACGACGCCATGCTGGACGCGCTGCTGGAAGCCGCCGGACAGGTGGCCGACCACGGCAGCCTGGCGCTTCTGCGCATCCGCAGCAGCCGCAAGGTGTTCTGCGCCGGCGCCGACCTCGCCATGGTGGGCGCGCGGGTCACCAGTCCCACCGGCGCCGAGGACATGATGCGCTCGGTGCGCCGCTTCCACGAAGCCTATGACCGCATCGCGGCCCTGCCGGTGGTGACGCTCGCCGAGATCGAGGCCCATGCGCTGGGCGGCGGGCTGGAGCTGGCGCTCGCCTGCGACCTGCGGATCGCCGCGCACGAGGCCAAGCTCGGCCTGCCGGAAGCCAATGTGGGTCTCCTGCCCGGGGCCGGCGGCACCCAGCGGCTCACCCGGCTGTGCGGACCCGGGGTTGCCGCCCGCCTGATCCTCACCGGCGAGCTGGTGGGCGGCGCCGAGGCCGAGCGGCTGGGCCTCGTGCAGTGGTCGGCTCCTGCGGCGGAGCTGCGCGAGAAGGCGGACCAGATCGCGCAGCGTGTCGCCGGCCTCTCGGTGGAGGCGCTGCGCGCGGCCAAGGGCTGCATCGCCATCGCCTCCGCCATCGCCCCCGAGGGGGTGAAGGCCGAGATCGAGGGCATCGGCGCCCTGATGCGTGAGCCCAGCACCCGGCACCGCGTCGCCAGCTTCCTGGCGCGCTGAGCGCCCTTCCCCGGAGCCCGCCCCGATGGACGACATCAATCCGGTCTCGCTCACCGGCCACGGCGACATCGCGGTGGTGAGCGTGGACAATCCGCCGGTCAACGCCTTGTCGCAGAAGGTGCGCGCCGGCCTGCTCTCCGCCATCGCCGCGGTGGAGGCCGACACCCGCTTCAAGGCCGCGATCCTGCGCTGCGCCGGGCGCACCTTCATCGCCGGCGCCGACATCTCGGAGTTCGACAAGCCGCCGCAGCCCCCTTCCCTGCCCGAGGTGACGGAGGCGATCGCCGGCGCCGGCAAGCCCATCGTCGCGGCGCTGCACGGCACCGCGCTGGGCGGCGGCTTCGAGGTGGCGCTCGCCGCGCGCTACCGGGTCGCGGTGGCCACCGCCCGGGTGGGGCTGCCGGAGATCCGGCTCGGCATCATCCCCGGCTCCGGCGGCACCCAGCGCCTGCCGCGCCTGGCCGGCATCGCGCCGGCCCTGCGGATGATGCTGTCCGGGACCCCGGTGGAGGCCACCGCCGCCCGCGACATGGGCCTCATCGACCGCATCGTCGCCGGCGACGACCCGCTGGCGGGGGCCCTCGCCTTCGCGGCGGAGATCCTGGCCGCGGAGACGGCCCCCGCGCCCCTCCCCCCGCCGGACATCGAGCGCGACCGCATCGCCATCGCCGAGATCCGCGCCGAATGCGCGAAGACAAGGGGCGAGGAGATCGCCTGGCGCCGCCTGATCGACGCCGTCGAGACCGGCCTGGAGCAGGGCTTCTCGGCCGGCCTCGCCGCCGAGCGCACAGCCTTCCTGGAGCTGCGCGGCAGCCCGCAGGCCAAGGCCCTGCGCGAGGCCTTCTTCGCCGCCCGGCGGAACAAGCCGCCGGCATGACGCTCCGCCGGCACCACCTCTCCAAAACCATCCGGGACGGGCAAGATGAGCGCTGAAGCACTGGACCGCGACACCGTGATCGGCATCGTCGGCGCCGGCATCATGGGGCGGGGCATCGCCCAGGTCGCCGCCGAGGCGGGGATGCGGGTACTGCTCGCCGATGCCGAGCCCGCGCGCGTCGCCGAGGCGGTGGCGCTGGATTCGCGGCAGTCGGCCGCCGGTTCCGCGATCCCGGCCCATGCCGGCCCTGATGCCGACGGCTTCTATTTCCTGCGAGAGGCGCAGGCCCGTGCCCCGGCGCCGCCCGCCACTGCCGCCGCGGCGGCCGGGCCGGCGCCGGCACCGGACTTCCCCGGGCTATCGGCCGGGCTGCGGCCGGAACTGGTGCCCGAGCTCGGCCTCGCCCATCGCCCGTTCGATCCGCACGCGGTGAAGCGCGACTTCCCGATCCTGCAGCAGACGGTACACGGCAAGCCGCTGATCTGGCTGGACAATGCCGCGACCACCCAGAAGCCGCGGCAGGTGATCGAACGACTCACCGCCTTCTACGAGCACGAGAACTCCAACATCCACCGCGCCGCCCATGCCCTCGCCGCGCGGGCCACCGACGCCTACGAGGCGGCCCGCGAGAAGGTGCGGCGCTTCCTCAATGCCGGCTCGGTGAAGGAGATCATCTTCGTGCGCGGGGCGACCGAGGCCATCAACCTCGTCGCCCAGACCTACGGCCGTCGCCATGTGAAGGAGGGCGACGAGATCGTCGTCACCCATCTGGAGCACCACGCCAACATCGTGCCCTGGCAGCAGCTGGCGGCCGAGACGGGGGCGCGGATCAAGGTGGCGCCGGTGGACGACACCGGGCAGGTGATCCTCGAGGCGTACGAGAAGCTGCTTACCCCGCGCACCCGGATCGTGGCGCTGGCGCAGGTGTCGAACGCCCTCGGCACCGTGGTGCCGGTGGCCGAGATGACCGCCATCGCCCATCGCCACGGCGCCCGCGTGCTGGTGGACGGGGCGCAGTCGGTCTCGCACATGCCGGTGGACGTGAAGGCGCTGGATGCCGATTTCTTCGTCTTCTCCGGCCACAAGGTGTTCGGGCCCACCGGCATCGGCGTGGTCTACGGGAAAGAGGAGATCCTGGCGCACCTGCCGCCCTGGCAGGGCGGCGGCAACATGATCGCCGACGTCACCTTCGAGAAGACCATCTATAACGGCCCGCCCGAGCGGTTCGAGGCCGGCACCGGCAACATCGCCGACGCGGTCGGCCTCGGCGCGGCACTGGACTATGTGGAGGCCATCGGCATGCCGGTGATCGCCGCCTACGAGCACGAACTGCTGGTCTACGCCACCGGCCGGCTGCTCACGGTGCCGGGGCTGCGGCTGGTGGGCACCGCCCGGGAGAAGGCGAGCGTGCTGTCCTTCGTGCTTGACGGCTGCCGCACCCAGGACGTCGGCACGGCGCTGGATCGCGAAGGCATCGCGGTGCGCGCCGGCCATCATTGCGCCCAGCCGATCCTGCGCCGGTTCGGGCTGGAGAGCACGGTGCGGCCCTCGCTGGCCTTCTACAACACCACGGATGACGTCGATGCGCTGGAGATCGCGCTGAAGCGGATCCAGAGCAGCCGCGGCCACCGGGGCTGACAAGCGACGGCGGCGGCGCCGAACAGGGCTGCCGCCGCCCTCCCGCAGGAGGTTTCAGGACCTCAAAGGCCGCGCCGCCCGTTCACGCCGGGCATCCGGAGCGTCACTTCTCCGCATCGCGGATTGCCGCTTCGAGGGTCCCAAAGCCGAATCTCTTGACGCGGTTGAGATAGCCCGGGTGGTATGTGCGATAGGCCGGAACGTCCCCGAGGCCCGGTGCGCGCAGGCGGGAGAGAACCCGCTCGTCGAACGGCTCCACCGCCGTCATCTCGAGGCCCTCGAATTCCTCGGTCAGATAGTCATCGTAATAGGGGCCGGACACAAAGACGATGAGCGTCGGCGCAAGGGCGCGCAGTTCGGCAGTGAGCAGGCCCTTCTGCCAATCCAGGTAGGTCCTGCGAATGTTTTCATCGATGGACCATAGGCTGTAGCCTTGTCCGGCTCCCTGCGTCTCGGCTGCACAACGTATGACGTTGGTGAAGATGGCGCTGGCTGTCTCGCCTCGCTCGGTGAAGACTTCCTTGACGCCCCGGAAATATCGCCAGAAAGGGCTCCCCCGTGTGCGAGGCATGGCGCTCGCGAAATCGAACTGCCGATAGCCGGCGATTATGTCCCGAATGCTGTCGGCCGATTTGAGGAAGTCCGTGAGGGACAATTAGTCCGGACAATTCCATTCGTAGTTATACATGCTGGCGTCTTCCGCGCCGAATTTCCAGTCCAGGGTTTCCTGGCCGATAAATGCAATTCGGTTTTTCGCAGCCCGCCAATCCTCCGGCTCCTGAACCAGGAGCGGAACGAAGAAGGTGTTGGAGACCTCAAGCAACTGGGCGGTCTGCGCCCGGCGATAGGATTCGTAAATCTCAGCCAGCAACCTGGTTTATCCTTGGCGCACTGCGCGTCGACTTTTGCCGCGCGGTCATGCCATCCTCCTCGAAGCATATCCATAGATCTTTCGCCGGGCGCTCCATGGACTGTGCTTCCGCCCGTCGCTGGCGCGTCACAGCGTCCGCGCCAGCGCCACCAATTGGTCGAGCGCGGTGCCCCAGCCGTGGTGGAAGCCCATCTCCTCGTGGGTCTTGCGGGTCTCGGCATCCTTGTGGAGCGCGATGGCGGTGTAGAGGGTGCCGGCGGCGGTGGCTTCCAGCGTCACCGAGGCAGTCATGAAGCCGGTGCCGGTGGGGCGGTAGCCCGGACCCAGCGCATCGGTGAAGACCAGCAGCTTCTCGTGCTCCACGGCCAGGAAGCAGCCCGTATTGTCGTGCCGCTCGCCTTCCGGCCCCTCCATCACCGTGCGAAACCTGCCGCCAGGCCTGAGGTCGATCTCGCAATGGGTGGTCCGCCACGGTGCCGGGGTGAACCAGCGCATGAGCAGGGCGGGCTCGGTCCAGGCGCGCCAGACGAGCCGCGGCGGCACCGCGACCTCACGCTTCAGCTCGAGGTCGAGCTGCGGGTCGAAGACGGCGGCGGGGGCGATGATCATGGCTTGTCCTCCTCCTGTTGCTTCAGCTCCAGCACCAGCGCGTCCATGCGGTCGAGCCGGCCGGTCCACAGGGTGCGCTGGCTCTCCAGCCAGCTCTGCGCGGCGGCCAGCGGTTCTGGCCTGAGGGTACAGGTGCGCACCCGGCCGACCTTCCTCGTATCCACCAGCCCGCTCTCCTCGAGCACCTTGAGGTGCTGGAGGAAGCTCGGCAGCGCCATGTGGAAAGGGCGGGCGAGGGCGCTGACCGAGGCCGGGCCGCGCCCCAGCGCCTGGAGCACCGCCCGGCGGGTGGGATCGGCGAGGGCCCGGAAGGTGGTATCGAGAGCGGCATCCATGGCTGGAGCCTACGGGGGCATATTACTTAGGTCAATGACTAAGTATTTCGCCAATCCCGTGACGGTCCCTCGTGGCGAGCGCGGAGGGCGTCAGCGCCGGATGGGGCACACGGCCGCAAGGGCGTCAGCCGGCAGGCCCCAGCGGATTGTCGCGCGCCTCGGCCAGGGTCATGTGATCGAGCACGCCGGCGATCGCCTCGCGCACATCCAGCATGATGGTCCGGATGCGGCAGGTCTCCACCGTCGCGCAGTCCGAGCACGGCTTGTAGCCGGTGCGGCTGGCGCAGGGGATGGGGGCGAGCGGCCCGTCCAGGATCCGGATGATGGTGCCGATCTTGATGTCCTCGGGGCGCTCGGCCAGCGCATAGCCGCCGTTGCGGCCCTTCTTGCTGGAGAGCAGCCCGGCCCCCTTCAGCTCGCCGAGGATGGTGTCGAGGAACTTCTTGGGGATGTCGTTGGCCTGGGCGATGGACGCGACGAAGACGCTGCTGCCGAAATCGATCTCCGCGAGATGAAGCATCGCCTTGAGGCCGTATTTCGCCTTCTTTGTCAGCATGAGCGCGGCCTGCTCGGTCGTGCGGTGGTCAATGACGGCCTCGACGGCCGTGCCGCCGCGGCGCGGTCCGCGCCAGGGCGACGGCGCGCGATCGGCGCCGGCGACGATGCCCCACCAGTGACGTCCGCCCGCGTCATTGTCAACAATGTCGATGAAGTTCGTCGATAACGGATTGACGCCCGTCGAACTCGCCACCTATCGTCGCCGCCAGTCCTGCCGCTCCTGCGCGGCCGCCGGACGGTCCGGCATGATGGAGGCTCCGCAGCGATGGTGATGATCCGGCCGGGGCCCGTGCGCGGATGGAACAGCCCTGCCGGGGCGTGTCACACTGGACCGGTGCCGGGTCGCAGGCCGCAGCGCCATTCTCGCGGTTGACCGCGCGCGACGCGCCGGCGCCACCCTCCGCCTTTTTCGAATCGACCGATCCCATCCGATGACCAGCGAGACCCCTCTCAAGATCACCGTCGGCGCCGAAGGCGTATCCATCTGGAGCCGCGGGCTGTTCGACGTCGCCCGCGGCGCGGACCCGCGCGAGTTCCTCGCCCGCGCCTTCGCCGTTCCGGCGGTGAAATATGTGGAGGTGCGCGGCGCCACCGGCTTCGGCCGGGTCGGCTATGCGCCCGCGCGCAATCCCGCCGGCATCTGGCGCCAGCTCAGCCGGGCGCTGCGCGACGACGCGGGCGCGCATGCCGCCGATGTCCGCGCCGCCGCGGCCGGGCTGTTCCTCGAAGGCGATCCCCGCGCGCCGCTGCGGGTGGTGCGGGTCGGCGATACCCTGTCCACCTGGCGGGTGCGGCAGGTGGGGGAGACGGCGGTGCGGTTCGGCCATCCGCTGCTGCGCCGGCGGCGGGACATGGCGTTCCGCCTCGAGGAGGTGCTGGCCTCGATCCCCGGCATCACCCGGTTCCACATCGATCCCCTGACCTCCAGCGCGGCGATCCGCTTCGACGGCGCGGTGCAGAGCGTGCCGCGGCTGGCCCGCGAGCTGGAGGCGGCGTGGCCGCAACTGTTCGAGGGGCTGGAGGGCCCCCCCTCGCGGACCCGGCTCTACGCCTCCATCGGCCTTATGGCGCTGGCCGGGGTGGGGCAGTTCGCGGTGCCGCCGCTGCGGCTGGCGGCGGTGACCGGCGTGGTCCTTCTGAGCCTGCCCAACGTGGTGAAGGCGGCCCGCCAGCTGCGGCACGGCCGGGTCGGCCTGCCGGCGCTCTACTCCACCGGCCTGATGTTCCTGCTGCTCAGCCGCATGCCGTTCAACGGCACGCTGATGGCGTTCCTGATGCAGCTCTGGCCGTTCCTCACCCGCGAGCTGATCGTCCGCCGCCAGCGCCGGCTGTTCGCGCCGCGCCGCCACCTGCCGGTCTGGGCGCGGGTGCCGCATCCCGACGGGCTGCAGCTGGAAGTGCATGTGGAGGACCTGCGCCCGGGCGACCTCGTGATCGTGCGCCGCGGCGAGTTCGTGCCCGTGGACGGCGTGGTGGACAGCGGCATCGCCGCGGTGGTCGACGAACTGGCCGGCGGCCGCGACGAGGTGGACAATCTCGGCCCCGGCGAGGCGGTGAATGCCGGCGCCTTCCTGCGCGACGGGGAGGTGGTGGTCCGCGTCACCCGCAGCGGGGCGGGGCGCGCGGCGGCCCATGTCGCGAAGGCGCTGCCGCACGATACCTTCACCGGCCTGCGCGCCGTCGCCGAGGGCGAGCGGATCGCCAACCGCAATGCCCGCCCGGCGCTCGCCTTGTCGCTGTTCAACCTGGCGCGGACGCAGGTCCTGCGGCCTTCGCAGGCGGTCATCCGGCCCGATTACGTGACCGGGCCGCGAATCAGCGCCCAGTTCGCCGCCTTCGAGGGGATCGCCCGCGGCATCGGCGCAGGTATCCTCATCCGCCGGCCGTCGGCGCTCGATGCGCTGGAAAATCCCCGGTTGTTCGTGTTCGACGACAGCGCGGGGCTCGATCGGGCCGCGGTCCGCGTCGCGGAGGTCCGGGCGCTCGGGGCGTCGGCGCGGGAGATCCTGGCGGCGGCGCTGGTGGCGCTCGACGAATCTCAGTCCGAGCGTGCCGAGGCGGTGCGCGAGGCCTATGGCCGGCACGCCGCCGTCACCCGGCCGGAAGTGCTGCGCCGGCGCGCCGGCGCGACCATCTTCCGCGACGACCTCGGACAGGAGTTCGCGGTGGTGACGCAGGCGCTGCTGGAACGCCTGCGCATCGCCATTCCGCCCCGGCTGGCCGGGGCCGGGCGAGGCGGGGCAAAGGGCGCGGCCGCGGACCCCCAGCTCAGGCCGCGGTGGATCGTGCGCGACCAGGTGCCGGTGGGCGTCGTCACCTTCTCCCGCTCCGGACCGCCGGTGGGGCGCGCGGTGCTGGCGCGGCTGGCCGCGCAAGTGCCCGGCGCCCGCTTCTTCCACCTCTCCGGCAAGGACCGCGACACCGCCGCCGGGCTGGCGCGCGACCTCGGTATCGCGCAGGTGGCGGCGGGCCTCGATGCGGATGGCAAGGCTGCCTTCATCCACGCCCTCGGCGGCGGGGTGGTCTGGGTCGGCGACGGCAGTGCGCGGGCCACCGCGGCGGCCCGCGCCGCCAGCGAGGTCAGCGTCTCGGTCGCCGGCCTCGCCGCGGCGCCGGAAGACGGCGCCGATGTGCTGCTGCTGGGCGGGCTGGCGAACCTGGCGGACCTGCCGCAGTTCGCCGCCACCCACGGTCGCCGTCTGGCGCGGGACTATCGCACGCTCTATGCGGCGAACCTGATGGCCGTTGCCGGCGCATTCGCGGCCGGCTTCGGCAGCCTGCAGGCGGGGGTGGTGTCGAACCTCGGCACCGGCCTGATCTTCTCTCGCCATGCCCGCCGGCTGAATGCGCTGGTGCGCGAAGAAGAGCGGCGCCGGGCGGCGCTGCGGGCGTCGATCTACAAATAGGGCCGCCGCTCGCGATCGCCCGTCCGCCGCCGATGAGGCCGGACGGGCGCGTCTCAGGCGTTATCGATGAATTTCGACTCGACGAGAACCGTCTCCACCAGCTCCTTGAGCTGGGCGCGCAACGCCTTGGTGAAGCCGAGCTTTGCCCACAGCGGGGCGGTGGCGAAGACTTCGACCTCATCCGGCAGGAAGCTCACCTCGATCTCCACCGGATCGATGGTGATGAACAGCAGGTGGTCGTCCTGCTCGTCCCATCCGTATTCGAAGTCCTTCGGCGCCAGCGACGCGTTCTTGACGATGTTCTTTTCCAGCGCCTTGCGCCGCGTGGCATTCAGCGGCCTGTCGATGGGAATGACGTAAATCTTCTCACGCTTCATGTCTTGACCGCGTTCCTGGAACGTTTTCAACCGAGATCAAGCCCGGATCTGATGAATAAGCCGACGAAAGATCAATTATAGATCATCAATGGCGAGATGAGGCGAGTGGAAAATGCCGTCGTCTGCCGATTTTCGATGAATCCGGCGGCGAACTACAGGCCGCAGCTTCTCCGGCCCGGAACGAACCGGCAGATGCGGCGTGCTTTCGCGCGCCGCGGACCGGAACGCAGCCTGCTCTGCGTCTCAGGAGGCGGCGGCGAGCCGGGTGGAACCGGCCATGGCGACCTTCGGGCCGGTGGCGGCGGGGCGGCGCGCCCGGGCGGGGCGCCGATTGCGCTCCGCCGCGGGAGCCACCGGCTCGGCCTGGGGCTGAGCCGGGGCCTCGGCCTTGGCGCGGGCGCGCTTCCTGGCCTCGGCGCGCTCCGGATTCCACAGCAGCAACAATTCCTTCCAGTCGAAGCGCAGGACGCTCGCGAGCTTTTTCCAGCCGCGGCTCTCGAGGAACTTGGCGATGCCGGCCATGCCTAGGCGGCGGGCCAGCGACTTCACCCAGTTGCCCACCTTGCGGTGCAGCTTCAAGGCGGTGCCGGCGACGATCACCAGCGAGAGGATGCCGATGCCGGCGCCCAGCAGGATCGCGATGCCGTCCTGCTCGGCCATGCCGATGGACATCATGAAGATGGAGATCGCGTGCAGCGGATCGAAGCCGATCAGCGGGAAGGCGATGGTGGCGGCGAGGATGAACACCAGCACGCCGATGATCCGCCGGCACACCGGATGGCTCGCCCAGGCGAGGCGCGGCTGCACCGACTTCTCGGCGAATTCGAGAATCGGCAGCATGGCGTGGATCGCCACCGCGAGGGACCGGCGCGGCACCTTCTTCTGCAGCACGGCCTTGGGCAGATGCAGGGTCTTGCTGCGGGTCACGAAATGGCCGCCGACGGAGGCGGCGGTCAGGCCGCAGAAGCTCGGCGCGCCGGGCACCGGCACCACGTGGGGAACGGACAGAAGCACGAGGGACGCCTCGGGCCGCTCCGGGCCGATGGCGGCTATGATGCTGCCGATGGTGAATTCTTCCACATCGGGATTGTCGGTGAGAATGTCGCGCAACAGGCTGGAAATGCGGCGCTTCGGCGCTTCGGCGGCAGCGGGCCCGGGCGCCGGGGCGACAATCGCGCTTGAGCTCTCGCAGGCGGCAGCCTTGGTCTTGGAACGGGAGGTGACCGCTTTGGTCTTTGGCCGGATGGCACTCTTTGCAGTGATCAACGGTCGGCTGCCTTTGCTGGCGAGCGTCGGAGATTCGGTCCGGCGGTCCGGCGAATCTCGCGCGCCACGCGTCCTGCCTTCTAGGTTACGGCGCTTCCATTCAACGTCTGTGACACCACCCGCAGCGCATCGCCCACCTCATTCCAACGAGTTGCGTATAAAGCGTTTTCTCCGTTCGTCGGAGCACCCTCGCTTGACAAGGGACACCGACGCGTTTATTCATATCCGACACATAAGATAAAATCTATCTTTTTAATCGAGAATGAATCATCCCCCTCCCGGCAGTCGGCGCGATCCGCGCGGCGGCATCGCGTGGAGAAGGGCAGGGGGCGCTCCGATCCGCCGGGCCGACCAAGTCGGGTCGCGCCGGTCGCGGGGGTGGGGTCGGAGCGGGGTGAATCGGTCGGGCGGATGTGGGCGGCGGATTGTCTTTCGTCGGACTGTTTATGCCTTCGATCGACGTGTAGTCTTGAACAACTGGCGTATCCGGGTGTTTTTCCCAGTAAATCCGGGTTGAATTCGGATCCTCGGATGCAAAGGCGCGGTCCGGTGTCGCGAACAGCGGGTTTTCCGTTGCGACGTTCCGGAGCCGCTCTGCGCGCGGGCCCGCGCAGAACAGGTTGATGTTGTCGCCGCGGGCCGATCGCGCGGGCGGATGTGACTGAAGGAATGTATCCATGGCTAAGACCGCGGCGGATCCCCAAGAGGCCAATGCCTTTTCGATCCTGGGAGATGCTCTGGAAGCGGCGGCGGAAAGTATCGGCGATGCGACCTCCGACGCCAGCGAGTCGGCGCGGATCGCCGCCCGCAAGGTGAAGTCCGGCGTCAGCTCCGGCGCCTATCACGCGGCCTACGGCCTCTCGTTCGGGCTCGTCTTCAGCGGCGTGTTCCTGAAGGAGCTGCTGCCGCAGGACAGCGCCGTCCGGCGTGGCCTGGAAGAGGGTGCGGAAGCGGCGTTCGATGCGATCGCGGTGCGCAAGGCGCATGCCGAGCCGCACGAGGCGGATGCGGACGCCGAGGCGCCGGTGCGGGCCACCAAGCCGCGTGCCAAGCCCCGCGCCGCGGCCGCCAAGGCCGCCGCCGTCGCCGCCCCCCGCAAGCGGCGGACCGTGCGGGTGACCAAGACGCCCGGGGAGTGAGGCTAGGCCCGGGGCGCGGCAAGCGTCCCCGGGCGTTACGGGCCGCAGGCCCGGACCCGTGTGATCGCCGTCGCGGCCCTGCCGTGACGGCCCGAAGCCGCCGAACCCGTGTCGATCGATGGGAGGATCCGTGGCCACCAGTTCAGCTCCGAAGCCCGCGGCCTCCCGCCGGGCCCTGCCGCCGGCCCGCCTGGCGAACCCGCAATACGAGATCGTGTTTCGGCGCAGGTCGTCGCCGGGCTCAGTGTTCGCCAGCCTGCTGGCGGCGCTCCGTGGCGGCGTCTCCTGGGGCACCGATGCCCTCGGCGCGGCCTATGCCCGGGGGGCGCGTCTCGCGTTCGAGCGGATCGAGGCTGTGGAGGATGCCGCCGCCGAGCGTCGCTTCCATGCCCACGCGGCCGCTGAGGCCTCTGTGTTGCCGGCGCGTCAGCTCGCCGGCCCGTCCCATCCTGAATAATCATTACCGATCGGCCGCTGGAAAATGTCGCTTCCCTCCTCGTCGCCGCGCAAGCGCGCCCCCTCTTCCGCCATCCAGCCCCAGATCCAGTCTGAGGCCGGTGCCAAGCCACGGTCCGGCACGGGCGCCCGCCCCGGACCGGGGGCGCGCCTCGGCCGGGTCAAGCCGGACGAGCTGAAGGTCTCGTTTCCCGATGCGGAGACCGTGCAGCTGACGAGCGCGGCGCTGTTCAGCGATCCGCACACCCACTTTGCCCGCACCTTCTTCGAGCGCGCCTTCCAGGTGCCGCAGGTGCTGGAAGTGACCATCGACGGCCCGAAGGCCGCCGCCCGCGTGCGCTTCGAGACCCCGCTGGAGAAGAATGACCCGCGGGTGGGCGAGCTCGCCCGCATCCTGTCCGGACGCGGCGCGCCCGTGGCCCCCGGCGCCGACCTGACGCTGCCGGAGGATTTCGGCCGCTACGGCGCGCGGCTGGTGCGGCTGCGTCGCTACGGCCGGCACCTGTCGACCTGGATCATCCGCAGCCACGTCCCGGGGCGGATCCGCCTGTTCAACCCCGCGCTGGTGCGCCGGCGCGAGCTCGGCCAGGTGATCGAGCGCGAGTTCATGAACACGCTCGGCATCGATCGCTATGCCACCAACGAGCTGACCGGGACCGTGCTGGTCCACTACAACCCGAAGGTGGTCCGGCCCTCCCAGCTCGTCGAGCTGCTGGATCGGGCGCTGGTCTCGGCCGGCGACGTGCCGCTGTCGGATGTGGATCTCGACCTGCCGATCGCCTCCGCCTCGGTGGCGCTGGCGGCGGCCAGCACCTTCCTGGTGCCGGCCCTGGCGCCGGTGAGCGCGGCGGTGTTCCTCGCCTCTGTGCTGCCGAGCTTCAAGAGCGCCTACGAGGTGCTGTTCAAGGAGAAGCGGCTGGGCGTCGACGTGCTGGACGCCATCGTGGTGAGCGCCTGCCTTGCCACCAACCAGGTGCTGGCCGGCACCGTCCTCGGCTTCACCCTCGCGGTCTCGCGCAAGCTGGTGCAGAAGACCGAGGACAATTCCAAGAAGATGCTGCTCAACGTCTTCGGCAAGCAGCCGCGCTTCGTGTGGCTGGAGGTCAACGGCGTCGAGGTGGAGACGCCGCTCGAGCGGCTGCAGGTGGGCGATGTGATCATCGTCCACACCGGCGAGGCGGTGCCGGTGGATGGCGAGGTGGTCGACGGCATGGCGATGATCGACCAGCACACCCTCACCGGCGAGGCCGCCCCGGTGGAGAAGCTGAAGGGCGACAAGGTCTTGGCCTCCACCACCGTGATTGCCGGCAAGGTCCGGATCTCGGTGACCAGCGCCGGCGACCAGACCACCTCCGCCAAGCTCGCCCGGATCCTCAACGACACCGCCGGCTACAAGCTGAAGTCGCAGTCGCGCGGCGAGGAGCTGGCCGACAAGGCAGTGGCGCCGACCCTCGCTCTGGGCGCCCTCGGCCTTGCCACCACCGGCGTCGCCAGCGCCACGGCGGTTGTGAACTGCGACCTCGGCACCGGCATCCGCATGGCCGCCCCCATCGCCATGCTGAGCTCGCTCACCCTCTGCGCCGAGCAGGGCGTGCTGGTTAAGGACGGCCGTGCGCTGGAGACCCTGCGCAAGGTCGACACCTTCCTGTTCGACAAGACCGGCACCCTCACCCGCGAGCAGCCCGAGGTCGGCCGCGTGCTGACCTATGGCAGCCACGCCCCCGAAGATCTGCTGCGCTGGGCGGCGGCGGCGGAGCACAAGTTCACCCATCCCATCGCCCGCGCCATCATCGCCAAGGCGCGCTCGCTGCACCTCGACATCCCCAAGCCCGATGAGTCGAAGTATCACGTCGGCTACGGCATCACCGTCGAGGTGGACGGGCACGTGGTGCGGGTGGGCAGCGGCCGCTACATGCGGCACGAGGGCATCAAGCTGCCGGCGGCGCTGAAGCGCGAGGAGGACGCCGCCCACGACGAGGGCAACTCGCTGGTCATGGTCGGCGTCGACGGCGAGCTCGGCGGCGCGCTGGAGCTGAAGACCGCGGAGCGGCCGGAGGCGGCGGCGGTCATCAAGGGGCTGCGGGCGCGCGGCGCCAGGCACCTCGCCATCATCTCGGGCGATCACGAGCAGCCCACCCGCCGGCTCGCCGAGCGCCTCGGCATGGACCGCCACTTCGCGGAGGTGCTGCCGCAGGACAAGGCGCGCTATGTCGAGCTGCTCCAGAAGGAGGGCCGCACGGTCTGCTTCATCGGCGACGGGGTGAACGATTCCATCGCCCTCAAGAAGGCCAACGTCTCGATCTCGCTGCGCGGCGCCTCCAGCATCGCCACCGACACCGCGCAGGTGGTGCTGATGGAGGACAACCTGGTAAAGCTGCTTCAGCTCCATGATGTTTCCACGCAGCTCAACAGTAATATCAATCGCAGCTGGGGGCTGATCATCGTTCCCAACGTCATCTGCATCGCGGGCGCCTTCTTCGGCGGCTTCGGCGTGATGCATTCGATGATCTTCAACCAGTTCGGCGGCCTGCTCGCGGTGGGCAACGGCCTTCTTCCCCTGCGCGACGCGAAGAAGCTGAGGGCGGAAAAGGAAAAGCTGTTCCTGCGCTGAACGCTGGGGACGGCGTGCGCAGGTTTCATGGCTGCCATGCGACCACTGCAAATGGTCGGTCGCGACTGTAGTTTACGCGGCGCCGCCTCTTCCGCCGGAAGCCTCCGGCGGCGGGGCAGGGGCGGGGGATTTGCCTCCCGCCATAAGGGTGGGGCGGCTTGGCGGGCCACCCCACCGGAGACAGCCCGACGGCGGGTCCGCGGGCTCGGCGAATGTCCTTGCAAAGCTTTGAATTGAAACGGAATTCGACTCCATCCGGACTCCCGGATCCCGTCGATTCCGGCGGGGTCCGGCCCGAGCGCGCCACCGACCGCCGGCGGGGGTGTCGGGAAGTTGGTTTCTCGTTCAGCGCCAACATGTTGGCGATTTTTTCCCGGTTCGCCGACGCCCGCCACTGCGATGGGGCGGGCGGATCCGCAGGGCCGGGAACGGAAGGCGTGATCCCGCCGCGACATCCCAGTCGCGGCATGTGGAATACCGCTCTATTGCCTGTTTCCGAGGGCCGTTAAATAGCATAAATCTAGTAGAAAGATGTCAGTTCTTTGCCTCGTCTGAGAAAATCCGAATAAATTCCTTCTTGGATGCGTTGCAAAAGCAACGGCGCCCTTGCATAGTGTGACAGGATAATGACATCGATTGGGGGGGCAGCGGCGCCTGCCGCTCCCTTTTGGCTTCCCTTTGGCTTTGTTCGCACCTTCCCGGCTTTCCGAGCCGGCGGGGTCGTGAAGGGTTAGCCTGTCGGCATCCGCAGAGCCGGACGAGAATCGTAAGTCGAAACCCGCCCACCTCTTGTATTTTTAAGGTCTCCGAGGAGGCAACACCATCATGACACTACAGGATGAGCCAGCCCACGCACGCGAAACGTCCCCCGCGCATGTGCCCCACATCTCCGCGGGGCTGCGGACGTCCTGTCTGTCCTATCCGGAAGTCTTGGCCCAGTCGGTGGCGGTGATCGCGCCGTCGACGGTTCCGGCTGCCATCCTCGGCCTCATCTTCGCCACCGCCGGCAACGGGGCGTGGCTCAGCTTCCTGCTCGGCATGTGCGGGATGGTGCTGGTCAGCCTTAACGTGAACCAGTTCACCACCCGCTCGGCCTCGCCAGGCTCGCTGTTCAGCTACATCGTCCAGGGCGTCGGCCCCACCTCCGGGATTCTCGGCGGCTGGGCGCTGGTGTTCGCCTATACCCTCACCGGCATGTCGACCCTGTGCGGCTTTGCCATCGTCAGCGACGTGCTGCTGCAGCAGGCGACCGGGCTGAAGCTGCCGGTGCTCGTGTGGTTCGCCATCGGCGCCGGCCTCGCGTGCTGGATCGCCATGCGCAACATCCAGCTCTCGGCCAAGACCATGCTGGTGATGGAGCTGGTGGCGCTGTGCTCCATCGTCATTCTTGGCTTCGCCATCTGGGGCCGTCACGGCTTCGAGGTCGACATGGCCCAGGTGACGCTCGAGAACACCTCGCCGGGCGGCATCCTGGTCGGCGTCCTGCTGGTGGTGTTCGGCTTCTCCGGCTTCGAGAGCTCGGCCTCGCTCGGGGCGGAAGCCAAGGACCCGTTGAAGTCGATCCCGCGCTCGGTGATGCACAGCGTGCTGTTCTCCGGCGTCGTGTTCATCTTCATGGCCTATGTGGTGGTGCTTGGCTTCAAGGGCAGCTCCGAATCCCTCGCGACCTCCGAGGCGCCGCTGAATTACCTGGCCTCTTCCATGGGCTGGGGTCCGGTGGGCACGGTGATCACGGTCGGCGTCCTGCTCAGCTTCTTCGCCTGCACCCTGGCCTCGATCAACTCCACCGCCCGCATCATCTTCTCCATGGCCCGCGGCGGGCTGTTCTTCGAGGCGCTCGGCGAGGCGCACCAGACCAACCGCACCCCCCACGTCGCGGTCATACTGGCGGCGGCCATCACCTTCGCCGCCCCCGCGGTGGTGGAGCTTGCCGGGGTGTCTGCCTTCGTGGCGCAGGGACATTTCGGCACCCTGTGCAGCTTCGGCTTCATCGTGGTCTACGTGCTGATAACCATCGCCGCGCCGATGTACCTTCACTCCATCGGCAAGCTGACGGCCCGCGCCGTCGCCTACTCGGTGGCGGGCCTGGGCTTCCTCGCGCTGCCGGTGCTCGGCACGTTCGGCCTGCCCGGCAGCGAGACGTTCCCGCCGATCGGCTTCCCCGAGTCGCTGCTGGCCGCGATCTTCATCGGCTACATGGCGGTGGGCGTCGCGTGGCTGCTGGCGGAGCGGATCCGCCGGCCGGAGCTGATCACCGGCGTCAAGGGCGCCATCGACGACATCGAGCGCGAGTTCGCCGCCGCCCCGAAGCGGGCCGCCTGATCCCGCGCCCGCGTCAAGCCATCGAAAACTGATCCTCAAGAAAGGAAATCCCGATGTCCGAAGCCGAAACCATCGATGTTCCCGAGCGCGCAGCCTTCAGCGGCTTCAGCGAGGCGCTCGAGAGCGCGGCGGGCTACCTGTCCGCCGCCGGCTCCACCGCCGGGGCCTCGGTGAAGACCGCGGCCGGCAAGACCGGCGCGGCGGTGAGCGCCGGCACGTATAAGGCGGCCTACGGTCTGTCGTTCGGTGTCGTGTTCAGCGCGGTGTTCCTCAAGGAGCTGCTGCCCCAGAACAGCGCGGTGCGGCGCGGCTTCGAGGAAGGCGCTGAGGCGGCCATCGAGGCAGTGGTGGCCCGCCAGGCCCACGCGGAAGCAGAGGCCGATGACGCCGAAGAGCCGGTCGTCGTCCGCAAGGCCGCCCGGCGCAAGCCGGCCGCGCGCAAGGTCGTGAAGGTCGCCGCCGAGCGTCGCTCGCGCAAGCGGGTGGTGGAGGAAGAGCCGGTGGTCGAGGAGGCCGAGACCGAGGAGTGATTCTCGCCGAGGCCAACCGTTCAAGATGACATCAAGCGCCGGGCCTTTGGTCCGGCGCTTTTTTCTTGTGCTCGACTTCAGGTCCGGCCTTCGGCGCGGGGGTGCGGCGTCGATGACTGATGCCGGGCGGTTGAAGCCCAGGCGCAGGATGACGAAAGGCCTGATGCCAAAGGCCCCGGTCTTCAGCCGGGGCCAAGTGGGTCACGCTCAAGCACCGCGCGGGCTTGACCGAAGACCTCATGGGTCATCCCTGCGGGCCTTCGGGACAAGAGCGGCTTTCAGCGGGGCTCACGGCTTTTGGCCTCGTGGGCCAGGTTGACGCTGGTTTCCCAGTTGCGGGCCGTGTTGTCGCTCCGCCCCGCCTTCGGGGGAGGGCAGGGCGGGGCAGCTTTCTCCGTATGGCTGGAAGGCTGGAGGAGGGTGCGATCTTCCTCCCGCGCCGCTTGCCCCCTCTCGAACTGCATGAGCCCATCCCTAACTGCGGACCCGATCTTGGAGAGCTGGGAAGGCGGCCCCTCAAGCGGCCTTACAGGCGTCGCCGGACACCCCGGCTTACGGGCCTGCCATCAGCCGGAGGAAGCCAGGTCGGACGCGCCCGCCGGAAAACGCAGAACGCGCGCGGAGGGGCTCCGCGCGCGTTCTGAACCTCGGAAATGTCGCCGGCTTTCCCGCGCCGGAGCGGTCAGGCCCGCGCGGCGGGGAACACCCGGTAGCGCTGTGGCAGCAGGCCCACATGGGCCCCGACCTCGATCTTGCGATCCAGCGGCACGGAGGCCTCGACCACCAGGTTTCCGTCGGGCCCGGCTATCTGGACGTCGGCCCGGCGGTTCGGCCCAAAGGTGCGCAGCGCCAGCACCCGGCCCGAGAAGGGCGCGGTGTCCGGCTCCGCGAGGTCGACCTCGTGCGGCCGGGCGAGGATCTGCGCCGGCCCGTCCGGAACACCCTGGGAGTCCAGCGCGAGGGCGTTCTTCTTGAGATACAGCCGGCCGCCGCGGACCTCGCCGGGCAGCGCGACCGTCTCGCCGATGAAGTCGTGGACGAAGGCGGTGGCCGGGTTCTGGTAGACGTCGCCGGGCGAGCCCACCTGCTCGATCTTGCCGCGTCCCATCACCACGATCCGGTCGGCCAGCTCCAGAGCCTCCTCCTGGTCGTGGGTGACCAGGACGGAGGTGACCGGGACCTCTTCGTGCAGGTGGCGCAGCCAGCGGCGCAGCTCCTTGCGGACCTTGGCGTCGAGGGCGCCGAACGGCTCGTCCAGCAGCAGCACCTTGGGCGAGATGGCAAGCGCCCGGGCGAGCGCCACACGCTGGCGCTGGCCGCCCGAGAGCTGGGCCGGATAGCGCTCCGCCAGCCAGTCGATCTGCACCAGGCCGAGCAGTTCATTCACCCGCTCCTGGATCCGCGCCTCCGGCAGCTTGCCCGGGCCGCGCCGGACACGGAGGCCGAAGGCGACGTTCTCGAACACCGTGAGGTGGCGGAACAGCGCGTAGTGCTGGAACACGAAGCCCACGTTGCGCTCGCGCACCGAGCGGGAGAGGGCGTCCTCGCCGTCGAAGCGCACCTCGCCGGCATCCGGCCAGTCGAGGCCGGCGATGATCCGCAGCAGCGTGGTCTTGCCGGAGCCGGACGGGCCGAGCAGGGCGACCAGCTCGCCGCCGTTGATGTGCAGCGAGACGTTGTCGAGCGCGGTGAAGTTCTTAAAGCGCTTGGTGACGCCAACGATATCAATGCTCATTGGATGATCCTTCGAGGCGGTGTTCGAGAAGGGTCTTGGCGATCAGGGTGAGGAGGCCGAGGAGCGCCAGCAGCGAAGCGACCGCGAAGGAGGCGGCGAACTGGTACTCGTTGTAGAGAATCTCGATGTGCAGCGGCACGGTGTTCGTCTCGCCGCGGATGTGGCCGGACACCACCGAGACCGCGCCGAACTCGCCCACCGCGCGGGCGTTGCTGAGCAGCACGCCGTAGAGCAGCGCCCACTTCACGTTGGGCAAGGTCACCCGGAAGAAGGTGGAGAGGCCCGAGGCGCCGAGCGAGATGGCGGCTTCCTCTTCCGCGGTGCCCTGCTCCTGCATCAGCGGGATCAGCTCGCGCGCGACGAAGGGGAAGGTGACGAAGATGGTCACCAGCACGATGCCGGGCGTGGGGAAGATGATCTGCAGGTTCAGGTCCTGGACCACCGGGCCGAGCAGGCCGTAGCGCCCCAGGAGCAGCACGAAGACGAGACCGACAACCACCGGCGAGACCGAGAAGGGCAGGTCGATCAGCGAGATCAGGATGCTCTTGCCGCGGAACTCGAACTTGGCGATCGCCCAGGCCGCGGCTAGGCCGAAGATCAGGTTCGCCACCACCGTGATCGCCGTCACCTGGAGTGTGAGGCGGATGGCGCTGACCGTGTCGGGCATGGTCAAGGCGGCGAGGTAGGTGCTCCAGCCGCGCCGGAACGCCTCCACGAACACGATGACCAGCGGCAGGCCGATGAACAGGCCGATGAACAGCAGCGCGATGGCGGTCAGCAGGTAGCGCACCCATGCCGGCTCGGTCAGGACTGGCTTGCCCTGTCCGGAAGAGAGCTTGGGGACCGCCTTGCTTTCGGGCAGCGGCCTGATGAATTCTGCTTCGGCGACGCTCATGCGGTCCTCCCGCGCTGCTCGGTCCAGCGCTGCAGACCGTTGATGATGAGAAGAAGGATGAGCGAGGCGAGCAGCATCACGGTGGCGATGGCGGTCGCGTCCGCGTAGCGGAACTCCTCGAGGCGGATGACGATCAGCAGGGGCGCGATCTCGGTCACCCCCGGCAGGTTGCCGGCGATGAAGATGACCGAGCCGTATTCGCCG
>CALMSN010000113.1 GCA_937872325.1 uncultured Xanthobacter sp. | reverse complement strand
GAAAAGGGCAGGTCCGGCCCGGGCGCCAGGATCTTGAGCGTGCCCGGCTCAAGGCCGCCCTCAAGGTTGCCCGCACCGTCGCGCGTGCCGTCGAAGCCACCGGCCGTCCCGTCCGGATCGATGACGAAGCCCGCCAACAGCGCCGCCACCTTCTGGCGCATGAGCTGCGCATCCATCGCCGAATCAAGGTCAGCCAGCTTCAACAGCACCGGGGCGAACCAGCTCACGCCGCGCAGCTGGCCAGCGACGACGGGGGCAAAGAGCTGCACGACATCGGCCGCGGGCAGGCGAACGGTGTCGAGCGCCCCGCCGAGGGGCAGGCCGGGCCGTTCGCGGTAGACATGGAAGGCAGCGCGTCGGCCGGCGGTGTCCAATTCGATTCCGGAAACGACGCGGGCGCCGTCGCCGAGGTCGCGGTGCATCGCCCCGTCAATCTGGTCTGCGTCCATCAGCCGGATGCGCAGGTCGCCGTCAGCAGCGTGAGAGAGGGAGGCGAAGGACTCGCCATCAATCACCATTCGCCGCGCGGCGAGGGCCTGCAGGGCATAGGCGTCGCCGAGACCGTCCGCGTCGGCTGCGTCGGTCCAGCGCTCCCACGCGGCATTGAGGGCGGCGCGGGTGGCGGGGTCCGGGTGGGTGCTCTGCGGCTTGATGCCGGTGCCAACGAGGGCGGAGACCCAGGCCTCCACGCCGGCGGAGGCAAGGGCGTTGTTCTGAACGAGGTGGCGCGCGCGCTGGGCCAGCGTGCCACGCTGGGCGATCTGTGCCGCCAGCGGCGGCAGGCCGGTGGGCCCGAAGCCGCGCCAGCGGCGCCCCCCGCCCGCGCCCTCATAGGAACGGGTGGCGGAGGCGGAGGCCTGGCGGCCGGTGAGGGAGGAAAGGAGACCGCGGAAATTCATTCGTCGCTCCCGGTTTCGGAGGCGCGAAGGGCTTCGCCGATCTCAGCCGCAGTGCCGACCATCGCCTCGAAGCCGAGCGCGTGGAGCGTGCGGACGATCACCTGCTCGACGTTGAGCACGACTGCTGCGGGCGGGATATCGAGGTCGGTAAGGCGGAAGGGACCGGCGTCGTAGTGCTGCTGGGCCTTCCACTCCCCATCGTTGGTGAGCACGACGATGGGGCGGCGGACCATGCCGACGGGACCCTTGAAGAGCATCTCGCCGAAGCGCGCGACCTTCTGCGCGACATCGTGGAATACCGCCACCGGTACGCCGACGCGGCTGAGCTGGAACGCGACATGGATGATGACCGCGTCACGCAGGCTGAAGAGGCGCCACTTTCCCTTGGCGCGGGCGGTCTCCGCGCCAAGGTCGAGCTGGCCGCGGGTGAGCCAGTTGCGGATGGTCACCTCGGGCACGCCGAGGCCCTCGGTGATGGCGGAAAGGGTGAAGCGCGGCTCGACATAGGGCGCGAGAATGGCCCGCTCGATGAGCGCCAGCTCTTCTGCAGGGGTGGGGTTCGAATGCGTTCCGTGCTTGACCATTGATTGATTCCCGGCTCCTCCCACTAGAATATCAATTCGATGAATTGTAAATCAAGAGAAATTCGACGAATTGTTTATGGCTGGCACCCGGACGCGCCGAGCACGACGGCGGCACGGGTGCCCGGAGATGAGCCCCGAACCAAAGCCATGATGTCCTGCCGTTTTTTGGCGCCGTCGTACCAGTGCAGCTCCTTGCACCACTCCCGACGCTGATCGACGATGTACGGGTGCCCCGGATTCCGGAGGAGATCGGCCTCGGCGGCGGCCTCGGCAGCTTCCGCCAGGAGGAACGCACGATAGCGGTCGAGTAGTTCGACCGTGACCGGCACTGCGGCGGCGGTCGGTTGGCCGATGAGGGTGACGCCCCCGCCAATGAGGGGCAGTGAGATGAGGCCTCGGAGGAAGCCGCGACGGGCGGTGATGATTTCAGACATGGTGGTGCTCCGGGCAGCAGGATCAGTAGAGAGCGGGCGGGGCAGGCATCGTGGCTTCGATCAGCAGCAACGCGTCCAGGTCCGCGATGCCGGATTCGCCCTCGTCCAGCTCCGGCTGGTCGCCGGCGTCCAGTTCGCGGTCCGACCGGCTGCTGTGGCCCCAACGCCGTTGATCCCAGAGGGGCCGGTAGCAGGGCGCGAGGGAGGGGTAGAGTTCGACGGAGCCCAGCGAAGGCTCGCGTGTGCCGTCGTCTTCCTCTGCGTCGTCTTCCTCGCCTTCGTCGAAGCCGGAGGCTGGGATGTCGCCGAAGGTCGGCTCGAGGTCCGCATCGCCGTCGATGGCGTCGAGCAGGGCGATGAGGGCCTCGATGGTGTCTTCGAGGCGGTCGCGCAGGGCGCAGGTTTCAACCATCTCAAACTTGCGGGCACACCTCTCCCGTTCGCGGACATGAGTGTTCATGCGCGTGCTCCTGTGATACGAACTGATTTCAGTGCATCGTATTGATAATGATACACCGTCAGTACGTCAACAGGAAATCAGGACACCGTAACGATGTTGGCTGTTCAATGCCGGATGGCGCGCGCTGCCGTAGGTTGGGGCGTGCGCGAACTCGCCAAAGCCGCTGGCGTCTCCGTTGACACCGTGAGCAGGCTGGAGAAGGGCGAGAGCCTTCTCCCGCGCACGGTGGAGGTGATCCAGCGCGCATTAGAGACTGCCGGGGTGGAGTTTATCGCCGAGAATGGCGGCGGGGCGGGGGTGAGACTAAGAAAAAGGGGCGCCGAAGCGCCCCTTTAATTTAAGCTGCCTTAGGCATATAGTTTGTCGGGTCAGATCCATCGATCACCAGCGGAGGTGTCTCAGCGCTGGGGATACACCAACCAGCTAGTTCCGTGACACTTGCCTCCGGATCGATCTCGAGGACCTCCGCAGCCTGCAGCCGAATGACCGCCTCAGCGTTAGGCTCGATCGGACACTCGCCGCGCTCCCACCGACTTATCGTCAACGGCTCACGATGCAGTACTGTGGCAAGCTGCGCCTGAGTGAGGCCCATTTCTGTCCGAATGAATCGGAGCTCCCTGCCGGACATTCCAGATGTCTTCCGGATTACGCCGAGCGCGATTGCCCGATGGAGGCCATTGATATTTGGAATGGTCACTACTTCATCGCCATTATCATCGATGAGTACGCCAATCCCTTCAATGAACACGTTATCCAGGCCGCTTTCTACGTAATGATATTCGCTCATAGTACGATCCTCATAGATCGCTTAGCTGCTAAGCCTCGTCCACCCACATGATGGTGATCAACTTGATCCAGAAACGTGCGGGATCAGGGATCAGGACTACTCTTAAAGCTCTGGATCCGGAATTTGGTGACTTGGAGTCAATGCGATATTTGTACAATCCTTCTTGCGTTGACTCTTGAGCCTCCTGATAGACAAAGCCATGCTTCATCACATAATGGGCATCACCAATAAGCAGGTCGCGTATCGCTAGCTGCTCAACGAAGTGCCGCGTACGAGATATATTCAGGCTGTTTCCGGCATTGGCGAGCTGACGGATTTCATTGGTGGCATCTGCGGGCTTCCATGGTTGCAGTCTCAGCATGCGCTATCTCATTGCCCAACACTTATCATGGTGACTAGTTCCGTGCATAGATAATTTGTCACGGACGGTTGCCAATCCCTCAGCCGCGATATTTTGCGATGCGGTCGTTGCCCGAATGTGGCGGAGTTATCCCTCCATCCACCGGCTCTTGATCACGTTCTTCCGCTCCGGTTTCACCTGTTCCGTCGCCTGCCGCAGATCAGTCGTCCGCAGGTCGAAGTTCACATTCAGCACCTGGTGGGCCGCGAAGGCGTAGACCACGCAATCGAGCGCCTCCGCCCGCCGGCCGGGGATGCGCTCGAAGCGGCGTTGGGGCTGACCGCGGGCGTAGCGCACCACGATCCTCTCGGAGGCGAGCTGCTCGTACCACACCGGCGAGAGCGTATCCGAGAAGCGCAGGGCCTTGCCCCGGGCGATGCGCGCGACCAGGTGGCTCTTGATGCCATCGACACCGACGATCCAGAGCCAGCCGCCTTTCGCCCGCCCCTTGCTCTTCTCGACCCATGGCCTCTGACCCGGCGCGCCCTTGATCGCCAACACCTTTCGCGCCGCCCGCGGGAAGGCGAAGGCATAAACATGCGCCATGGTGGCGCCGTCCGACGAATCGAGCGCCGCCGCATCCACGCCCAGCCGGCCGCCGAGGGGATGCGGGAAGCGCTCCTTCAGCAGCCCGTCCAGTTCCGCCCAGGTCTCGCTTTCCTCCGGCAGGCCCCAGACCACGCGGTGGCCGAGCACATAGGCCGTGGCGTCTCGGGCCCAGCCCACGAACGTCACCTCCAGGCGATCTCGCTGCACGTCCACGCCGGCGGTAATGGCGAGCACCTCCGGCGGCAGGGCCTCCAACGAGAAGGGTTCCGCCCGGGCGGCGAGAGCGTTCTCGTCGATCTCCTCCCCCGCCTCGCGCCAGCCCTCGCCGAGCACCGTGTTCACGAAGGTCTGGAGCAGGCCGGGATCATCCTTTACGGCCAGGAACTCGGCTGCCAGCTTGCCCCATGCCGCATTGGCGAGGGGGCTGACGAGGGCATTGATGCGGAAGCCGGCATGGCCCTTCACCTCCGGTGCCGTCGCCCGCCAGCGGCCCTCGGAGACGATCTGTGGCTTCAGCCGCTCCTCCACCGCGCAGCCACAGCCGGGGCAGCACCAGTGCGCCTCTTCCGGTCGCCCCTCTGGCCAGTGGATGTCGGCCCAGCGCACCTCATGGAACTCGCCGCAATGGGGGCATGGTACGTCGAAGACGCGCCGGGCGGAGCGGGCATAGGCGCCCAACACGTGGCTGGCATCCTCGAAGATGGGAGTGGAACCGACGATGATCTTGCGGTCGGGGAAGGACAGGGTGCGCTTCTCGGCGAGGGCGATGGGCGAACCCTCGGCGGTCATCTCCATGCCGTCCGCCTCGTCGACGATGAGGATGCGGGTGTTGTGAGCCCGCAGGTTTCGCGGCGCCTTGGCGGCCACCACCTTCAGCGAGCCGCCGGGAAAGCGGCGGGAAAGGAGGGTGTTCCGATCCGCCGCGCCCTGCTCGCCGGCGAGGGCGCCCGCGAGGCCGGGGGATGCCTCGAAGGTGGGCTCCACGTTGCCCACAACGAAGGTGCGGCAATCATCCTCGGTCGGCAGAACGAAGAGCACAGGGGCCGGTTCGTTGAGGACGTGAGAGCCCAGCAGGCCGACGAGCAACGTCGTGTAGCCGACGCGCGCCGACTTCACGACGGTGACGCGCTCAATGCCCGGATCGCTCATGGCATCGGCAATGCCCCGCTGGAAGGGATACAGCCGAATGGCACCCGGCAGGGCAGACACATCCGCCGGCAGGCGGATCTCGCGCTCGATCCAATCCGACAGCGTGAGGCGTGGCGGCGGGGCCAGAGAGCGCAGGGCGCTGATGCGGACGGCGGTGAGGAGGTCACTTGCCAACGGCCATCTCCTCCAGCACGCGCCGCAGCTCGAAATCGACCGCCTCTACCTCGGCGGCAGTGAGGCCGGGCAGGATCTGCCGTATCCGCGACGGCACCGCGAGGATGCCCGCGCGCACCTGGCGGAGCACCCCCGCCCATTCCCGCTCCACCTCGGCGGCCGGCACCAGCTCGCGCCGCAGGGCGGCGTTCTTCAGCGCGGCGTGGTCTGCCTGTTCCTTGAGGAGGCGCAACCGCTCGGCGGCGGCGTCAGGTTGGGCAGCGAAGGGCAGGTCCGCCTGCGACGACTGCGCCGCCGAGCGGGAGGCGCTGACATTCTCCCGGATCCATGCCTTGCCCTTGGTGAGGTCGATCCGGCCATCTGCCTCCACCGGTAGCTCTGCGGTGATCATCTGCGAGACGCGTCCGGCCGACACCTTCACCAGCTTGGCGAAAGCCGTCTTCCGCACCCTCTCCGGTGCCCCGATGGTCTCTGATCCCTGCGCCAGATGCATATCTAACCCATTGCCATGATTAATCTTTAGCTATCAACTTGATCTCAGTGCGCGAAATCCCGGGAGGCAGCGGCCCCGTAGCTGGGGCGGGGGGAAGGACCCGAGGCTTTGTGAAAGGAAGCGGTGCCCGGCAGCAACACCCACCTCCGCCCCGCTGGAAGTGACGCACTCCAAGTGCGTCACTCGACGCGTCACTACACAACCCATTGATTCAACACAGTAAGTGACGCAGTGACACACAGTGACGCAGTTGCGGATAAATAGGGATGTGCGCGCGCACACATGGGCCTCATATGGAAAGTGCGTCATTGTCCGTCACTCCGTCACTCGCCTGCCGTGGGCACGTACCAACGAACACCCCCCGTCCCTCGCTTGCCAGGCGACCAGCCCAGCCGCGCAAGGCAAGCCGTGATGCGTCGCTGGTCTGCGGTGCCGATCCGCCCCGTCTCAATGTAGAGCGCCTGGGTGGCAACCTCTGAGACGGTCACGCGCGGCTTTCCGACCAGCCAGTTCGCTATCGGAGTCTCCCACACATCCGCCTCGTAGCGTTCATCCTGCTCGGGCTGGATGCACTCCCGCTCGAAATCGGCTTTCGGCCACCAGGGGCGGGCCTCCCGGTAGAGGTGGAGTGCCTCGGCGAGGAGCTGATCGCGGTCGCGGGCGAGGGCGTCGGGGTCGATCTTCCCGACCTTGACGGGCCAATAGCGCCGCCCGCCTGTTTCATCCCGGAGATATGCCGCCTTGTTCGTGGTGCCGATAAAGACGCATTGGCGCGGCTGAGTGATCTCCACACGCCCATAGGGCGGGCGGAAGCGATCCTCCGGCCGGGTCAAGAACGCCTTGAGCACAGCGTCGTCGGCCCGGCTCATAGGGGACATTTCAGCGACCTCGACAAGCCACTTCCCCCGCAGATGCAGGCTGGCTTCCTTGCCGCTCGACACGTCAGGCATGTTGTCGGAAAACCAGCCACCACCGAGTATCCGGCAGGCGGTGGACTTCATGGCGCCCTGCGGCCCTTCCAGGACGAGCATGTGATCGGCCTTGCATCCGGGCTTCATCACGCGCGCGATCATCGAAATCATGAACATCGGGCCGATGACGGCCGCATAGCGAGTCCGTTCGCAGCCGAGATAGGTGTGGAGCCAGTCGCTCAGGCGCGGCGTCCCATCCCAATGAATTTCCTTAAGGTAGGCACGAACGGGATGGAGGGAGCACTCGCGGGCGCGCTTGTTCACCGCGTCATGGAGGGTGTCTTTTGCGAGACGTGCGATGCCAGAGAGCTGCAGGTACTCCTGGAGTCCGATCAGGTCCGTGTCGGTGATCTCCCGACGTTGATAGTCGTCGTCGGGGAGCGCGTGCGGGTCTGCCGCGAGGGGGATCGGTGCCTCCAGTATCACTGCTAACGACATCTCATCATAGGAGAACAGATTGACGAGCGCATCGTCGAGCCTCAGGGCGCACAGCGCGTTGGCGAGGTTGGGGACCGGGCGCCCCCTCTCGTCCATCGTGCAATCGGCAAGCCAGGTCCGGCGAGCATCGTTGGTCGGCCTGGCACTGAGAAGGCAGTCCGTTATGAGTTTCAACTTAGCTGGGGGAGCGTCCATCATCCTGCCCCCTCCATCCGTGCGGCAAGTGCGAGCAGGCGGTCGGCAGCGTCGTACTTGTCTATGAGAATCGTTTCGGGCGACGCACCGCGCCTGCGGCCAATGCGGCGCACGGCGGCGGCTATGGCGCCGGCCCCGGCAGCGAGGTTCGGTGCTACCGGGTCGCCACAGAGGCGTTTCGCGGACTCCTTCTTCGGCTGGGTCAGATCGGCAGGGTCGGCCATTATCCTCACTCTTCCGGTGGGACAGTCCCGTCGGAAAAGCTTTGCGGGTCAGAAGACGTTTTTTCGTCCCACTTCCTCGCAACCCCCTTGGATAGTGGCGCCACTTGGGGCTCGTCCCTGGGCACCATTTTTTTCCGACATCCGTCAGCACGAAAATGCCCTCTCCATCACGGTGGGCGCAGCCGCGTGAGCGGGGTGCAGGGTGGGCGACGGTCCCTCTCCGGCTGAGCCGACCCAAGGCCGCAAGGGGCCGCGCAGCTTTTGAAGCGCGGGGGGATCTTGGAGCTTGGCACGGCAGGCGGGATGACCGTGTGGCCATCTCGCTCTGGCGGCGGGGGGGGCAACTTGTCTGTCCAAGCCTTCGCCCTTGATGATCGATACAGATATCATGTCGTGTCACCTGTTCACGACGTCTCCCGCAGTAAAGGCGGCGAGTAAAATTTTATCAAATACATCAGTCTCCCTCGATAACACCGCCACGCCAGCATGGCCCGATCGTGCTCGCACGTTAAATCCGGCGCCGGGGCAGCGGGAATGAGCGTTGCAGGGGCGTTGGCTCGTCGGGGCGATCGTCCTCGCCTGCGCGCCGCACCCGCGCCTGTGTGCCTCGCCGCCTCCCCTCGCTGTTTCGGGCGCCGGCCATGACCGGTTGACAGGGCGGGATGCGCGGCGGTTGACTGCCGCCCATCCTGACAAGAACCAGACCAGCGGTCGAAACTCCATGAACGCCAACCACCTGTTCTCCGCCATCCGCGCCGCGATTCCCGACCTCGACAAGCCGCTGGCGATCCATCCCTCGGGTGGCGTCGAGACCTACGCCGATGCGCTCGCCACGTCGGGGCGCCTTGCCAACCTCCTGGTGGCGCTCGGGGTGGAGCCGGGCATGCGGGTGGCGGTGCAGGTGGAGAAGTCGTGGACCGCGCTCGCCCTTTATCTCGCGAGCGTGCGGGCCGGGGCGGTGTTCCTGCCGCTCAACACCGCCTACACCCTCAACGAGGTGGAGTATTTCCTCTCCGATGCCCAGCCGACGCTGTTCGTCTGCCGGCCGCCGATCGCGGATGCGGCGCGGGCGCTGGCGGCCCGCCTCGGGGTCGCGCATGTGGAGACGCTGGGGGCCGACGGCACCGGCAGCCTGACGCAGGCCGCCGCGGCCCAGCCGGCGGCGTTCGAGGACGTGGCGCGCGGCCCCTCGAACCTCGCCGCCATCCTCTACACCTCGGGCACCACGGGCCGGCCCAAGGGCGCGATGCTGACCCACGACAACCTGCTCTCCAACGCCCTCACCTTGCGCGAATACTGGCGTTTCACGCCCGACGACGTGCTGATCCACGCCCTTCCCATCTTTCACACCCACGGGCTGTTCGTGGCCTCGAACACCATCCTCGTCGCCGGCGCGAGCATGATCTTCTGCCCGAAGTTCGATGCGAAGGAGGTGCTGGCGCTGATGGGGCGCGACAGCTTCCGCCCCACCTGCCTGATGGGGGTGCCCACCTTCTACACCCGCCTGCTGCAGGAAGATGGGCTGACGCGGGAGGCGAGCGCCCACATGCGGCTCTTCATCTCCGGCTCGGCGCCGCTGCTGGCGGAAACCCACCGCGAATTCGAGGCCCGCACCGGCCAGGCCATCCTCGAGCGCTACGGCATGACCGAGACCAACATGTCGACCTCCAACCCCTATGACGGCGCGCGCATCGCCGGCACCGTGGGCCTGCCGTTGCCGGGGGTGTCTCTGCGGGTGGTGGATCCGGAAAGCGGGGCTGAGCTGCCGGCGGACGAGATCGGCATGCTGGAGGTGAAGGGCCCCAACGTCTTCATCGGCTACTGGCGGATGCCGGAGAAGACCGCCGCCGAGTTCCGCGACGGCTGGTTCATCACCGGCGACCTCGGGCGGATCGATGCGCAGGGCTATGTGCAGATCGTCGGCCGCGGCAAGGATCTCGTCATCACCGGCGGCTTCAACGTCTACCCGAAGGAGGTGGAGGGCGAGATCGACGCCATCCCCGGGGTGCTGGAAAGCGCGGTGATCGGCGTCGCCCATCCCGATTTCGGCGAGGGCGTCACCGCCGTGGTGGTGCCGCAGAGGGGGGTGGCCATCGACGAGGCGGAGATCCTGGCGGCGCTGGACGGACGGATCGCCAAGTTCAAGATGCCGAAGCGCGTCTTCTTCGTGGACGAGCTGCCGCGCAACGCCATGGGCAAGGTGCAGAAGAACATCCTGCGCGACACCTACAAGGACATCTTCCGCTCGGTGGCGTGAGGCCGCGTCGCGATCAGCCCCGCACCAGCGCGCGGACCAGAGCGAGGGCGCCGAACAGGGCGGCGATCGACAGCACCGTCGACGCCGCCACATAGAGCGCGGCGAGGCTCAGGCGGCCGCGCTCGTAGAGCAGCACCGCCTCCAGCGAGAAGGCGGAGAAGGTGGTGAAGCCGCCGAGGATCCCGGTGGCGAGGAACAGCCGCCAATGCTGCGGCAGGTGGGCCTTCTGCGCGAAATATTCCGCGACCAGCCCCATCACGAACGAGCCGCTCACATTGATGAGCAGGGTGGCGAGCGGAAAGGCGGTCCAGCCGAACCGGCCGACCGCGAGGTTCACCCCGTGGCGCGCCGCCCCGCCGATGCCGGCGCCGAGAAAGACGATCAGATAGGTCACGGCCACTCCCCGGGGGCGGATGGGAGGGCTCCCATCCCGCGCTTTTCCATCCGTTCGCGGGCGATCATGGCGTGCGCTATGGCTGGAGGGAAGGCCGGAGCCGCATATTGCAGTAATGTCAAGTATTTTAAGATCGAGACTTTAATCTGAGAGAAAATGTGGTGCGGACGGCGGGGGTCGAACCCGCATACCCGAAGGTGAGGCATTTTAAGTGCCTTGCGTATACCAGTTTCGCCACGTCCGCACGGCCCGGCGCCGACGTAGATTCGGCAGCTTTCAAGCCATATCGTCATTCTATGGCGCGTATAAAGCGGTTGCAACCTCCCGCGGCATCTTGACGGCGCGGGTCGGGGTGCGGATCGCGCGCCGTCTGCCCATCGCCGGCGGGAGCCGCCGCCGGCCGGTGTCGCGGCGCCGCGCGGGATGGGCGGCAAGGCGCATTCCCCTCGTGGGCAAAAGGCTCTAAACCACGTTCGGTCTGGCCGCGCAGCGCATGCCCACGGGACCTGCTCCATGGGAGCTGCCGGCCGCAGGTGGTGGCGCGGACCGCGGGATGATCGGCTCCGCGAGGGGGGTGTGTGTGACCGAACCGGCCAAGCTCGTTCTCGCCTCAGGCTCGCCGCGGCGCCTGGCGCTGCTCAACCAAGCCGGCATCGAGCCGGACCTGCTGATGCCGGCCGACGTGGACGAGACCCCCGATCGCGGCGAGCTGCCCCGCCGGCTCGCCCAGCGCCTCGCCACCCAGAAGGCGGAGCTGGTGGCCCAGCGCGCCCGCGAGGCGGAGATTCGCGCCCTGGTGCTCGCCGCCGACACGGTGGTGGCGGTGGGCCGGCGCATCCTGCCCAAGCCCGAGCTGAAGGACGAGGCGGAGGGCTGCCTGCGCCTGCTCTCCGGGCGTACCCACCGGGTCTATACGGGGCTGTGCCTCGTCGATGTGAAGGGGCGTGCGCACACCCGGCTCGTGGAGACGCGGGTGCGGTTCAAGCGGCTCTCCCATGACGAGATGGTGGATTATCTGGATTGCGGCGAGTGGCGCGGCAAGGCCGGCGGCTATGCCATCCAGGGCATCGCCGGCAGCTTCGTGGTGAAGCTGGTGGGTTCCTACACCTGCGTGGTGGGCCTGCCCCTGGCCGAGACGGTGAGCCTGCTCGCCGGCGAGGGCTATGGGGTGCGCACCGGCTGGGTGGAGCGGGCGGCATGATCGCCAAGCCGCCGAAAGCGGACCGCGGGGAGGCCCCTGGAATCGCCGGCGCGAAGGCTGGGAAAGCGGACGGCCTAAGCGCGGAATCGGGGAAGGCGGGCATCGAGGGCGCGAAGGCTGGCAAGCCCGGTGAGACGAGCCCACGAGCGCGGAAAGCGGGGGGCGAGGGGGCGCCTCAAGCGGCCGGTGCGAAGGCTCAAGACTTGGGCGCCGCCTTGGGGGACGCGAAGCGCGCCGAAGGCGTTGTCGGGGCGCCCGAACCGAAGATGCGGGCAGCCCGCGGCGCGAAAACAACCAAGGCCGACGCGCCCGAAAACGCCGGTGCGAAGGCAGCCGAAAGCGCCGGTGCGGAACGGCCCGCAATCGATGCCGCAAGAACTTCGGGACCTGCCGCCGAGACCGCGCCCCAAGGCGGTGCCGATGCGCCCGCCGCCGGGAATGCGGAAGGCGCCGTCGGGGCCGTCCCCAAGCCGTGCCCCATCTGCGGCAAGCCGCTGGTTCAAAGATACCGGCCCTTCTGCTCCCGCCGCTGCGCCGACGTGGACCTCAACCGCTGGCTTTCGGGCAGCTATGCCATTCCCGGCCGGGCTGAGGAGGACGAGGACGGCGCCCCGCCGGACGAGGGTCGCTGACCCCGCCCGCGCCCGCCGCGGTCGTTTTCAAGCTTGATCTCGCCGAGGTGCCGGTGCGGGTCGCCGACCCCGCGCCCGGGCGCCACCGGGCCCGCGGCCTTCAGCATCCCTGCGCATCACCCTGACACCACGCCCGGACGGCGTGGAGATGGGGTTGACGGGCCGCCGGGCGGTGGGCGAGTTTGCCCCGAGGCGCAGCTTGGGTGTCCCGTCGGAATTGCCGGATCCGGCTCCAGCTCCGGACGGGCGCGCCGGCGCGCAGTCGATTGGCATCGGGTCGCGCGGGCGGCCCCTGAATGGCGGGGTCGGGACATGACGGCGGCAGAGCGGCGCGATCTCATCCTTCCCGCATTCCGGACCGGAGCCTTCATCGACGGCGCCTTCGCTCCGGCGGCCTCCGGGCGGACCTTCGCCGCCATCAATCCCGCCACCGGGCGCGAGTTGGTGCAGGTGGCGGCCTGCGATGTGGCCGATGTGGACCGCGCGGTCGCCGCCGCCCGCGCCGCCTTCGAGGACGGGCGCTGGGCGAGCCTGCGCCCGCTCGATCGCAAGCGCGTGCTGCAGCGCCTCGCCGCCCTGATCCGGGAGCACAAGGAGGAGCTGGCGCTCACCGAGACCCTGAACATGGGCAAGCCCATCGGCGATTCCCGCGCCGTGGACGTGCGCGCCACCGCCGATTGCTTCGCCTATTACGGCGAGTGCGCCGACAAGGTCTATGGCGAGATCGCCCCCACCCGGCCCGATACGCTGGCGCTGGTGCTGCGCGAGCCGCTGGGCGTGGTGGGCTGCGTGACGCCGTGGAACTTCCCCATGATCATGGCGGCGTGGAAGGTGGCGCCGGCGCTGGCCATGGGCAACTCGGTGGTGCTGAAGCCGGCGGAGGAATCCCCCCTCACCGCGCTGCGCCTCGCCGAGCTGGCGCTGGAGGCGGGGGTGCCGCCCGGCGTCTTCAACGTCGTGCCCGGCCTCGGCGAGGAGGCTGGCGCGGCGCTTGGCCGGCACATGGATGTGGATGCCCTGGCCTTCACCGGCTCCACGGAGGTGGGCAAGTATTTCCTGCGCTATTCCGCCGACAGCAACATGAAGCGGGTGTTTCTGGAGTGCGGCGGCAAGACCGGCGTCATCGTCGCCCGCGACGTGCCGGACCTCGATGCGGTGGCGCAGGCGGTGGCCGGCGGCATCTTCTTCAACCAGGGCGAGATGTGCACTGCAGCCTCCCGGCTGCTGGTGGACAATGCCATCCGCGCCGATCTGGTCGCCCGCATCGCGGCGCTGGCCCCGCGCTGGGCGCCGGGGGATCCGCTGGATCCGGCCTCGCGCGCCGGGGCGGTGGTGAGCCGCACCCACCAGAAGCGCATCCTCGCCGCCATTGCGCGCGGGGTGGGGGAGGGGGCGCAGCTCGTCACCGGCGGCGGCGCGGCGCTGGAGGAGACCGGCGGCGCCTTCGTCAGCCCCACCGTGTTCGATGCCGTGGCGCCGGGCTCCTCGCTCGCCCAGCAGGAGATCTTCGGCCCGGTGCTCTCGGTGATCGGCTTCGACGGGCTCGACGAGGCGGTGAGCATCGCCAACGGCACCGTCTACGGCCTCGGCGCGTCGGTGTGGAGCGGCGATCTCGCCGCCGCCCACCGCATCTCGCGGCGGCTGAAGGCCGGCATCGTCTATGTGAACTGCTTCGACGCCGACGACATCACCACCCCCTTCGGCGGCGTCAAGCAGTCCGGCTTCGGGCGGGACAAGTCCTTGCACGCGCTGGAGAAGTACACCGACCTCAAGACCGTCTGGACGCAGCTTTGAGGGTGAGCGCGCCGCCCCGCCGGGCGCCCTACCGGATCCCCTTCCACGGAGCCTTCCCATCGTGACCTCGGGCCCCCTCGCCAATTCCACCGCCCACTGGCGCGCCCTCGATGCGGCGCATCATCTTCACCCCTTCTCCAACACCAAGGCGCTGAACGCGGAGGGGGTGCGGGTCATCACCCGCGCCGAGGGGAGCTGGATCTTCGACAGCGAGGGCAACCGCATCCTCGACGGCATGTCCGGCCTGTGGTGCACCCAGGTCGGCCACGGCCGGGCCGAGATCGTGGATGCCATCGCCGCCCAGCTGCGCGAGCTCGATTTCTACAACACCTTCTTCAAGACCACCCATCCGGGCGCGGCCGAGCTGTCGGCCGCCATCGCCGCGGTGGCGCCGGAGGGGATGAGCCGGGTCTTCTTCACCTCCGGCGGCTCGGAGGCGGTGGACACCGTGCTGCGCATGGTGCGGCACTATTGGGCGGCGATGGACCGGCCGCAGAAGTCCATCTTCATCTCCCGCCGCAACGCCTATCACGGCTCCACCATGGCCGGCGCCTCGCTGGGCGGCATGGCGCCGATGCACGCCCAGGGCGGGCTGCCCATTCCCGGCATCGTCCATGTGCGCCAGCCCTATTGGTGGGCCGAGGGGTACGACCTCTCCCCCGACGAGTTCGGCCTCGTTGCCGCCGGCGCGGTGGCCGAGGCCATCGACGCGGCGGGGCCGGAGAACGTCGCCGCCTTCATCGCCGAGCCGGTGCAGGGCGCGGGCGGCGTCATCATCCCGCCCGCCAGCTACTGGCCGGCAGTGGAGAAGATCTGCCGCGAGCGCGACGTGCTCCTCATCTGCGACGAGGTGATCTGCGGCTTCGGGCGCACCGGCGAATGGTTCGGCTCCCAGCTCATGGGGGTGAAGCCGGACCTCATCACCTTCGCCAAGGGGGTGACCAGCGGCTATTTCCCGCTCGGCGGGGTGATCGTCGGCGATCGGGTGGCCGAGGGCTTCATCGCCCATGGCGGCGAGTTCAACCACGGCTACACCTATTCCGGCCATCCCGGCGGCTGCGCGGCGGCGCTCGCCAACCTCGCCATCCTGCAGCGCGAGAAGCTGGTGGAGCGGGTGCGCGAGGATATCGGCCCCTATCTCAAGGCGCGCTGGCTGAAGCTCGCCGATCACCCGCTGGTGGGCGAGGCGCGTATGGTGGGCCTGATCGGCGCCCTGGAGCTGACCCCGGACAAGCCGAGCCACGCCCGCTTCGCCGCCGAGGAGGGCACGGTGGGTCTCATCTGCCGCGACTTCTCGTTCCGCCAGGGGCTGGTGATGCGGGCGGTGCGCGACGGCATGATCCTCGCCCCGCCCTTCATCCTGACCCATGCCGAGGCCGACGATCTCGTCGCCACCGTCTGGCGGGTGCTCGACCTCACTTATGCCGAGCTGAAATCCCGCGGCATGCTGGTGCCGCTGCCCCGCGAGGGGTGAGGCCGGGCGCCCGGCGGCGGGATTTCAACTCGCCGCCATCCGGTCCGGAGGGCTCAGGCCCATCCGGGTTCACGCCATCGGCCCCGGTGTTTGCCGCCGCCTGGGCGGCGCCGGGGCTCGGCCCATGAGCCGGGCTCATGGGCCGCGGTTTCACAGGCGCGGCGCGGTCTCGGCAAAGCCCGGGCAGGTGGCGGCGAAGGCGGCCTGCCAGGCGACCAGCTTCGGATGATCCGCCCGCCAGGCGCCCTCGTAGCGGAAGTCGAAGAAGCCCAGCGCGCAGGCCAGCGAGATCTTGTCGATGGTGATCGGGCCGTCGGCCGGCGGGGGCGCCGCCTCCAGCACCGCCAGGGTGCGGGCGATCTTGCCGCGCTGGTGCTCCAGCCACTTGTCATCGTGCCGCTCCACCGGGCGGAAGCGGCTTTCGTAGAGGATGAGGATGCCGGCATCGGTGAGGCCGTCGGCCAGCGCCTCCAGCTTCAGCGTCGCAAAGCGCGCCGCCGGCTCGGACGGGACCAGCCTGCCGCCGCCCGCCAGATGATCGAGATAGGCGCAGATCACCCGCGAATCATAGAAAGTCTCGCCATCGTCGGTAACGAGGATCGGGATCTTGCCGAGCGGGTTCTGCGTCCGCATGGAATCGGCCGGATCCATGGTGTCGGCGGCCTCCAGGTCCAGCGGCAGGCCGGTAACGGCCGCGGCGAGCCGCACCTTGCGGGCGAACGGAGAGGTGAAGGAGAGGCGCAGGAGCATGAAGGATCGCCATTGGGCTGAGGGGGAGGCGAAGCCCGTGTTACCCGTTGGTCTCATCTGGCGAAAGACAATTTCTGATGCCGGAGCCCGGGTTGGGGCCCCCGGGCCGTGCGGGTCGAAGGCACCGTGGACCCCTCTGCCGCCTGCGCGGGAGGGCAGGGAGGGGGAAAATCCTCGCCGCATGGCCCGGAACGCTGGAGAGGACAGCGCCGCGCCTCATCCCCAACCCTCCCCGCAGGCGGGAGAGGGCGTTCAGCCGGGAGCGCGGTTCAGGCGCGGCGCGAAGTCGGCGCCCGCCGGCTCACTCCCCGGTCAGCCACGACACCCGCGCCCGCCCCTTGCCGTCGCGCGCCAGCAGCGGGGCGAGGGCGTTCAGGATGGTGCGCATCTCGTCGGCCAGGGTGAAGGGCGGATTGACGATGATCAGCCCCGAGCCGGAAAGCTGGTCCGCCCGCCGCACCTCGGAGAAGTCGAGCTCCACCCGCAGGGTCTTGGGCAGGCGGAGCACGCCGACCTCGCGGCGGAAGGCGTCCACCGCCCGCAGGTCCTTGATGGGATACCAGAGCATGATGATGCCGGTGGCGAAGCGCCGGTAGGCGTCGGCAAGGCAGTGCGCCAGCCGGTGGAACTCGCCGCCCTCCTCGAAGGGCGGATCCACCAGCACCAGGCCGCGCCGCTCGCGCGGCGGCAGATGGGCGGCCAGGGCCTGCCAGCCGTCCTGCGCCAGGATCTTGGCCCGGTCATCGCCGCCGACGCGCTTCTCCAGCTTGACCCGCTCTTCCTTGTTCAGCTCGCAGAACAGGAACCGGTCCTGCGGCCGGGACAAGGCGAGCGCCAGCGCCGGCGAGCCGGGATAGAGCCGCCGCCCGCTCTCCGCCCGCAGCCGGCGGATCGCATCGAAGTAGGGGGCGAGGAGGGGAATGACCTTCTCCGGCAGCGTGCCGGCATCGGCCGCGGCCAGCACGGCCTCGATGCCGCCGTCGGCCTCCAGGGTGCGCTGGGCGTCGGCGCCCGCGAGGTCGTAGAGGCCGGCCCCGGCATGGGTATCGAGCACCCGGAACGCATTGTCCTTGCGGCAGAGATAGGCGAGCACCCGGGCGAGCGCGGCGTGCTTCACCACGTCGGCGGCGTTGCCGGCGTGGAAGGCGTGGCGATAGTTCATGCTGGACGGGTCATGCTCTGCGGTTCATGGCCGGCGACGGATCGCGCTCAGTTGCCGCCGCGCACGGGCGGCATCACGATCTTGGGCACCCGGCAGGCGCGGGTGTCGACCTCCGGACAGGCGCGGAAGGCGAGGTCGCGGCTCATGCAGATGCGCACCTCGCGCAGCCGCCGCCGGTCGCAGTCCACCGCCATCATGTCCGGGGCGAGGCCCGGATTGGCGGCGCGGAAGGCCGCTTCCAGGTCTGCCGGCGCGATCATCTGGTAGGCGTCGAGGCGGTGGAACTCGGCGGGAATCACCACCTTCTCCCGGGCCTTGCGCACCAGGTCGAAATAGCCGGCGGCATCGAGCCCGGAGCAGGTGCCGTGGGTCTTCCATTCGTGGATCACCAGTCGGCGGCTGGGCATCAGGTCCAGCATGGAATTGACCATGGGGTTGGGCACGTAGGGCGGCGGCACCTGGCAGGAGCGGGGGAAGCCGCGCTCATATTGCGGCCACAGGCCGTGCACCACGAAGGCGTAGGGCCGCGCCAGCGAGCACTGCTCCTCCTGGGAGGCGCGCCGGCCCTGGTCCTCGCAATAGGTGGGCGACCAGGACAGGGACAGGACGTAGAAGTCGAACTCGCCCGGCGTGCCGCGGCTCTCCTGCGCCCGGGAATTCTGCCGCGGGCCCTCGCGGGCCTCGGCGACGGCCGGGCCCAGCGTCGCCGGCAGCAGCAGCGGGGCGAGCAGGAGCAGGCTCGCGAGGACACGCCGCAGCAGTCCCGCGCGGCGCGCGCCGGCAGTCAGGGCATCGGTGCGCTCGCGGCCCCCCGCGGCACGGCGCGATGGCGTCACGGCCGAGCCATCTTGCAGGACGGCGCGTAGGCGTAGTTGCGATCGAGGCCGACGATGCACCACTCGACGCCCCAGGTGGCGCCGATGAACGAGCCGGAATCGATGATGGAATAGTAGATGGCTCGCTTGCGGGCATCGCTGGTGAAGATGGTGCCGCTGCAATAGCGCCGGGGAACGTTCTCCTCGCTCCACGGCCGGAAGGCGATCTCGCCGACCCGCTCGAACGAGGAGATGGCGAGATCCGACTGCCAGAAGCGCTTCTCGGTCTCGGCGAAGCGGCTGGCGATCAGCTCCAGGGCGGCCGGCTCGCCGCAATTGGGCAGGTCGGCGGAGAAGTTGGGGCCGGAGAGCCAGAAGTTCTTCTCCAGCAGGCTCGCCGCCCGGGCCGGTGCCATTGCGAGCATCGAAACGGCGCCGAGCACCGCCACCAGGGCCAGCGCGGCCGCCTTGAGGGCGCCCCGCAGCCGCGCCGATGCCGGACCCGACGCCGTTGCGCCGTCTGCTGCACCGTCCGCGCGATCCCGCATGGTCTACTCCTTGAGGCCTTGCCGCGGCAAAATCCACCGCCGGCGTGCGGCGACGATGGGGCGGCGGGTTTGGCCGGTCAAGCGCTGCGGAGACACACCCTTCAAGAAAAATGTAACCCTGTCTTGCGGCCGTGCGGCGTGCGGCGGCGTCGTGCGCCTGCCGGAATTTGCGGGCATAAGGAGCGGATGCGCCGTTCCGCCGCGGAGATTCCCATGTCGCAGGCCCGCCTCGTTCCGCCCGATCCCGCGCGCGTGCTGAGCGGACCGCCGATGCGGCGCTTTGCCAGCGGCCGGGAGGCGGCGCTGGAGCTGCGGCCGGACCAGCCGGTCTACGCCTTCCGCCCGCAGGTGCTGGAGGCCGATGCGCGGGCCTTCCTCGCCGCTTTTCCCGGCCAGACCGCCTATGCGGTGAAGACCAATGGCGAGCCCATGGTGCTCGACGTGCTCGCCCGGGCCGGCATCAGCGCCTTCGACGTGGCGAGCCCGGCGGAGTTCGCGGCGGTGCGGGCGGTTTCCGCCGATGCCGAGCTCCTCTACATGCACCCGGTGAAGGCGCAGTCCGACATCCGCCTGGCGCTCGAGCACTACGGCATCCGCGCCACCGCCCTCGACCATGAGGACGAGGTGGCGAAGATCCTGCGCATCGTGCGGGCGCTGGACCTCGATCCCGCCGACCTCACCTTGTTCGTGCGCATCGCCTCCAAGGGGGAGGCGGCCTACGAGCTGTCGAAGAAGTTCGGCGCCGCGCCGGGCCATGCCGCAGAGCTGCTCCAGCGCATCCACGGCCTCGGCATACGCTGCGGCCTGTGCTTCCACGTCGGCAGCCAGGTGGAGGATCCGGCGACCTATGCCCGCGCCGTGGGCATCGCCGCCGAGGTGCGCGATGCCGCCCGGGTGCCCATCGCGACGTTGGACGTGGGCGGCGGCTTCCCGGCCTCCTATGCCCGCGATCCGCGCCGGCCGGAGCCGCCCATGCCGCCGCTGGGCGAGATCGTCTCCGGGCTGATGAGCGCGGTGGAGCGCAACGGCTTCGGCGACACGCCGCTGGTGGCGGAGCCGGGGCGGGTGATCGTGGCGCGGGCTTTCTCGGTCATCGTCCGGGTGCTGCTGAAGAAGGGGCAGCGGCTCTATATCAATGACGGCATCTGGGCCTCGCTGTCGGATTCCTGGACCGGCAAGATCCTTCTGCCGGTGCGCCATATCCCCGATCCGGCGCGGCGGCGGCGACCGGGAGATGCCAACAAGATCGAGCCGTTCCGGATCTACGGCGCCACCTGCGACAGCGTCGACGTGCTCTCGCGGCCCTTCTACCTGCCGGAGAGCGTGGACACCGGCGACTGGATCGAGATCGGCCACCTGGGGGCCTATTCGCTGGCGCTGCGCACCCGCTTCAACGGCTTCTATCCCGACACTTTCGTGGAGGTGGACGAGCCGTTCGAGGCCGGCGAGGCCCCGCAGGGCTTCGCCGCCCCCGAGCGCCGCGCCGGGGTGGAGGAGGCGGACTGAGACCAGCCACCCCGGTCTTCGACCGGCGGCGGGTGGGTCAGGCTCAGGCGCTGCGGGGGCTTGCCCAAAGGCCCGAGCGCAGGCCCAACAATAGGCGCAGGACTCATCTTCACGGGTCTTGGTATAACGCCCGGGCGGCTTCGGCCGATGCCGCGGGCGCTCAATACCAGATCCGCTCCGCCTCGCGGCCCTTGTAGAGGTCGGCGACGAACGCGCCGTAGCCGTTATAGAGCAGAGTGGGGCGGCGCTCGCCGGTGGCGATGTCCTCCTCGCTGGCCTGGCTCCAGCGCGGATGCGGCACCTTCGGGTTCACATTGGCCCAGAAGCCGTATTCCGCCCCCTGCACATCCTCCCAGAAGCTCACCGGCTGCTTGTCGGTGAAGCTGATGCGGGTGATGCCCTTGATGGACTTGAAGCCATACTTCCACGGCAAAGCGAGCCGCAGCGGCGCGCCGAACTGGCCCGGGGCCGGTTTGCCGTAGACGCCGGTGACGAGGAAAGCGAGCTCGTTGCCCGCCTCGGCGAGGGTGAGGCCCTCCACATACGGCCAGGGCAGGCGGAAGTCCTTCTGGTTGGGCGCCATCTTCGGGTCGTTGAAGGTCTCCAGCTTCACGAACTTCGCCCCGGAGAGGGGCTTGGCGATCTCGATCAGCGCCTTCAGCGGAAAGCCGGTCCACGGCACCGCCATGGACCAGGCCTCGACGCAGCGGTGGCGATAGAGCCGCTCCTCCAGCGGCACCTTCTTGACGAGGTCGTCGATGCCGATCTCGAACGGCTTCTCCACCAGCCCGTCCACCTTCACCACCCACGGCCGGGGCATGAAGCGGCCCATGGCCGGGGCGACGTTCTTGGCGTAGCTGAACTCGTAATAGTTGTTGACGGTACTGGAGCGGGCCTCCGGCGTCACCGGGCGGTCGAGGGCGAAGGCCTCGTTGCGCCGCGCCGGATAGAGGGCGGCGGAGGGGTCCGGCAGGTTGGCGATGCGCTGGGCGGCGGCGCCGGCGGGGACGGCCGCGGCGCCGATCAGCCCGGCCGCCGCGGTCAGCGCGGTGCGGCGGGTGAGATAGAGATGCTCGGGCGTCGCCATAGCCTCGGGCAGTTCCCAGCCACGGGTGCGACGAACATGCATGAAGCGGCCTTCCCTCGGCGAGACAGTGGAAGGAGGATCACGGCACGGCCGGCCTGCGGCAAGTCAAACGGCCGTGACGGGCCACATGGACCTGAGAGGGAACGCGCGGGAGCCTGGAATCGCATTGCCGGTTGAAGGGCCCCGTTGAACCCTCTCCCGCCTGCGGGGGAGGGTAGGGAGGGGGCAGGCCTCCCCGCATTGGCCGGACGACTGGAGGAGGGCGCGTTTCTCGCTCCCGCCCCG
>CALMSN010000112.1 GCA_937872325.1 uncultured Xanthobacter sp. | reverse complement strand
GCGTGGTGGCTCCTTCTGGATTGCCACCTTGTCGGGAGAACTTGTCGGCATGTTCGGGCTCGAGGCCGTTGCGCCGAGAACCTTGGAGCTTCGCCGCATGTACGTCGCGCCGACGGCGCAGCGGCGAGGCATTGCGGCGACGCTGCTGAAGTTTGCTGAGCAGCAGAGCCGGCTCGCGGGGGCCGAGTGGCTAGTTCTAAGTACGTCGGAGCTGCAGCAGGCGGCCCTCGCCGCCCGGCTGCCCGGCCCCGAGGCGCCGAAGGGCAACGAGGCCTGGATCGAGATGACGGCCATCGAGGGCATCGGCGACGTGGTGGCCGAGGCGGTGATCGAATTCTTCCACGAGCCGCACAACACCGAGGTCGTCGCGGCCCTCCTGGGCGAGGTGGTGCCCCAGCCGCTGGAGCAGGTGGCGCAGGAAAGCCCGGTCGCCGGCAAGACGGTGGTGTTCACCGGCTCGCTGGAGAAGATGACCCGCGACGAGGCCAAGGCCATGGCCGAACGGCTGGGGGCGAAGGTGGCGATCTCGGTGTCGGGGAAAACCGATCTGGTGGTGGCCGGGCCGGGCGCCGGATCCAAGCTCGACAAGGCGGCTCAGCTCGGGGTGAAGGTGATCACCGAGGACGAGTGGTTCGCGCTGGTGGGCTGAGGCGTAGTCAGCGCTTCCCGCTCAACTCCGCCGCGCCAGCCAGATGGTGCGCCCGCCGGCCGCGGGTTCTTCGGCCATATGGTCGACCACCTGGAAGCCGTTGGCGTCCAGCAGCGCGCGATAGGCCGCCGGATCGAGGCTGGCATGGTAGAGCGGCTCGCCCTCCAGCAGGCCGATGGCCTCGCCGTACTCAGGTCCGCTGGTGAACATCAGTGGCGCGCCCGGCGCCGCATGGGCGCGGAAGATGGGGAACATCGCCCGCTGCGGCGCGTGGGCGAGGTGGAAGAAGCTGTCCCAGGCCAGGATGCCGTCGAAGGTCCGGCCGAGATCGAGCGTGCGCATGTCGGCGACCACGGCTTCGGCGCCGGGCAGGCTGGCGCGGAACTGGGCGATCATCTCCGGTGCGCTGTCGATGCCGGTGACGGCGTGGCCGAGGCCGGAGAGGTGCCGCGCCACCGGCACGCCCGGCCCGCAGCCGAGATCCATCACCCTGCCCCGCGCCGGAAGCAAGGCGGCGAAGCGATCGATCCACTCCCTCTCCGGCAGGCGCTCCCCGCGTGCGGCCGCCCAGGTCCGGGCGTGGCGGCGATAGAGGGCGATGATGGCCTCGGCCGGATCGGTCATGGGTTGCCTTCGATGGGTGATTCTCGACCGGTGCCGGGCGGGTCAGCTCCAGCGCCGCGCCTTCTCATAGCCTACGGGTGCGTCCGATCGCGCGCACGGGCAAGCCGGCCCGATCACGCTTCTCGTCTCACCCGATTCCTCCCGGTTTGCGACCGATGCCTTGTCTCACACCATTCGCTCCGATCTTCGGCCGGCGCTAAGCAGGGCTGCTTACGCACCGCGCGGGCTTGACCAAAAGCCGGAGAGTCACGCGCACGCTCCCTTGACGCCCCGCCTTCCAGCCCCCATTCCTCTGCGTACCAGCCGGCCGGGCGGCCGCGGTGCGTTTCGCATCGAGGAAAGTCCGGGCTCCACGGAGACACGGTGCCGGATAACGTCCGGCGGGGGCGACCCTAGGGAAAGTGCCACAGAAATCAAACCACCCGTGCTTGCACGGGCCAGGGTGAAACGGTGGGGTAAGAGCCCACCGCGCGACCGGTAACGGAAGCGGCACGGCAAACCCCACCGGGAGCAAAGTCGAATAGGGACGGCACGGGAAACCACCCCGGTCTTCGGGGCGTCGTCCGGGTTGACTGCTAGAGGCGCCGGGCAACCGGCGTCCCAGAGGAATGGCCGCCACGCGGGCGCAAGCCCGCCGTACAGAACCCGGCTTACAGGCCGGCTGGTGCTCTCCTGCGGGAGAGGAGGGGGCTTGAGCGCCATGACGCGCCTCGACGCCCCCGTCCGCCCGACGAGAGCGGGCAGGGGGCGGCCTCTCCTCCGCCGTCCCGGGAAACGGGTGAGTCGCCCGCCGTCCGGCCTCCCCCCGCGCGCGGAAGAGAAAAGCGGAAGAGAAAATCGGCGATCGCGCGTTTCCATCCGCGACGCGCCCCTGCAGGCGATATTTGCTCTCGCCCGCCGTTCCCGCTAAGCCTCGCCGCCCGAGGCCCGTCATGACCGATCCCATTCCAGATCCCGACCGCTCCCCCTCTCTGGCCGACCTGCGCGCCGAGATCGACCGCATCGATGAGACGATGCACCGCCTCCTGATGGAGCGCAGCGAGATCATCGACCGCCTGGTGGCGATCAAGCGCACCGAGGTCTCCCGCGGCACCGGCGAGGGCTCCGCCTTCCGCCCGGCGCGCGAGGCCGACATGATGCGCCGGCTGGTGGAGCGCCATCGCGGCCTCCTGCCCCTCGACACGGTGGAGAGCATCTGGCGGGTCATCATCGCCACCTTCACCTATATCCAGGCGCCCTATGCCGTGCATGCCGACCTTGCGGTGGGCGAGCCGGCCATGCGCGACAGCGCCCGCTTCCACTTCGGCTTCACCGTGCCGTTCGTGCCGCACATGGGCGCGCGCGGGGTGATCGACGCGGTGAACGCCTCGGCCGGCGACCTGGGCCTCCTGCCTGCGGCCCCGGCCGGCCTCACCGATCCGTGGTGGACGGCGCTGGAGGGCGACGGCGCGCCCAAGATCATCGCCCGGCTGCCCTTCGTCGAGCGGGCCGACCATCCGGCCGGGCTGCCGGTGTTCGTGGTCTCCCATCCCATCAAGGATGCGGCGGTGCGCGAGGTGGAGGTCTATGGCCTGCACGTTTCCGGCTGGACCGCCGCGGCCGGGCGCGCCATCCCGGCCTTCGCCGAGACCGTGATCGCGCCCGACGACCTCACCGACGGGGCGGCGCTGCTGGTGTCGGTGCCCCCTGGCCACCAGGTCGCCCAGGTGGTGGCCGCCCTGAGCGAGGCCGGGGCCGTCGTGGCGCGGCTCAGCGAGGTGGGCAGCCATGCCGCCATCCACCGCGTCGCCACGCCGCCGCGCCGTTCAGAATTCCGGAGTGTCCCATGAGCATCGCCAGCGAAGGCGCCGTCGCGCCGCTCCGCCCGGAGCCCCGCCCGGGGGTGAAAACCATCAAGGCCTATGTCCCGGGCAAGAGCGCGGCCCCCGGGGTCGCGAAGGTGTTCAAGCTCTCGTCCAACGAGACTCCGCTCGGCCCCTCGCCGGCGGCCCGCGCCGCCTATGCCGCGGCCGGCGCCCGGCTGGAGGACTATCCGGACGGTGCCGCCACCGTGCTGCGCGAGGCCATCGCGCGGGTCTACGGGCTCGATCCCGCCCGCATCATCTGCGGCGCCGGCTCCGACGAGATCCTCAATCTCGTCGCCCACGCCTATGTGGGGCCGGGCGACGAGGTGGTCTATTCCGAGCACGGCTTCCTGGTCTATCCCATCGCGACCCGGGCCGCCGGCGGCACGCCGGTGGTGGCGAAGGAGCGCGAGCTCGTCGCCGACGTGGATGCGCTGCTCGCCGCGGTGACGGATCGCACCCGCATCGTCTTCCTGGCCAATCCCAACAACCCCACCGGCACCTACGTGCCGTTCGAGGAGGTGCGGCGCCTGCATGCCGGCTTGCCGGCGAACGTGCTGCTGGTGCTGGATGCGGCCTATGCGGAATATGTCCGCCGCAACGACTACGAGACCGGCCTCGAACTGGCGCTGACCGCCGAGAACGTGCTGATGACCCGCACCTTCTCTAAGATCCACGGCCTTGCCGCGCTGCGCATCGGCTGGGCGGTGGGCCCGGCGCATGTCATCGACGCCATGAACCGCATCCGCGGCCCGTTCAACATGAACGCCCCGGCGCTGGCGGCCGGCGCCGCCGCCATCGCCGACGCCGCCCATGTGGAGGCCGCGGTCGCCCACAACCTGACGTGGCTGGAGTGGCTGACCCGCGAGATCACCGCGCTGGGGCTCGAGGTCACGCCCTCGGTGGGCAACTTCATCCTCATCCATTTCCCTGAGGCTGCCGGCCGCACCGCCGCAGAGGCCGATGCCTTCCTCACCCGGCGCGGGCTCATCTTGCGGCAGGTGTCGTCCTATGGCCTGCCCCGGTGCCTGCGGATGACGGTCGGCTCGGAGGAGGCGAACCGGCTCGTGGTGGCGGCGCTCGCCGATTTCCTCGCCGGCGCCGGGCGCGCGGAGGCGAAGGCGTGATCCGTCCCCTGGTCGGGCGCCTCGCCGTCGTCGGTTCCGGGCTCATCGGCTCGTCCATCGCCCGCGCCGCGCGGGAAAAGCATCTCGCCGGCGCGATAGCGGTGGCCGATGCGGATCCGGCCGTCGTCGCCCGGGTGCGCGAGCTGGGCTTTGCCGATGCGGTGACCACCAGCGCGGCGGAAGCGGCGGCGGGAGCCGACATCGTCGTCGTCTGCGTGCCCGTGGGCGCCTGCGGGGCGGTGGCGGCCGAGGTGGGACCGGCGCTGAAGGCCGGCGCCATCCTCTCCGACGTGGGCTCGGTGAAGGGCACGGTGCTGGAGGCCATGGCGCCGCACGTCCCGTCGCACGCCCACCTCGTCCCGGCCCATCCGGTGGCGGGCACGGAGTTTTCCGGCCCCGATGCCGGCTTTGCCAGCCTGTTCGAGAACCGCTGGTGCATCCTCACCCCGCCCGAGGGCGCGGACGCCGCCGCGGTGGAGCGCCTGGTGGCCTTCTGGCGCGCGCTGGGGGCGAACGTGGAGGTGATGAGCGCCCAGCACCACGATCTGGTGCTCGCCATCACCAGCCATGTGCCGCACCTCATCGCCTACAACATCGTGGGCACCGCGGCGGAGCTGGAGGAGACGCTGACCTCGGAGGTCATCAAGTTCTCCGCCGGCGGTTTCCGCGACTTCACCCGCATCGCGGCGTCCGATCCCACCATGTGGCGCGACGTGTTCCTCAACAATCGCGAGGCTGTGCTGGAGATGCTCGGCCGCTTCACCGAGGACCTCACCGCTTTGCAGCGGGCGATCCGTTACGGCGACGGCGACGCGCTGTTCAACCACTTCACCCGCACCCGGGCGATCCGCCGCTCGATCATCGATCAGGGGCAGGAGACCGCCGCCCCCGACTTCGGCCGCCGGGCCGTGGAAAAGCCGAAGCACGAGGCGAGCTGAGCGGAGCTGTCGCGCAGGCGTATGGCTGGCGGAGCGAGCTGACGGCCCGGAGGCCTCGCACGGCTTTTCCCTGAGACGGAAGCGGGGGTGCGGCCGGCCCTCCCGGCGCGGCGGAAGCACGGGATGAGGCGCATGGATCGAGCGGCCGCCACTGGCTCTCCCTCGCCGCAGCGGTAACGTCCCCGGCCGCCGGGGTCTCATCAGCTCACGGTTGATGAACACGCCGGGCGTCCGATCGGACCTTGCCGAAACCGGCCTTGAAAGGCGGGTAAGATTGACTGCCCGGGTCGCCCGCCAACACATCCGGTAGAGGCCGGCGGCGGCAGCGTGAGCGCATTACGGCCGGGGCGCAGAACCGCAGCGGTAAGTCCCCCGGCCACTATGGCGTCCTCAGCTCACGGCTTGCGAACACGTCGGGCCTCGGATTCGGACCTTGCCGAAACCTGTGCTGAAGGGCCGGTATGCGGGACTGCCCGGCTCACCAGCCGACCAATCCGGCAGAGACTGGGGGCGGCAAGAGCGGGTTACGGCTCGGGCGCCTCGCCGCCGCGGTGACCCCGCCGGCTGCCGGAACCTCCTCAGCTCGCAGCTTTTAAACACGCCGGGCGTCCGATTCAGACCTTGCCGAAACCGGGATTGAAAGGCCGGTATGCAGGGTTGCCCGCGTCGCCGGTCGGCCCCATCCGGCAGAGGCCGGTGCCGGCAGCACGATCGGGCGACGGCTCGGCCGTCGGGGCCGTCTCAGTTCACGGTTTGTGAACACGCCGGCTGCCCGCTCCGGACCTTGCCGAAACCTGTGCTGAAGGGCCGGTATGCAGGGCTGCCGGCGTCGCGGGCCGGCCCATCCGGCAGAGGCCGATGCCGGCCCTACGAGCGAGCTACGGCTCGGCCGCAGGGCCGGGCTCCGGCGCCGCCTCCTCCGCCTCCTCGCCATAGCCGACGAGATGCAGCGGGCACGCCCTGAGCTGCCGGGTCTGCGCCCAGTGCACCAGGGCATCCTCGGCGCCGTGCGTCACCCACACCTCCTCGCAGCCGGTGGCGATGATGGAGCGGGTGAGGCCGTCCCAGTCGGCATGGTCGGAGATGACGAGGGGCAGCTCCACCCCGCGCTGGCGGGCCCGCGCCCGCACCCGCATCCAGCCCGAGGCGAAGCAGGCCACCGGATCGGCGAACCGGCGCGCCCACAGATCGGTGATGGCCGAGGGCGGGGCGATGACGATGGCGCCCGCGAACGCCGCCTTCTCCACCCCCTTCACCGGCCGGATGTCGCCGAGCGCGATGCCGCGGGAGAGGTAGTAGTCGGTGAGGGCGGTCACCGCGCCATGGACATAGAGGGGGGCGTCGTAGCCGGCGCCGCGCAGCAGCGCCATCATCCGCTGCGCCTTGCCGAGCGAATAGGCGCCGACGATGTGGGTCCGCTCCGGGAAGATCCGCGCCGAGGCCAGCAGCTTCTGCGTCTCCCCGGTTGCCGGTGGATGGCGGAACACCGGCAGGCCGAAGGTCGCCTCGGTGACGAAGACGTGGCAGGGCACCGGCTCGAACGGGGCGCAGGTGGGGTCGGCGCCGGGATGGCGATCGTCCTTGTAGTCGCCGGAGACGACGATCACGAGGCCCTGCGCCTCCAGCCGGATCTGCGCCGAGCCCAGCACATGGCCGGCCGGATGGGCGCTCACCCGCATGCCGTCGATGGTGAGTGTCTCGCCGTAGCCGATGGCCTGGGTGCGGCCGGCGAAGCCGGAGCCGTAGCGCAGGGCCATGATGTCCAGGGTCTCGCGGGTGGCCAGCACCTCGCCATGCCCGGCCCGGGCATGGTCGGAATGGCCGTGGGTGATGATCGCCCGCGGCACCGGCCGCAGCGGATCGACATGGAAGCCGCCGGCCGGGGAGTGAAGGCCCTTGGGCGAGGGGCAGAGCAGGTCCTGCGGACGCATGGTGAGGTCGTCGTCCCGGGGTTGGCCGCGCGCGGTGCTCCGGGATATGGGAAGTCGCCCGCCGTTTTTCGAGGAGCCCCCGTGGCCGTTCCCCCCACCGATCCGCTCGCCCCGTCCGGCGACCCGGTGCTCGATCGCCGGCTGGACTGGGCCCGCGCCCTCATGGCCGACGGCGATGCCGCCGCCGCCGCCGACCTTCTGGCCGACACGGTGGCCGAGGCGCCGGGCCTGGTGGCGGGGTGGTTCCTGCTGGGCGAGGCCCGCCTCGCCGCCGGCGAAACGGAAGGGGCGGTGGCCGCCTTCCGGGCCGCGGCGGAGCGGGATCCGCAGGATCGGCTGGGCGCCGGCCTCCGGCTCGCGCGGATGGGTGCGGCGCCGGCCGCGGGCGCCATGTCGGCGGCCTATGTGCGCACCCTGTTCGACCAGTATGCCGACCGCTTCGACGGTGCCCTGCGCGACGGCCTCGCCTATCGCGGGCCGGAGCTGCTGTACGATGCGGTGCTGCGCGGCGCCGCCCTGCGCGGCCGGCCGGCCCGTTTCGGCTATGCCCTCGACCTCGGCTGCGGCACCGGGCTGGCGGCGCCGCTGTTCGCGTCGCTGGTGGCGCAGCTCGACGGCATCGATCTTTCCCCGGCCATGCTGGCGAAGGCGAGGGCGCTGGGCCTCTATGCACGGCTGGAGGCGCAGGAAATGGGGGCGGCGCTGGCGGCCGTCCCGCCGGAGAGCTGCGAGCTGATCATCGCCGCCGATGCGCTCTGCTACGTGGCCGATCTTGGCCCGCTCTTCGCGGCGGCTCGGGCGGCGCTGGCGCCGGGCGGCCTCTTCGCCTTCACGCTGGAGACACCGGGGCCCGGAGAGCCCTCGGAGGGCGTCCTGCTGCGCGAGACCCTGCGCTTTGCCCACCCCGCCGCCTTGGTGGCGCAAGCCCTGGCGGAGGCGGGCCTAGACGCGGTGCTGCTGGAGGCGGCCTCCACCCGCACCGAGAAGCGCCGGCCGGTGCCGGGGCTGGTGGGCGTGGCGGCGCGCAGCTGAGCCACGAGGTCCCGGACGGACGGCCCATGCAGGCCGTCCCGGCGCCGGTCGACGCCAGGACGCGTGGGGCGCACGGCTTCGGTTCGGTGCCCCGGCTCGGCGCGTCAGGTCAGCGCCAGGGATGCGCGTCCGAATTGGTCGCCTCGAAGCTGTCGATATGCTCGACCTTCTCCAGGGTCAGGCCGATATCGTCCAGCCCTTCGATGAGGCAGCGCTTGCGGAACGGATCGACCTCGAACCTGACCACGCCGCCGTCGGGGCCGCGGATTTCCTGGTTCGGCAGGTCGATGGTGAGGGTGGCGTTGGCACCGCGCTCGGCATCGTCGAACAGCTTGTCGAGATCCTCCTGCGACACCACGATGGGCAGGATGCCGTTCTTGAAGCAGTTGTTGTAGAAGATGTCGGCAAACGAGGTCGAGATGATGCAGCGGATGCCGAAGTCTAGCAGTGCCCACGGGGCGTGCTCGCGGGACGAGCCGCAGCCGAAATTGTCGCCGGCCACCAGGATCTTGGCGTTCCTGTAGGCCGGCTGGTGGAGGATGAAGTCGGGGTTTTGCGAGCCGTCCTCGTTGTAGCGCATCTCCGAGAACAGGCCGGTGCCGAGACCAGTGCGCTTGATGGTCTTCAAGTATTGCTTGGGGATGATCATGTCGGTGTCGACATTGACCAGCTTCAGCGGCGCCGCGACGCCTTCGAGAATCGTGAACTTCTCCATGGCAACCTTCTGTGCTCTAGCGTTTCTATGAATCTTGGCGGGAGGCCGGCGGGCTCAGTCCGCCCGCGCCTCCACCTCTTCCATGTCCTGGTCGGAGAGGCCGAAATGGTGGCCGATCTCGTGGACCAGCACATGGGTGATGATGTCGCCCAGGGTCTCCTCGTTCTCCGCCCAATAGTCGAGAATGGGTCGGCGGTAGAGGAAGACCATGTTGGGCATCTGCCCGGTCTGGGCGGTGGCGCCGTCCTGGGCGAGGCCGACGCCCTGGAACAGGCCGAGCAGGTCGAACGGGGTCTCCGCCCCCAGCTCCTCCAGAACCTCGTCGGTGGGAAAGTCGGTGACGCGGATCACCACCTCGGCGCAGAGCGCGCGGAAGGTATCCGGCAGACGCGCGAAGGCGAGCTGCGCCATGTCCTCGAGATCGTCGAGGTTCGGCGCGAGCCTGCCGCTCCAGTTGTCCTTCATGGTGATCCGCCTGCTCTGGCCCATCTCGTCCTCTCGGCGTCCCGTCCGTCGACCTTGCTTCCGGCTTTTCCTGCCGGCGGCCTGGACCCTGCCGTTTTTTGCAGTGCAACAATAATTGCGTCGGGTGCAGCAGATGAACGACAGATGAATACGGATCTCAACCGCCGTTCAGCCTCGCATGGTTAAGGAACTCTTAACGCGGTTCGTCGTTGAGGCGACGGAACCCTTTAGGAGCCCTGTCATGCTTCGTAAGCTTGCTCTTGTCGGCGGTCTTGTCGCCATCCTTGGTTTTGCTGCGTTTTTTGCCCCTCACGAGGCCAGCGCGCTGACGCTGTCCGCCGATATCGCCGCGACCCTCTGAGGGTGGCGACCGTCGCAGGGTACCCTGCACACCCTCTGATCACGACCTTGTGAACCCGGCAGGTCACCATTTCAGTGGCCTGTCGGGTTTTCGCAACACTTTTTTAACTCCCGCCAACCCGGTTTTTTCCCTGTAGACAGGCCCCCATTCATCTCGCAGTAGCGAGAGAATACGGCGCCGATCCGGGGATCGGAGCCGCCCGAGGCCCGCCGCGACGGGCGGGCAGGCCCGGTTTCAGGCCGCCGCAGCGCGCGGCCACTCCCGCACATCGACGAACCGCCCGGCAATCGCCGCCGCCGCCGCCATGGCGGGCGACACCAGGTGCGTGCGCCCCTTGAAGCCCTGGCGTCCCTCGAAGTTGCGGTTCGAGGTGGAGGCGCAGCGCTCCTCCGGCGACAGCCGGTCGGCGTTCATGGCCAGGCACATGGAGCAGCCCGGCTCGCGCCATTCGAAGCCGGCGTCGAGGAAGATCTTGTCGAGGCCCTCGGCCTCCGCCTGCGCCTTCACCAGGCCGGAGCCCGGCACCACCAGCGCGTTGACGTTGGCATGCACCCGATTGCCGGCGGCGATGGCCGCCGCCGCCCGCAGGTCCTCGATCCGGCCGTTGGTGCAGGAGCCGATGAAGATGCGGTCCAGCGTGATGTCGGTGATCCGGGTGCCCGGGGTGAGGCCCATATAGGCCAGCGCCCGCTTCTTGGCGGCCCGCTTCACCTCGTCGGCGATGACGTCCGGATCCGGCACCACGCCGGCGATGGAGATCACGTCCTCCGGGCTGGTGCCCCAGGAGACGATGGGCGGCAGGCTGGCGCCGTCGAGCCGGATCTCGCTGTCGAAGCGGGCGCCCTCGTCGGTGTGCAGGCTCTGCCAGTGGTTGAGGGCGGAGGTCCACGCGGCGCCCCGCGGCGACTTCGGCCGGCCGTGCAGGTAGTCGAACGCCTTGTGGTCCGGCGCCACCAGCCCGGCCCGGGCGCCGCCCTCGATGGACATGTTGCACACCGTCATGCGGCCTTCCATGGAGAGGTCGCGGATGACGTCGCCGGCATATTCGATCACGTAGCCGGTGCCGCCGGCGGTGCCGATGGTGCCGATGATGGCGAGCACCACGTCCTTGGCGCTCACCCCGTCCGGCAGCCGGCCGTCGACGGTGATGCGCATGTTCTTGGCCCGCTTCTGGATCAGCGTCTGGGTGGCGAGCACGTGCTCGACCTCGGAGGTGCCGATGCCGTGGGCCAGCGCGCCGAAGGCGCCGTGGGTGGAGGTGTGGCTGTCGCCGCAGACGATGGTGGTGCCGGGCAGGGTGAAGCCCTGCTCGGGACCCACCACGTGCACCACGCCCTGGCGGTGGTCGAAGCCGTCATAATACTCGACCCCGAACTCCTTGGCGTTCTCGGCCAGAGCGGCGATCTGGGCGACGCTCTCGGGATCGGGATTGGGCAGGGTGCGATCGGTGGTGGGCACGTTGTGGTCGACCACGGCGAGGGTGCGGTGCGGCGCGCGCACCTTGCGGCCGGTCATGCGCAGCCCCTCGAACGCCTGCGGGCTGGTGACCTCGTGCACCAGGTGGCGATCGATGTAGAGCAGGCAGGTGCCGTCCTCCTGCTGGGCGACGATGTGCTCGTCGAAGATCTTGTCGTACAGGGTGCGCGGGCCGGTCGCCTTCGCAGTCATGGCTTCAACCTCGAATTTGGAATGAGCGGATGCGCGCCCTCGCGCGGCGCGCCGGAATTCGGCAGACCCCGGACATCTTTGGTCCCGGACCTGCGACACGACCTCGGGGGATGCGTCAGCGCGCGCGCACGGCGGAGGCCGCGGTGGTGAAGCGGCCGAAGAAGCGGCCGGGCAGGCGCACATGATCCGGCACCGCGGCGAACTCCATCGTGGTGCGCGCGAACGGCCCGGCGGCGCAAAAGGCCGCCCGGTTCAGCAGGGCGCGATGTCCACAGATCTGGATCATGACGCTTTTTAGCAGTTCCAGTCCCCCGCGACAATCCAGCGCTGCATGGTGTCACGGACTTGTTCATGACAGCGTCACCGGCTCTGTGGACCGACTTGCGAGCAGGTGGGGATGAGGCGGATGCAGTTTCTGGAAAAGCTCAGCGGCGCCGACCTGCTCGACAGCCTGCTGAGTCTCACCGTGGCCTTCGTTCTGGGGGCGCTGATCGGCGCCGAGCGGCAGTATCGCCAGCGCAATGCCGGGATGCGCACCGCGGTGCTGGTCTCGGTGGGGTCGGCGGCGTTCTCCGATATCGCGATGCGCTACGGCGGCGTCAGCGATGCCATGCGGGTGATGGCCAACGTGGTCACCGGCGTCGGCTTTCTCGGCGCCGGCGTGATCATGAAGGAGGGGATCAACATCCGCGGCCTGAACTCCGCCGCGACCGTCTGGGCGACGGCGGCGGTGGGGGCGGCGGCCGGCCTCGACCTGCCGGTGGACGCCATTCTGATCACGATCTTCATCCTGGCCGGCAACACCCTGCTGCATCCGGTGGCCCGCACCATCGACCGGCTGCCGCTCAACTCCCGCTCCTCGGAGATCACCTACGAGGTGCGCGTCGCCGTCGTTCCCGATGCGGTGGCGACCGTGCGCGCCGCCCTCATCAAGGCTCTGGAGGGGGCGAGCTATCCGGTGGGCGATGTCACCACGGCGAAGGCGGTGGACGGCGCGGTGGAGCTCATCGCCACCCTGGTCAGCACGGCGGTGGAGCCGGCGGAGCTCGACGGCGTGATCCGCGACCTCATGCAACTGCCGGGGGTGCGGCACGCCGCCTGGGAGAGCAGCACCGCTGACCTGCGGGGGGAGTAGGGGGCGCGTCGCGGGTCCGCCTGGGCCGGGTCCGGAGCGGGGAGGGGTGATGCCCGCCTCCATGCCGATCGCGCGACCCGATCCCGGTTCCGCCCGGATGAGAGGATCCCGCAACTCCTCTGGGCGGAGGATGGTCGGGGGATTCAGGTCCGCCCGTCGGGCGCCCGGCGCCTCCGATGCAAGCCTCGGCGCGGATCGGCATGCCGCAGGCGGCGGGCAGGCCGGCCGATCCGACGAGGTTCGGTCACCGGATCGAGGTCGAAGCCGGACCCGGCCTCAGGCCTTGCGGACCCAGCGGCCGGCCTCGTCCTGCTGCCAGTAGGTGAGGGCGTGCCCCGCCGCCTTGGCCTCGCGCCAGCGGGCGCGGGCGGCGGCGACCTGCTCGTCGTCGCGGCCGTCGAACAGGTGCACCACGCGCTCATAGGGCGCCGCGTCGCCCAGCGGCAGCCCCTCCAGCATGAAGCGGACCTGGGCGGCGTTGGGATTGGCCTCGGAGAGGGTGATGAGCACCGGCTGGCGCTCCGGCTGCGGCTGGGCATCGGTGCCGTGCGGGAGGAAGGCGGCGTCGGCATAGGTCCACAAATGCGCGTCGAGCGCATCGCGCCGCTCGGCGGAGCCGCACTGCACGACGCAGCGCCAGCCCCGCTCCAGCGAACGCTCGATCAGGGTCGGCAGCACGTCTTCCAGGCGCCGCCGCTCCAGGTGGTAGAAGAGGACGTCCGTCACGAGGGTCCTCCAGAGGGGCCTCAGGGCCTCAGAGCCGAAAGGTACCGCCGTCGGGGCGGGCGGTCAGCCTTCGTAATGGTCCTTCACCAGCTGGTCGAGCAGGCGGATGCCCCAGCCCGAGCCCCAGCTCTTGTTGATGTCGTTGGCCGGCGAGGCCATGGCGGTGCCGGCGACGTCGAGATGCGCCCACGGCGTCTTGTCCACGAAGCGCTGCAGGAACTGGGCGGCGGTGATGGAGCCGGCATAACGGCCGCCGGTATTCTTCATGTCGGCGAACTTGCTGTCGATCAGCTTGTCGTATTCCGGGCCGAGCGGCAGCCGCCACACCCGCTCGCCGGTCTCCATGCCGGCCTTCAGCAACTGCTCGCTGAGCGCGTCATTGTTGGAGAACAGGCCGGCATAATCCTGCCCCAGCGCCACCAGGATCGCCCCCGTGAGGGTGGCGAGGTCGATGATCGCGCGCGGCTTGAAGCGCTCCTTGGCGTACCAGAGTACGTCGGCCAGCACGAGCCGGCCCTCGGCATCGGTGTTGATGATCTCGATGGTCTGGCCGGAGAGCGAGGTGACGATGTCGCCGGGGCGCTGGGCGGCGCCGTCGGGCATGTTCTCCACCAGGCCGATGAGGCCGACCGCGTTCACCTTGGCCTTGCGGGAGGCGAGCGCGTACATCAGCCCGGTGACGCAGGCCGCCCCGCCCATGTCGCCCTTCATGTCCTCCATGCCGGCGGCCGGCTTGATGGAGATGCCGCCGGTGTCGAAGGTCACTCCCTTGCCGATGAAGGCGATGGGGTCGGCATCGCCGCCGCCGCGCCACTGCATCACCACCACCCGGCTTTCCTTCACCGAGCCCTGGCCGACCCCGAGCAGGGCGCGCATGCCTGCCTGCGCCAGCATGGCATCGTCCATCACCTGCACCGCCACCCCGGCGGGGGCGAGGAAGGCTTCGGCGCGGCTGGCGAATTCTGGCGGATCGAGCACGTTCGGCGGCTCGTTGACGAGGTCGCGGGCGAAGATCACCGCGTCGGCGAGGCCTTCGCGCGTCTTCCAGGCGGCGCGGGCGGCGGCCTCGTCGGCGACCTGCACGGTGACCGCGAGGGCGCTGCGCTCGGCGTCGTCGGCCTTCTTGGTCTTGTAGCGGTCGAAGGTGTAGCTGCGCAGGCTGAGGCCGAGGGCGACCTCTGCCGCCGCGGCGGCGTCCACCACCGCGCCGCCCGGCAGGTCGAGCAGGATGGTGGCCTCGCGCGCGCCCGCCGGGATGCGGCCGGCGGCGACCCCGCCCAGGCGCAGGAAATCGGTGGGTTTCAGCTCGGCCGTCTTGCCCACCGAGATCACCACCAGCCGCGTGGCGTCGAGCCGCGGCGGGGCGACGATGTCGACCACGGAGAACGCCTTGCCCTTGAACCGCTCGCCGTCGAAGGCGCGGGTCAGGGTGGCGTCGAGGGGCTTCAGCAGCTTCTGGGTCGCCGGACCGAAGGTGAGCGTCTCGTCGGTGAGGACGATGAGGATGCCCTTCGCGCCGGCCCCCGGCCGTGCGAACGAGAGGGTGACGGGCTCGGACATGAGTCGGCTCCAGGAAGGATAAGGGTTGAACCCGGTCTAGATCGGTTCCGGCCCGGGCGGAAGCGCCAAGCGGCCGCTTCCCGGCGGAACGACCGGCAAGCCGAACGCGCTGCCGCGTATCCCGGGACGGCAAGGCCGGATCACCAGGCGGCGGCCGGGCACGAAGGAGGGCGTCCGGGCAAGGGCGCCGGGCGGACTCAGGCCCGGCAATCCGGGGACGGGCAGGCCGAAATCCCGGGAGCGCGATCCGTCATCTTGCGCGCAATCCGATCGGCGCGGGCTCCGGCCGGTGCTTTGCCGCGCGGCAGCAGGTGCCGGCCGGCTGAAGAGGCATGCCGGCCGGCGCCCCGGAACAGGGCGCCGGCCGTTGCCCTTCGGCAGGGTCACTCGGCAGTGGCGGCCTCGGCGGCGGCGGCCTTGTCAGCCTTCTCCTTGGCGCGCTCCTGGGCCTTCTGGCCGGGCTCGCCCTTCTTCGGGTTGCTGCGGGCCTCGCGCTTCAGCAGGCCGGCGGCATCGAGGAAGCGGGCGACGCGGTCGGTGGGCTGGGCGCCCTTCTCGAGCCAGGCCTTGGCCTTGTCGAGGTCGAGCACCACGCGCTCGGCGGCATCCTTGGCCAGCAGCGGGTTGAACGAGCCGATGCGCTCGATGAAGCGGCCGTCACGCGGGGAGCGGGCATCGGCCACGACGATGCGGTAGTAGGGGCGCTTCTTGGCGCCGCCGCGGGACAGCCGGATCTTCAGGGACATCTTTTCTTCCTTTGGTCTTCAACTGGATGTTTTCAGGACACCGCCGCGCGGGCGGTCACTTCTTCTTTCCCGGGCCGCCGAGGCCGGGAAAACCTTTCGGCAGGCCGGGCAGGCCGCCGGGGAACTTGGCCGGAAGCCCGCCGCCGGGCAGGCCGGGGAAGTTCGGCGGCAGACCGCCGGGGCCGCCGGGGCCCCCCGGGCCGCCGGCACCCATCTTGTCGGCCATCTCCTTGAGCATCTCGGGCGAGGGCCCGCCGCCGCCGAAGCCCATCATGCCGGCTAGGCCGGCCAGCGGGCCGCGCTTGCCGGCCGCCCCGCCCATGGCCTTCATCACGTCGGCCATCTGGCGATGCATCTTCAGGAGGCGGTTGATCTCCTCCACCTTGGCGCCGGCGCCGGCGGCGATGCGGCGCTTGCGCGAGGCGTCGAGCAGCTTGGGCGCGCCCCGCTCCTTCGGCGTCATGGAGTTGATGATCGCCACCTGCCGCTTGAACACCTTGTCGTCGACATTGGCGGCGGCGATCTGGTTCTTCACCTTGGCGATGCCCGGCAGCAGCCCCATGAGGCCGCCGAGCCCGCCCATCTTCTGCATCTGGATGAGCTGGTCGCGCAGGTCCGAGAGGTCGAAGGTGCCCTTGCGCATGCGCTCGGCGGTGACCTTCGCCTTCTCGATGTCGATGGCCTCGGCGGCCTTCTCCACCAGCGCCACCACGTCGCCCATGCCGAGGATGCGGCCGGCGACGCGCTCCGGATCGAAATCCTCCAGCGCGTCCATCTTCTCGCCGGTGCCGATCAGCTTGATCGGCTTGCCGGTGACCGCGCGCATGGAGAGGGCGGCGCCGCCGCGGCCATCGCCGTCGGCGCGGGTCAGGACGATGCCGGTGAGGCCGACCCGGCCGTCGAAGGCCTTGGCGGTGTTGACGGCGTCCTGGCCGGTGAGGCTGTCGGCAACCAGCAGCACTTCGTGCGGCTTGGTGGCGGCCTTCACCTCGGCCACCTCGGCCATCAGCGCCTCGTCGAGGGTGACGCGGCCGGCGGTGTCGAGCATCACCACGTCGTAGCCGCCGAGGCGGGCGGCCTCGATGGCCCGGCGGGCGATCTGCACCGCCGACTGCCCGGCGACGATGGGCAGCGTCGCCACATCCACCTGGGTGCCGAGGGTTGCGAGTTGCTCCATGGCGGCGGGTCGGCGGGTGTCGAGGGAGGCCATCAGCACGCGCCGCTTGCCGCGCTCGGTGAGGCGCTTGGCGATCTTGGCGGTGGAGGTGGTCTTGCCCGAGCCCTGCAGGCCGACCATCAGGATCGGCACCGGGGCAGGGGCGTTGAGGTCGATGGGCTCGGCGTCGGAGCCCAGGGTGGCGACCAGCTCGTCATGGACGATCTTGACCACCATCTGGCCGGGGGTGATCGACTTGATCACCTCGGCGCCGACGGCGCGGTTGCGCACCCGGTCGGTGAAGGAGCGCACCACGTCGAGGGCGACGTCGGCCTCGATCAGCGCCCGGCGGACCTCGCGCATGGCCTCGCCGACGTCGGCCTCGGTGAGGGCGCCGCGCCGCTTCAGCTTGTCGAGTATGCCGCCGAGGCGGTCGGAAAGGGTATCGAACATGGGCGTCCGTGCGTTTCGATCTCACCGGACGGCTTGAGCCAACGCCGAGCGCGCCCGAGGGCGCATGGCGCTGTCGGGCGGGAGCCTCCGGGCTCTCGGCCCGGTCGGCGGGATCGGCACGGCCGTCCACGTGAAGGGCGCGTACTTAGCAGGTTTGCCGCAACGAGGCAAATTTCGCCGCCCGATCCTACTCCCGACGCAATGGCGCGCATGTTAGAGCACGCACCGGCCGGCCTGCATCGCGGGCGGGCCGGGTCACGCGAACCCAATCAATGTATCAGGCCCGGCGATATGGCCGCCGGCGCCGCGCATGCGAGGAGCCCCATGTCCGAGAACAACCTCACCCGCTTCGTCGGCGGCTCGCCTGCCTGGGTGGTGGTGCGGCTCGTCATCCTCTCGGTGGTGGTGGGGGTGATCATGGCGGCGCTCGGGCTCGATCCCATGAACATCCTCACCAGCATCGAGCGGCTCTTCCGCAACCTGTTCTCCTTCGGCTTCGACGCCGTGGAGCGGCTGTGGCGCTACTTCCTGCTGGGCGCGGTGATCGTGGTGCCGCTCTGGCTGATCACCCGCATCGCCCAGGCCGGACGCTAGAGCGTTTCCCGACCGGATGGCGCATCCGATCGGATAAGAAACACAAAAGCAAAGATCCAGGCGCGGTTCAGTCCAGCGGCGGGAAGGCGTGGGTGCCGTCCGTTGCCAGCGGCAGGTGGCGGACGAAGCGGACCGCCGCAAGGTCGAGCGGGGCATAGAGGTGGGGAAACAGGGCGCCGCCGCGCGACACCTCCCATTTCAGCGCCGGCCCCAGCGCCGCCGCATCCACCGCCACCAGCTTGAGGTCGGCCTGGCCGGCAAAGTGCCGGGCCGCGGTCTCGCCCACCTGCGCGGCGGTGGAGAAGTGGATGAAGCCGTCCGCAAGGTCCACCGGCGCGCCGGTGAAGCGCCCCGCGGCTTCCGCCTGCGCCCACAAGGCGGCGGGGCAGATCTTGTAGATCAACGACGACGGGTGCATGGCCTCAGGCTCCGCAGGCAGGCTCGATCGGGAACGCTCATGCGCGTACATGGCCGCGTACGGCGCGTCCATGCGCACGCATCCCCTGCGGCGGAATACATGGCCGCGTATCATCGACGAAGGCAGCACTTACCATTGCGTGCAGTGGCAGGTTAGGGTTGTGTACGGATTGAAATCCTGTACAAACAGGGAACAAACACGCCATCGACCCGCCCACCAGGGGACGACGAACGCGCATGCCGACGCTCAGCCATGGCCAGATCTGGCGTGCCATAGACCAGCTCGCCGAGCAGCATGGCCTTTCCACTTCCGGGCTCGCCCGCCGCGCCGGGCTCGACCCCACCACCTTCAACCGCTCGAAGCGGATCACCAGCGACGGCCGGCCGCGCTGGCCTTCCACCGAGAGCATCGCCAAGGCCCTGGCCGCCACCGACACCTCGGCCGAGCAGTTCTTCACCCTGCTGGCGCCGGGCCTGAGCCGCCTCGCGGTGGAGGGGTTCGCCGAGGATCCGCCGCCCAAGGGGCCGCTCCATGCCATTCCGCAGATCGGCTTCGCCCAGGCCGGCAATGGCGGCTTCTTCGACGATGCGGGCTTCCCCGTGGGTGCCGGCTGGGAGGAGATCGTCTTCCCCGAGATCGACGATGTCCATGCCTATGCGCTTGAGATCAAGGGTGATTCGATGATCCCGGTCTATCGCGACGGGGATGTCGTGGTGGTCTCGCCCAAGGCCGACGTGCGCAAGGGCGACCGGGTGGTGGTGAAGACCCGCGACGGCGAGGTTCTGGCCAAGGAGCTGGTGCGCAAGACCCTGCACCATGTGGAGCTGCGCTCCCTCAACCCGGCCCACGAGGACCGGCAGATCCCTCTCGTCCAGCTCGAATGGATGGCCCGCATCATCTGGGCGAGCCAGTAGGCTCCGCTGCCGCCCCGGCCCGGCCGGGCTTGCCCCCTGAGCGCGATCCACTCGCCGCCGGTGGAAGACCGGGGGCCGATGGCGTCACGGGCCGGACGCCTTTGCCGGGGCGAGAAGCGCCTCCAGTGTCTCCAGCCGGTCGGCCTCGCCCGGCGGCTTGTCCCAGCGCAGCCGGGCGATGCGGGGAAAGCGCATGGCCACCCCCGAGCGGTGGCGGCCGGAGCGGGCGAGGCCCTCGAACGCCACCTCCAGCACCAGCCCGGCATCCTTCTCGTGCACCACCTCGCGCACCGGGCCGAAGCGGTTGACGGTGGATTGCCGGACGAAGGCGTCGATCTGCTTCAGCTCCGCATCGGTGAAGCCGAAATAGGCCTTGCCCACCGGCACCAGCACGTCGCCCTCCGGCCCGGCGGTCCACACCCCGAACGTGTAGTCGGAATAGAAGGACGAGCGCTTGCCGTGGCCGCGCTGGGCGTACATCAGCACCGCATCCACGGTGTGCGGGTCGCGCTTCCACTTCCACCACGGCCCCTTGGGGCGGCCGGGCAGATAGAGGCTGTCGGTGCGCTTCATCATCACCCCTTCCACCGCGGCGGCGTCCGGCCCGGCGCCGGCGGCCGACGGATCGCGCCGGGCGGCGGCGAGGCCTTCGAAATCGGCGAACGGGACCAGGGGGGAGAGGTCGATGCGGGCCGAGCCGAGGCGGGTCACCAGCGCCTCCAGCCGGGCGCGCCGGGCGGTGAAGGGCAGGTCGCGCAGGTCCGCGCCGTCGAGGGCGAGGAGGTCGTAGGCGCGGATATGAGCGGGGAACTCGGCCAGCATCTTCGGCGTCACCGCCTTGCGGTTCAGCCGCTGCTGCAGGATGTTGAACGGCTCGACCCGGCCGTCGCGGACGACCAGCAGTTCGCCATCCAGCGCGCCGTCGAAGTCGAGCGCCGCCACGAGGTCCGGGAAGGCGGCGGAGATATCCTCGCCGGTGCGGGAATAGAGCGCGGCATGGCGCCCCCCAGCCCCGTCGCCCGCCGCCACCGCCTGGACCCGGATGCCGTCCCACTTCCATTCGGCGATGAAGTCGGTGGGGACGAGCGCGGCGAGGTCCGCGTCCTCCACCGGATGGGCGAGCATCACCGGGCGGAACGGCACGGGATTGGTGCTCTCCGGCCGCGGCCCGCGCCCCTCCACCCAGGCGAACAGCTCGGCGTAGGGCGGCTTCAGCCCCGGCCAGACCAGCTCGATGTCGTCGGGCGCCACCGTGCCCAGCATCGCCACCGCGGTCTTGGCGAGCCGGGCGGAAGCGCCCACCCGCAGCGAGCCGGTGATCAGCTTCAGCAGCGCCCAGCGGCCGGTCTCGCCGAGCCCGTCGAGCCAGTCCGCGAGCCGGCCGGGCAAGGCGTGCTTGGGCAGGGTGGCGAGGCCCTCAACGATCTCCGACAGCAGCGGGGCGTGGCGGGCCGCATCCTCCGGCGCCGGCCACATCAGGGCGACGGTCTCGGAGAGGTCGCCCACGTAGTCGTAGGACATGGCGAAAAGGGTCGGGTCCGTCCGCTCCATGATGAGGGTGCGGACCAGCGCCGGCTTGGCGTTGGCGAAGGAGAGGGCGCCGGTGAGGGCGGCCAGCGCCAGGCCCCGCTCGGGATCGGGCGTGGTGCGGAAATAGTCCGCCATCAGCCGGACCTTGGCATTGCGCCCGGCCTCGAAGGCGAGCCGGTCGAGGAGCGCGGCGAAGCGGTTCATGCCCCGATATGTGGCCGTCGCCGGCGGCGGAACAAGGGGAGGGATGAGGCGGGCGCCGCTTTGGCAAGCGTGCCGGGATGGCCTAAGACCCTGACCTCATGGCCACGCCCTCCGACCAGCCCTTGGCGGATCCCTTCGCTGCGGATCCTCTGCCCATCGACGCCGTGCTCGCCCCCCTGAAGGCGACGCTGGCGGCGACGCCGGCCGCGGTGCTGGTGGCCCCGCCCGGGGCGGGCAAGACCACGCGGGTGCCGCTGGCGCTGCGCGACGAACCCTGGGTGAAGGGCGACCGCATCCTGGTGCTGGAGCCGCGGCGCCTCGCCGCCCGCGCCGCCGCCGCCCGCATGGCTGCGACCCTCGGCGAGCGAGTGGGCGAGACGGTGGGCTTCCGCGTCCGCCTCCAGGCGCAGGTCTCGGCGGCGACCCGCATCGAGGTGATCACCGAGGGCATCTTCACCCGCATGGTGCTGGCCGATCCGGAGCTCTCCGGCGTCGCCGCGGTGCTGTTCGACGAGTTCCACGAGCGCAGCCTCGACGCCGATCTCGGCCTCGCCTTGGCGCTCGACGCCCAGCGGGCGCTGCGGGAGGAACTGCGGGTGCTGGTCATGTCGGCGACCCTCGACGGCGCCCGCATCGCCGCGCTCCTCGGCGCGGACGGGCCGGCGCCGGTGATCGAAAGCGAGGGCCGCGCCTTTCCGGTGGAAACCTCCTATCTCGGCCGCGATCCGCGCACGCCGGTGCCGCAGCAGGTGGCGGACGCCATCCTCAGGGCGCTGCGGGAGGAGGCCGGCTCGGTGCTCGCCTTCCTCCCCGGCGCCGGCGAGATCCGCCGCACGGA
>CALMSN010000111.1 GCA_937872325.1 uncultured Xanthobacter sp. | reverse complement strand
GGGGCGGGGGGCGGTGGAGGGGGGGCGGGCGGGGCTGCGCGCCGGCCCCCATGCCCGGGTGCGGGCCGCGGACGGGAGGGCCGCGATCGCCCTGGCCCGCCTCGATGCCGAGGCGGCGCCGCGCCTCAAGCCGGTGTTCAACCTCACAGGCACGGTGCTGCACACCAATCTCGGCCGGGCGGTGCTGTCCGAGGAGGCCATCGCCGCCGCGGTCGCGGCCATGCGTGGCGCGGTGGCGCTGGAATACAACCTCGACGGCGGCAAGCGCGGCGAGCGCGACGACCTGGTGCGCGATCTCGTCTGCGAGCTGACCGGGGCGGAGGATGCCACCCTCGTCAACAACAATGCCGCCGCCGTCCTGCTGGTGCTGAACACCCTGGCCGAGGGCCGGGAGGCCATCGTCTCGCGCGGCGAGCTGATCGAGATCGGCGGCGCCTTCCGCATGCCGGAGATCATGGCCCGCGCCGGCGCCCGGCTGAAGGAGGTGGGCACCACCAACCGCACCCATCCGCGCGACTATGAAGGCGCGCTCGGGCCGCAGACCGGGGTGATCCTGAAGGTCCACACCTCCAATTACCGCGTGGAGGGCTTCACCGCCGAGGTGGCGCCGGCGGCGCTGGCCGGCATCGCCCGCGCCGCCGGGGTGCCGCTGGTCAACGACCTCGGCTCAGGCACGCTCGCCGACCTCGCCCGCTACGGCCTCGTCCACGAGCCGACCGTGCGCGAGGCGGTGGCCGAGGGGGCGGACCTCGTCACCTTCTCCGGCGACAAGCTGCTGGGCGGGCCGCAGGCCGGCTTCATCGTCGGCCGGCGCGACCTGATCGCCGCCGTCAACCGCAATCCCATGAAGCGGGCGCTGCGGGTGGACAAGGTGCGGCTCGCCGCCATCGAGGCGACGCTGAAGCTCTATCGCGACCCCGACAGCCTGCCGGAGCGCCTGCCCACGCTGCGGGCCCTCACCCGGCCGGTGGCCGGGATGGAAGCGCTGGCGACACGACTTGCGGATGCATTGTCGGCACGCCTCGCCCCGGCCTATGATGTGCGGATGGTCGCGTGCCGCAGCCAGATCGGCTCGGGCGCATTGCCTCTCGAGACGCTGGCGAGCGTGGGCTTGGCCCTGCGCCCCGCGGCGGGAGGTGGGCGCGCCCTCGCCGCTCTGGTGGATGCGCTGCGCCATCTCCCCGTTCCCGTCATCGGCCGGGTCGAAGACCAGGCGCTGATTCTCGACATGCGGTGCCTGGACGACGAATCCGGTTTCCTCTCCGCCATCGCCGCCCTGGAGTGTCCCCGTGAGCTGGCTTGATCGACTGAAGGGCAAGGGCGCCGCGCCGAAGCCGCCGGAGCATCGCCGGCGCCGGCGCGATTCGGAGGCCGGCGGCCCGGAGCGGGAGGCCGCGCGCCGGCTCGCCCGCGAGGCCGCCGAGCGCGCCGTCAACGAGGCGCCGCCCACCGCCGCCGAGGTCCTCGGCCGGGCCGAGGTCAAGACCGAGGCTAGAAGCGATACGCGGAGCGAGGCGTCGTCGCCGTCCAACGCCCCCGAGACCCCGGATGACCTGATGACCCGCGCCCTCGTCGCCGCCCGCGAGGGCGACTATGGCGAGGCGCTGTCGATCTGGGAGCCGATGGCCCGCAGCGGCCATGCCCGAGCGCAGAACAATATCGGCGCCTGCTTCGTCGACGGGCTCGGGGTGGAGCAGAATTTCGAGCTGGCGCGGCAGTGGCTCGACCTCGCCGCCGCCGGCGGCGACCCGGTGGGCCGGCGCAACCTCGCGACCCTCTACTTCAAGGGCGACGGGGTGACCCAGGACTATGCCCGGGCCGCCGAGCTCTATCGCGCCGCGGCCGAGGCCGGCGACGCCCCGGCCCAGGACATGCTGAGCTGGATGCTGCTGGAGGGCGAAGTGATCGCCAACGATCCGGTGGAAGCCCGCCGCTGGGCGCAGGCCGCCGCCGAGCAGGGCAACGCCGCCGCCATGACCCGGCTCGGCATGCTCGCCAACAACGCGCTCGGCATGGAGCGGAACGTGGACGAGGCCGCCCACTGGTGGCGCAAGGGCGCGCTGGCCGGCGACGCCGACGGCCAGGCCATGCTCGGCGCCGCCCACCACCTCGGCGCCGGGGTGCCGCGCGACCGGGTGGCCGCCTTCGCCTGGCTGCTGCGAGCCCGCGCCGGCGGCAGCGCGCTGGCCGACCGGTTCTTCGATCCGGTGCGCGCCACCCTCAGCCCGGAGGAGGAGGCCGCCGCCCAGCGTCGCGCCAACCTTCCGCTGGAGCCCAATCCCTCGATAAGATGACGTTGCGGGACCCCTGGTCCCCGGCCTGCTATCCTCCTCCATCCGGACCGGCGCGCTCCGGCCGGATCATGCCCGCTCCAGGGAGATGCACGCGGTGATCATCGGCACGGCCGGCCATATCGACCATGGCAAGACCACGCTGGTGCGCGCCCTCACCGGGGTGGATACCGACCGGCTGAAGGAGGAGAAGGCCCGCGGCATCACCATCGACCTCGGCTTCGCCTACCTGCCGCTGCCGGCCGGCGAAGACGAGCCGACGCAGGTGCTCGGCTTCATCGACGTGCCCGGGCACGAGAAGTTCGTCCACACCATGCTGGCGGGGGCGAGCGGCATCGATTTCGTGCTGCTGGTGGTGGCCGCGGACGACGGGGTGATGCCGCAGACCCGCGAGCACCTGGCCATCATCGACCTCCTGGGCGTGCGCCGCGGCCTCGTGGCCCTCACCAAGGCCGACCTCGCCGACGCCGACCGCCGCGCGGCGGTGACCGCGCAGATCGCAGCTGTCCTCGCGTCCACAGGGCTCGCCGACGCTCCCATCCTGCCGGTGTCGGCGGCCACGGGCGAGGGCGTCGCCGACATCCGCTCCCATCTCGTCGACGTCGCCCGCAGCCTCGCCCCGCGCCCGGCCGACGGCCGCTTCCGCCTGGCGGTGGACCGCAGCTTCAGCCTCCCCGGCGCCGGCACGGTGGTGACCGGGACCGTGCTTTCAGGCGCGGTGCGGGTGGGCGACAAGGTCACCATCAGCCCGCGCGGGCTGAGCGCGCGAGTGCGGTCCATCCGGGCCCAGGACCGGCCCACCGGGATCGGCGTCGCCGGCGACCGCTGCGGCCTCAACCTCGCGGGCGAGGGCATCGCCAAGGACGCCATCGCCCGCGGCGACATGGTGCTGGACCCGGTCCTCCACGCCCCGGCCGACCATATCGATGCCGAGCTGCGGGTGCTGGCCGGCGAGCCGAAGCCCATCGGCCAGTGGTTCCCGGTGCACCTGCACCATGCCTCCCGCGAGGTGCCGGCCCGGGTGGTGCTGCTCGGCGATCCGATCCCGCCCGGCGGGCACGGCAAGGTGCAGCTGGTGCTGGATGCGCCCATCGCCGCGGCGGCTGGCGACGCCTTCGTGCTGCGCGACACCTCCGCCCAGCGCACGGTGGGCGGCGGGCGGTTCCTCGACCTGCGCGGCCCCGCCCGCAAGCGCCGCAGCCCCGACCGGCTGGGGGTGCTCGATGCGCTGGCCCTCGCCGATCCCCAGGCGGCGCTGGAGGCCCTCGCCGACCGCCCGCCCTACCTGATCGACCTCGACGGCTTCGCCCGCGACCGCGCCCTCTCGGCGGAGCGCATGGCCGCGGCGACAGAGGCGGCGGGGCTCGTCACCATTCCGGCCGCCGGCACCGCGCTCGGCCTGTCGGCCGCACGCCTTGCCGCCCTGGAGGCGGACATCCTCGCCGTGCTCGACGCGTTCCATGGCGAGAACCCCGACCTGCCGGGGGTCGGCCGCGAGCGGCTGCGGATGAAGGTGACGCCGCGCCTGCCCGCCCCCGCCTTCCTCGCCGCCCTGCAGATGCTGCCGCCCGGCCGGGTGAAGCTGGAAGGGGCCTGGGTGCGCCGGGCCGACTTCGAGGTCCGGCTCACCCCGGCCGACGAGGCCCTGTGGGCGCGCATCGCCCCGCTCGTCACCGGCAGCGAGCGGTTCCGCCCGCCGCGGGTGCGCGACATCGCCGGCCTCCTGCTGGCGCCGGAGACCGAGGTGCGGCGCCTGCTGAAGCTGCTCGGCCGGATGGGCCGGCTGGACGAGGTGGCGCACGACCACTTCTTCCTGCGCCCCACGGTGGCCGAGATGGTGGGCCTCATCCGCCGCCTGTCCGCGGGACAGCCGAAGGGCGAGTTCACCGCCGCGCAGTTCCGCGACCTGGTGGAGAACGGCCGCAAGGTGGCGATCCAGATCCTCGAATTCTTCGATCGCCACGGGGTCACGCTGCGCCGGGGCGATCTCAGGCGGATCAACCCGCACCGGCTCGACCTGTTCGGGGAAGTTGCGCTAGAAACGGTTGAGCCGGCAAATCAGCCGGTTCCAGAGGATGGAAGGGAAGCGTCCCTGGTGGGGCGTCCGGACTTCAAATCCGGGAGGGGCCGCGAGCCGGTCCCTGGTGGGTTCGACTCCCACTCTCTTCCGCCAGCCTCCCGCCCGACGCCCACCGCGCGGAGACGCCGCTGATGCCGCCCGATCCCCACCGCCCGGACGCCCCGCCCGACGCCGCGAGCCCCACAGCGCCGCCTGCGGATGACGCGGCCTGCACCGTCTTCCTCGCCTGCCTGGACGCCGATGCGCAGGCCGCCGCCCGGGCCGAGACCAGCTTCCGCCAGGAGATCGCCGATCGCACCGCCGCCCTTGCCGAGGCGCGCGCCCACGCCTTCCGCCGCGCCGACCTGATGCGCGCGCTGGCCGAGACCGTGGAGGGCGCCGACAGCCGCGAGATGGCGGTGGCCGGCGGCCAGGCCCTGCTGCGCGGGCGGCTCGGCTGGACGCAGGACAGCGCCGCCCGCGTCGAGGTGCTGGAGGCGTTCGCCGCGGTCTGCCTCGCCGTGTTCGCCGCCGCCCGACCTCAGGCCCCCGCGGACGAAGGCGCTGTCCCGCCGCCCGCCGCCGCCCTCGCGGCGTTCGAGGAGTGGTATGCCGGCAGCCGGGAAACCCCGTTCTGGCACCTGTTCGAGCACTACATGCCGGAGACCCCCCTTGTGGACTTCTGAGGGCCTCCACCCGGCCGACGGCAGCGATTTCTCCGCCTGGCTCTGCGCCACCCACCGCGACCATGGCGACTTCACCGCGCTGCTGGTGCTGGTGTCCATCGACGGCACCAAGGTGACGCCCGCCGCCTCCACCTTCCTCAACATCATCGGCAGCGAGATCGGCTGGGCGGACATGCTGGGGCTGCTTGCCGGCTCCGGCCGGCGCTGGGACGGCGCCTGCTTCTTCGCGCAGGTGGAAAGCGACGGCCCGCTGGACAACGGCGCCGCCCGCGCCCGCCTGCGCCAGCTGGAGCAGCGCCTCTCCGAAGACCGGCTGGTGCTGAACGAAGGCGCCTTCTTCGGCCGCCCCGGCCGGCGCATGGAGGCGGAAGAGGTGCCCGGCACCACCCATTGACCCGCCGCACCTCGCCGCCGGGTTGAAAGGCCTCCCGAACGGCCCCCGGAGCCCTCGCCGGCACCTTGTCACCGTGATGGCCGGGCTGGTGCCGGAAGGCGGCTACCGCCGGCATCCGTCTTTGCGAGCGGACCCCGCAAGCCTGTCGGTTCTGGCCATCTGCGCGCGCGGGGAATGATTCCCGCACCTCGCAGCAAGCCGCCCGGGATGGATGCCCGCGGCAAGGCCGGGCATGACGGCGGTGATCGCTGTTATGCGCTCCTCGAATTTCCGAACGGGCTCTCGCAGTGAACGCCCTGGTGGTCGACCCGCCTTGGGTACCACCCGAGCCGCATCGACCCAAGGCCCCGGCCAGTGCGTCAGGCCCGCAGGGGGAAGTCGAAATAGCTGTCCGGGAACGGCTCGCCGGCCAAGGTGAAGTGCCACCATTCCATCTCGAACGGCACGAAGCCATGGCCCTGCATCAGGGCCGAGAGACGCCGGCGGTTGGCCTGCTGCTCCTCGCTCACCTCGGTGGAGCCGGGCCAGGAGCGCGGGCCGAACAGGTCGAACGGCGTGCCCATGTCAAGATCCCGGCCCCGCGCCGCATCCACCAGGGTCAAATCGAGGGTGGCGCCGCGCGAATGGCCGGAGCGCGCGGCGATATAGCCCTCGGCGAAGAGCTGCGGCTTCGACATGCCGGGATAATAGGCCTCGCGGGTGGAGAGGTCGGCGAGGTCGCTGGCCCACCGGGCGAAGTGCGCCACCGCCCGCGCCGGCCGGTAGCAATCATAGAGCCGCAGGCGCAGCCCCTCGGCCCGGGCCTCGGCCGCCGCCCGGGCCAGCGCCTCGGCGGCGGGGCGCACCAGAAGGCATAGCGGGGCCTCGTAGCCGTCGATGGGCGCGCCGACGAAATTGTCGGCGATGCAGTAGCGCAGGTCCGCGATGGCATCGGGCACATGGTCGAGCACGTCGACGAACAGCTCGGGCCGATCCTTGCGCGCCGCCGCCACCGCCTCCCGCGCGAGGCGAACGGCGGCGATGCCCGGGGCGTCGTATTGGGTCATGGGCTCCTCGTCGGCCGGCGCGATTCGACCGCCGTGCGGCGGCGTGAGGGCAGGTTATAGCATCGGCGAGGGCCGCATCCGGCGAGCACGACGGGATCGGCAGGACAGCCAGCACCAAACTGCAAGGGCCTCCTCCCGCGCCGCAGGCCCTGCCGAATCAGCCCACGCCCGCCACGCGCATGAAATCTTGCCGGCGGGAAAACGGCGGCGGACCATTCACCTCGGCCCGGACCAACGCGACACCCGGGACCGCCGCCGGTCATCGGCCCCAGCCCATCGGGCCTCGCCAACGCCGGCAGCGGCCAGCGCCACCTGCGAGGCGGGTGACATCGGAAGGACCGGCGCGACGTCGACGGTGAGCCATGTGGCTTCCTCGCGCGCCGAGGCAGTGCCCACAGCCGGACTGGCCGGAGGCCCGGCAGATCGGCCTCGCCCGCACCCGCAGAGGCAGCCGCGACGCGGCGATCCCGGCGAGGTTGGCGGGAAAGTGGAGGACCAGCCAGGCGGCATAGGCCGGATCGGCCTCGCCCACGCCCGAAGCGGCAGCGGCGACGCTGGCGTGGGCGGCGGGGTTGGCGGGAAAATGGCCGCGGCCCAGGCCGCATCACCCCGCGCCACCTGCGGCATTCGCGAGCCGGGTGGGAAGGACAGAGGGCGATCCACCCGATCTCCCTGCGCGCCGAGGCGGTGCCCAAAGCCGCCTGGACCGCAGGCTCCGGCGCATCAAGCCTCGTCGGCACCGGCAGCAGCGACATGGGGGAGAGCGGCGGGAAACTGGCGGCGACGTACCGCGCCTTCATGCGCGGCTGACGGCGCTGGCCGTGCCGCTTGAGGCAGGCCTTCCGCTCGACCGCCGCCAGCGCCAAGACGACGCCCTAAGACGGCCCGAGCCGCAGGCCAGGGCGCATCAGCTCCCAGCCGCGGCATCGGCGATCCCGGCGAGGGAGGCGGGATCGGTGGGAAAGCCGGCGGCGATCCACGCGGCCTCGGCCTGCATCAAGGCGGCGCCAAGGCCGGGCCCGGGCTTCAGGCCACGGCGCATCAGGTCCGCCGCGGCAAGCGGAAAGCGCGGCACCGGCCAGTCGCGGGCAATCTCCACCAGCGTCGCAGCAGCACCCGGAACCGGCCGGAGCCCGCCGGCACCGCGCAGGACCCCGGCCTCCGCCAGAAGGGCGCGGTCGATCACTGAGGTCGCCCCCTGCCGATAGATCAGCGCCTGCGCCGCAGCGCGGGGAAGATCCGCCGGCAGTGGCACCGCCAGCGCCGCCAGCCGCGCCGCCTCGGCGTTCGACAGCCGCAGCCGGGCATGAAGTCGCGGCACGTCCGCCGCCGTGCGCAGCGCCAACGCCGCCAGCCGGCGCACCGGATCCGGCGCTATCCCCTGGCCAGCCTCGGCCGCAGCCAGCCGGGCCAGGGCCCGGGCATCGCCGATGCCGGCGAGGAGCGGCTGCAGCAGGCCATAATCGCTCATCACCGCGCAGGTCCGGGCGGCGCAGTCGGCCATCAGGGTCTTGAGCAGCTCGGCCCGCACCCGCTCGCGCGACAGGCTGCGCAGCCCGGCCCGGCCGCGGGCCGCCGCCGCCAGTGCCGCCGCATCCATCGCCCCCGCCCCGTAGCCGGCGTGGAAACGGAACAGCCGCAGGATCCGCAAATAGTCCTCGCGGATCCGCGCGTCGGCATCGCCGATGAAGCGCACCCGCCGGGCGGCGAGGTCGGCAAGGCCCCCCACCAGGTCGACCACCGTGCCGTCGGCCCGGGCATAGAGAGCGTTGATGGTGAAGTCGCGCCGCGCGGCATCGTGATCCCAGCTGCGGCCGAAGCGCACCACGGCGCGGCGGCCGTCGGTCTCCACGTCCTCGCGCAGGGTGGTGACCTCGTAGGGCCGGCCCGCGGCGACCACAGTCACGGTACCGTGGTCGATGCCGGTGGGCACCACCTTGAAGCCGGCCGCGGCGGCGCGCCGGCTCGCCTCCTGCGGCAGCGCGGTGGTGGCGATGTCCACGTCGCTCACCGGCAGGCCGAGAAGGGTGTTGCGCACCGCGCCGCCCACCACCCGCGCCTCCTCCCCCGCCCCGTCGAGGGCGGCGAGCACGCCGGCAAGGCCCGGCCGCCCCCAGAAGGCGCTGCCGGCGACGCTCGAAAGGCTCATTGGAAGTGGCCGGGCACGAACTGGCCGTCGCGCATCTGCGCCGGCACGTAGCGGCTGCCGGGGGGCGCATCGCGGCCCTGCTCGAAGAAGAACAGGCTGGCGACCACCAGGGCGATGGCGACCACCCCGGCAAGGGCGATCGCCCGCGCGCTCCAGTGCTCCGGCATGGCCGAGCCCCGGGTGGCGAACAGCAGCGCCCCGTAGAGCAGGAAGGGGGTGAGGAACAGCGCCCCCTCGATGAGGAAGGTGCGAAGCATCAGGCGTACACCCGCTCGTAGAGGTTGCGCAGCATGGCCGCCGTGGCGCCCCAGATGAAGCGGCCTTCGTAGGGCATCGCATAATAGTGACGCAGCGTGCCCTGCCATTCGCGGGACTGGCGCTGGTGGTTGGCGGGGGTCATCAGGAAGGCGAGCGGCACCTCGAAGGCCTCGTCCACCTCGTTGGGGTTGATGGCGAGGCCGTAGGCGGGATCCACCAGCCCCACCACCGGGACGATCCAGAAGCCGGTGCCGGAGAGATAGCCGTCGAGATAGCCGAGGTGGCGCACGAAGCGGGCCTCAAGCCCCACCTCCTCCCACGCCTCGCGCAGGGCGGCGTCGCGGGCGTCGCGGTCGGTGGGATCGACCCGGCCGCCGGGAAAGGCGACCTGCCCGGCATGGCTGTTCAGATGGGCCGAGCGCAGGGTCAGGAGCACGGTCGGCTCCGGCCGGGCGACGATGGGCACCAGCACCGCCGCCGGGCGGGGCGGGGCCGCAGCGGCCGGGTCCGGCGCATCGGGGGTGAGGACGTGGTCGCCGTTCACCGCCCGGAACCGCCCGCCATAGGCGCGCGGCGGCTCGGCCGAGAGGCCACGGGCGGCCCGGGCGAGGAAATCGGCGAGGGCGCCGCCGGGGCGGACCACCGGCTTGAATTCAGGGGGCGAGACGGTCATCGGGTTCCGGAAGCGGCCTCATCCAGGGCATCGGCGGGCATGATGGGGAAGAAGGCCCCGCCCGAAGCGACCCCGAACATAGGCCGCCCGTCCACCGCCTGCACCTCTCCCGCGCTCACCAGATCGAGATGGACCGCTCGGGTGAGCCGCGCCTCCAGCCCCCGTCGCACGTTGAGATAGGGCACGAACGCCCCGGCCTCGGCGCCGGGGGCGAAGCGCAAAGGGTGCTCCGGCCCGCAGCGCACCACGTCGTCGAGATTGGTGCGGAAGACCAGGACCGGGCCATCCGCCGCCGCTTCGCTCGCCATGTCGACGGCGAGGAAGGGGGCATCGTCCACCGTGATGCCGATCTTCTCCACAGGCGTCTTGAGAACGAATCGCTCGCCCTCCCGGTCGAGCACCGAGGCGAAGAGCCGCACCAAGGCCGGCCGGCCGATGGGGGTGCCCATATAGTGCCAGGTGCCGTCGGCGGCGATGCGCATGTCCATGTCGCCGCAATCGGGCGGGTTCCAGCGCTCCACCGGCGCCGGGCCGCGCCCGCCGGCCGCCCGGGCCGCCTCCACCAGCGCCTCCAGCCGGCCCTGCTGCGGCAGCGCCGACCCGCCCGCCTGCTCACTTCCGGTCTGGCCGTTCATTGGCGGTGTCCTCCCGAAGGCCGGCGTCAAGGGTTACCATCGCTCACGACGGGCGGCCCCGGTCCTTCCCGGCGCAAGTCATCCTCTCTTCACTCTGGCGCGAGCTTTGCACGTTGAAAAGGTGAAGCACGCAGCAGGGCGTTTTGTTGCCGCTTTTCGCGGCAAGCCTGACCCCCTAACGTACAGGCGGCGGGTGCGAGACGCCGGATTTGGCGACAGGCGGTTCCATGCCATGGGAACCGGGAGAGGTGAACCATGTCATCCGCCAGCGAAACCTTCGACCTCGACCAGATGATCATCGCCAATGCGGAGGCCGCCGCCGCCCATGTGAAGGCGGCGCGGGCCGCGGTAGGCACGGTCATCTTCGGTCAGGAAGATGTGATCGAGCGGGCCATGATCACCATCCTCGCTGGCGGCCATGCGCTGCTGGTGGGCGTGCCGGGCCTTGCCAAGACCAAGCTGGTGGAGGCCCTGGGCACAGTGCTCGGGCTCGATTCCCGGCGGGTCCAGTTCACGCCGGACCTGATGCCCTCCGACATCCTCGGCGCCGAGGTGCTGGAGGAGGACGGCGCCGGCCGGCGCGCCTTCCGCTTCATCCGCGGCCCGATCTTCGCCCAGCTGCTGATGGCCGACGAGATCAACCGCGCCTCGCCGCGCACCCAGTCGGCTCTGCTTCAGGCCATGCAGGAATACCATGTGACGGTGGCCGGCGAGCGCCACGATCTGCCCAAGCCCTTCCACGTGCTGGCCACCCAGAACCCGCTGGAGCAGGAGGGCACCTACCCCCTCCCCGAGGCCCAGCTCGACCGCTTCCTGATGGAGATCGACGTCGACTATCCCGACCGGGACGCCGAGCGGCGGATCTTGTTCGAGACCACCGGCGCCGAGGAGACCCGCGCCCGCGCCGCCATGACCGTGGACGAGCTCCTCGCCGTGCAGCGGCTGGTGCGCCGGCTGCCGGTGGGCGAATCGGTGGTGGAGGCCATTCTCACTTTGGTCCGCTCGGCCCGGCCCGGCGCCGAGGGGCCGGAACAGCGCTTCATCGCCTGGGGTCCGGGGCCGCGCGCCAGCCAGTCGCTGATGCTGGCGGTGCGCGCCCGCGCTCTGCTCGACGGCCGCTACGCCCCCTCTGTCGACGACGTGGTGGCGCTGGCCGAGCCGGTGCTGAAGCACCGCATGGCGCTCACCTTCGCCGCCCGGGCAGAGGGCGAGAGCGTCGCCCACATCGTCCGCCGCCTCGCCGCGAAGATCGGCTGAGGCCGGCCCATGGCAGACGCCCCGGATACGAGCGCAGGCGGATCGAGCGTCAAGGCGGGGGTCGAGCGCGCGGCCCTGGCGGCGGCGGGGCTCGTGGCCGCCATGCCGCGGCTGGTGCTGGAGGCCAAGCGCATCGCGATGAACGTCCAGCACGGCCTGCACGGCCGCCGGCGGGCGGGCACCGGCGAGAATTTCTGGCAGTATCGCCGCTTCGTCGACGGCGAGCCGGCGGCCCGGGTGGACTGGCGCCGCTCCGCCCGCGACGACCATCTCTACGTGCGCGAGCGCGAATGGGAGGCCTCGCACACGGTGTGGGTCTGGCCGGACCTGTCGGCCTCCATGGACTTCGCCTCCAAGGGGCTCGCGCCCAAGCGGGAGCGGGCGCTGGTGCTGGCCTTCGCCCTCGCCGAACTCCTGGTGAAGGGCGGCGAGCGGGTGGGCGTGCCCGATCTGATGCGCCCCTCCGCCAGCCGCGGCATCGTCGAGCGCATGGCGGAGAAGCTGGTGCTGGCGCCGGCGCTGCCGGACAGCCTGCCCCCCGCCTTCCCCGCCTCGGCCCGCAGCGAGATCGTCCTCCTCGGCGACTTCTGGAGCCCGGCCGCGGAGATCATCGCCCGGCTGGAGGCGCTGGCCGCATCCGGCGCCCACGGCCATGTGGTGCAGGTGGTGGATCCGGCGGAGGAGACCTTCCCCTATTCCGGCCGGGTCGAGTTCCGCGAGCCGGAAGGCGGCGAGGCGCTGGTGGTGGGCCGGGCGGAGGCCTGGCGGGCGGAATACGACCTGAAGCTGGTGGAGCACCGCGCCCGCATCCGCGTCGCCGCCGAGCGGCTGGGCTGGACCTTCATGGTCCACCGCACCGACCGGCCGGCCAGCGACCTGCTTTTGGCCCTGCATGCGCGGATGGGCTCGGGCGGCCCCGGCGCGGCGCCGCGCCCGCGCGGGGAGGCCGCCGAATGACCGGCCGAATGACCGACGCCGCACCGTTTGCCCCCGCGCGGCCGGAGCGGCATGCTGCCTCCGGCGGTGCGTCGTTGCCCTTTGCCTTTGCGCCCACCGCCCCCCGGGAGGGCCCCTGACCATGCTCGGCCTGCCGCTCGCCTTTTCCGCGCCGCTGATTCTCGCCGCCTTCGCCGCGCTGCCGCTGCTGTGGGTGCTGCTGCGGGTGGTGCCGCCGAAGCCGCGGGCGGTGAGTTTTCCGCCCACCCGCCTGCTGTTCGAAATCAAGCCCAAGGAGGAGAGCGCCGCGCGCACCCCTTGGTGGCTGATGCTGCTGCGCCTGCTGCTCGCCGCCCTGGTGATCCTGGCGGCGGCGGGGCCGATCTGGAATCCGCCCGCCGCCATCCCCTCCAGCTCCGGCCCGCTGGTGCTGGTGATCGACCAGGGCTGGCCCGCCGCCGCGAGCTGGGATGCCCGCATGGCCGCCGCCGCCACCTTCATCGACGAGGCGGAAGCCGGGGGCCGCGGCGTCGCTTTGGTGCCCACCGGCGAGGTGCCGCGCGAGGCCGCCCTGTTGACCCCCGGCGCCGCCCGCGACCGCCTGCGCTCGCTGGCCCCGGTGCCGTTCATGCCGGCCCGCGCGGAGGCCTTCGCGGTCGCCGCCCGCACCGCGGCGGGTGAGGCCGGCCTCGTCTATATCAGCGACGGCGTAGTGCTGGCCGGAAGCGATGCGGCGGCCGAGCTCTCGGGCCTTGCCGGCCGCGACCTGCTGGTGGTGAGCGGCGGCACCGCCGCGCCGCTGGCGCTCGCCGCGGCCGAGAACGGCGCCGAGGCGCTCACCGTGAAGGTGCTGCGCCCGGCCGGCGGCCCGCCTCGCTCCGGCCGCGCCGAAGCCAAGGACATGCGCGGCCTCGTCGTCGGCGAGGCGCCCTTCACCCTCCCCGACGGCGCCGCCGAGACCGAGGCCCGCTTCACCATGCCAGTGGAGATCCGCAACGAGGTGGCCCGCATCGACATCGTCGGCGAGCCCTCCGCCGGGGCGGTGCAGCTGCTGGACAGCCGCTGGCGCCGGCGCTCGGTGGGGGTGGTCTCGGGCACCAGCACCGATACCGGCCAGCCGCTGCTGGCGCCCACCTACTACATCTCCCGCGCCCTCGGCCCGTTCGCCGATCTCCGGGTCGCCGAGACCGGCTCGGCCACCGAGAACATCAACCGCTTCCTGGAGCAGCGCCTGCCGGTGCTGATTTTGCCGGATGTCGGCACCATTCCCCCGGCCACCCGCGCCCGCCTCGCCCGCTTCGTCGAGGACGGCGGCGTGCTGGTGCGCTTCGCCGGCGGCCGGCTCGCCAACGCCCAGGACGACCTCCTGCCAGTGAAGCTGCGCCGCGGCGGCCGGGTGCTCGGCGGCTCGCTCTCCTGGGAGGCGCCGCAGAAGCTCGGCAGCCTCACCGCAGAGGGCCCGTTCCGCGAGATGAAGGCGCCGGACGACATCACC
>CALMSN010000110.1 GCA_937872325.1 uncultured Xanthobacter sp. | reverse complement strand
CTTCCTCACCCGGCCGATCTCGGCGGTGCTGCTGCTTCTGGCGGCGGCCGCGCTGGTGGTGGTGCTGCTGCCCTCGGTGAGCAAGACCCGCGAGGAGGCCTTCAAGGAGTAGCGCCGGCTGCGCCGTTCGGGAGCCGGATGGCGCCTGAGGGGCGGCGCGGCCTGCGCCTCAGGCCGGTGACGGCCGGGCTTGACCCGGTGGCCAGCCGCGCGGGCAACGCGAACTGCCGGGCGGCGGCGATTTGCGACGCTCGTCTCTCCGATCAGCTGGTAAAGATTCGCCGCGTCGCGGTCGAACGGCTCCGCAAGATGGAGGTGTTCCGGCCGAGGGATTGCGGCTGCGCCGCGAATGGCCGCGCGCGTGCCTGAAAAATATCTCGAAATACTACGGCCCGCGGCTCGGGATTGATATCGATGGAGCCGGTTTCGTTGAAACATGCCTCATCAATGGAGGTCGGAACCACGCGGTGGTTTTTTCTCTTTGGCGACCCGCTTCCGGAAGCGTTCTAAAAAGATCAAAGAGCAATTGGGCGGCAATGTACAATCGCTCAGTTTTCAAGATTTCAGAGCGGTGGCTTTCGGGATCTTTGTAATTCGCCGCTGGATTGCCGGTGCCGGAAAAGTGAAGCAACAAATGCTTGGTCATTCATCGAGCCGGAAAAGCCAGATCGGATGAAATCGGTGGTATCCGGGAAGCCAATCCGAGGCGTGTGGGCATCGCCATTTCCAGCAGATGGGCACTGAATCCAAAGTGCTATCTTTTGCTGAAGTGTGGTACCTTGTCAGCCCGCTTTGGTTGGCGTACTCAGAGCCTATCAGGCTCCAGGCCGACTAACAATACCGGTAGGTGGCGCTGCGTTTCAGCTCCATAAACCTCATGCCGTCGGGGTAGCGATGAGCGTCTATTCAGATTACCTGGCAGAAATCAAAAGCAGAGAAACTCAGGGGCTCGCTCCCAAGCCGATTGACGACGGTGGTCTCGTCGGCGAAATCATTGCCTTGATTAAGGATGCCGGTAACGAGCACCGGGCGGGCGCCCTCAACTTCTTCATTTACAACACCCTGCCCGGCACCACGAGCGCCGCGGGCGTCAAGGCGGCCTTCCTGAAGCAGATCATCCTGGGCGAAGTGGTCGTCCCGGAGATCACGCCCGACTTCGCCCTCGAGCTGCTGTCGCACATGAAGGGCGGTCCGTCGGTCGAGGTGCTGCTCGACATCGCGCTGGGCGACAACGCCCGGATCGCCGCGCAGGCGGGCGAGGTGCTGAAGACCCAGGTCTTCCTCTACGACGCCGACATGTTCCGTCTGCGTGATGCCTTCAAGGCGGGCAACGCGATCGCCAAGGGCGTTCTCGAGAGCTACGCCAAGGCCGAGTTCTTCACCAAGCTCCCCGATGTCGATGACGAGGTGAAGGTCGTGACCTTCATCGCCGCCGAAGGCGATATCTCCACCGACCTTCTGTCGCCGGGCAACCAGGCGCATTCGCGCTCGGATCGCGAGCTGCACGGCCAGTGCATGATCACGCCCGAGGCGCAGCAGGAGATCGTCGCGCTCCAGAAGCAGCACCCCGATGCGCGGGTGATGATGATCGCCGAAAAGGGCACGATGGGCGTGGGCTCGTCGCGCATGTCGGGCGTGAACAACGTGGCGCTGTGGACCGGCAAGCAGGCCAGCCCCTATGTGCCGTTCGTCAACTTCGCCCCGATCGTCGCCGGCACCAACGGCATCTCGCCGATCTTCGCGACCACCGTCGACGTGACCGGCGGCATCGGCATCAACCTGAAGAACTGGGTCAAGAAGACCGGCGAGGACGGCAAGCCGATCCTGAACAACGACGGCAACCCGATCCTCGAGCAGAAATACTCGGTGGAGACCGGCACCGTCCTGAAGATCGACGTGAAGAACAAGAAGCTTCGCGACGAGGACGGGCAGGAGCTGGTGGACGTCGCGGCCGCGTTCACGCCCCAGAAGCTGGAGTTCATGAAGGCGGGCAGCTCCTACGCCATCGTCTTCGGCAAGAAGCTCCAGACGTTCGCGGCCCAGACCCTCGGCATCGAGGCCACCCCGGTCTTCGCCCCGAACAAGGAAATCTCCGTCGAAGGGCAGGGCCTGACGGCGGTGGAGAAGATCTTCAACCGCAACGCCGTCGGCGTGACCCCGGGCAAGATCCTGCATGCCGGCTCGGATGTCCGCGTGAAGGTAAACATCGTCGGCTCCCAGGACACCACCGGCCTGATGACCGCCCAGGAGCTCGAGGCGATGGCGGCCACCGTCATCTCCCCGCTGGTGGACGGGGCCTATCAGTCGGGCTGCCACACCGCCTCGGTGTGGGACAAGAAGGCCCAGGCGAACATTCCGAAGCTCATGAAGTTCATGAACAACTTCGGCCTGATCACCGCCCGCGACCCCAAGGGCGTGTATCATTCGATGACGGACGTCATCCACAAGGTGCTGAACGACATCACCGTGGATGACTGGGCGATCATCATCGGTGGCGACAGCCACACCCGTATGTCCAAGGGCGTGGCCTTCGGCGCCGACTCCGGCACCGTGGCGCTGGCGCTGGCCACGGGCGAGGCCACCATGCCGATCCCGCAATCGGTGAAGGTGACCTTCAAGGGCTCCATGCAGCCGCACATGGACTTCCGCGACGTGGTGCACGCCACCCAGGCGCAGATGCTCAAGCAGTGCGGCGACAACGTCTTCCAGGGCCGGATCATCGAGGTGCATATCGGCACGCTCCTCGCCGACCAGGCCTTCACCTTCACCGACTGGACGGCCGAGATGAAGGCCAAGGCCTCGATCTGCATCTCACAGGACGAGACGCTGATCGAGTCGCTGGAAATCGCCAAGTCGCGCATCCAGATCATGATCGACAAGGGCATGGAGAACACGGCGGGCACGCTGCAGGGCCTGATCGACAAGGCCGATGCTCGCATCGCCGAGATCCGCTCGGGCGAAAAGCCCGCATTGGCTCCCGATGAGAATGCCAAGTATTTTGCTGAAGTCGTCGTCGATCTGGACATCATCGACGAGCCGATGATCGCCGACCCCGACGTGAACAACGCCGATGTGTCCAAGCGCTACACCCATGACACCATCCGCCCGGTTTCCTACTACGGCGGCACCAAGAAGGTGGATCTCGGCTTCGTGGGCTCGTGCATGGTGCACAAGGGCGACATGAAGATCGTCGCCCAGATGTTGAAGAACATCGAGAAGGCCCAAGGGAAGGTGGAGTTCAAGGCGCCGCTCGTGGTGGCGGCGCCGACCTACAACATCATCGATGAGCTGAAGGCCGAAGGGGATTGGGAAATCCTGCAGAAGTATTCGGGCTTCGAATTCGATGACGTGACGCCGAAGAACACCGCGCGCACCGAATACGAGAATATCCTCTATTTGGAGCGCCCGGGCTGCAACCTCTGCATGGGCAATCAGGAAAAGGCGGAGAAGGGCGACACCGTTCTGGCGACCTCGACCCGTCTGTTCCAGGGCCGCGTTGTGGAGGATTCCGGCGAGAAGAAGGGCGAGTCGCTGCTGGCCTCGACCCCGGTCGTGGTCCTGTCGGCGATCCTCGGCCGGACCCCGAGCGCCGAGGAATACAAGGCGGCCGTCGACGGCATCGATCTGACGAAGTTCGCGCCGCCGAAAGCGCCGCGGATCGATGCCTTGTCGGTCCAGTACTAGGTGTTGACCTGCAGCGGGGTTTGGAAGCCCGCTGCAAGGCCGGTTGAATGGACCGCTCCTAATGGTGGGGCGGCCCGCAACCGGTGAATTGCCGGCCGGTTGGCGGCAACTGATGTTTGAGGCACCGGGGGCTTGATGGCCGCCGGTGCCTTTTTTTATATGCCCACCGGGCGCAGGGCCGGGGCGCGGCCCGGTGAAGCTGGCGCTTAACTCTCGATGACGATCCGCCCCCTCAGCCAGGCTGAGGACGATCCCGCCTCCGAGGCGCTCGTCGGGCGGCTTGAGCTTGCGCAACGCGATCCGGCTGCCACCGCCGCTCGTCGGCCCGGTCCCGTAGCCGCCTTGCGTTGTGTGAATGCGATGCTGCCGGAGAGCTCGACCGGCCGGTCTCATTCGATGCTTCAAGGGCGCCCCAAGGCCTCACCATGACGTGGCCGATGCAGCGACGGCGCCAGCCGGCGCCGAGCCCTTCCCGCGGTGGCTTCCTTAAGGGTAAGCTTCTCCCGCGCCCCATCCGCCGCCGCCGTCCGCGGGCGCATCTTCCGGCATTCAAACCTTGAGCCGCCTCACCTTCGCGTACACGCTTTGCGTGCGGCGACCCTTGAATGTACGAAAGATGTGCTTTATACATAAGGCATGAGCGAACGCTTCCGGTCGACCATGACATGCACGCTGTCGCCCTCTCCCGAGGACGAGCGTGCCATCCGCGCGACCTTCGCGGATTATGGCCTGCTGATGAGCCTGCTCGATGAGTTCGCGCAGCAGCGCGGGGCGAGCGCCAACCTCGTGGCGCTGCACGAGCAGGCCTATGCGCCCATCCGAGAGCAGACGCGGCTGCCCGCGCGCCTGGTGTCGCTCGGGCTACGCGATCATGCCGCGCGCCGCAGCGGCGCGCCGGTGGACGGGCTGCCGCTGGACGGCCGGCTCTACGCCATCAAGAGCCCGACCCACCTGAGCCTCGCGACGGTGGAAGGACGCAGGCTCATTGCCTACGCCGTCGCCGGCTATGGCGCCGGCTGGCCCGACCACGCCGAGGCCCGTCTCGTGGTGCGGGATGGAGAAACATCGATCCTCGTCGGCGTCGCGAGTGCCGTCAAATCCCAGGAGACCAGCATGGCCACAGAAGGAATCCTGACGCGCATCGGGCGTGTCATCGCGGGCGTCGCTCACGGGGCGGTCGACAATCTGGAGGGCGCGAACCCGATCGCCACGGTGGAGCAGTCCATCCGCGAGATCGACACCATGGCCGAGGAGGCCCGCGTCACCGCCGGCAAGGCCCGGGCGGAAGAGCACCGGATCCGGGCCAAGATCGCCGAGATCGACGAGGAGATCGCCGACCTGGCGGGCAAGATCGAGGCGGGCCTCGCCGAAGGGCGGGAAGATCTGGTGAAGCCGGTGATCGGTCTCCAGATCGACCTGGAGGCGCAGCACGCCGCGCTGGAAACCGCGCTCGCCGAGGTGTCCGATCGCATCGACGAGGCGGGCAAGGCGCTCCAGGCCATCAATTCCGCGCGGCAGGATGCGCTCGCGCGCCTGAGCGACCTCAAGAAGAGCGTGCCGGTGCCGGCCGACCCTCTGGCCGGACATGAAAGCGCCGCCGAGCGCAACGCGCATCGGCTCGCCCGCTCGCGCGAGGCCATCGCGCGCGTCACCGGCGTCCCCGGGCGCCCGACCACGGCGACGTCGGAGGTCGAGGAGCTGGCGCGCCTGCAGCGGGAGAAGGCGATCCAGGAGCGCCTCCTGAGCTACAAGGGATCGCGCGGCTGATGGACGTCTTCACCGGAGCCGGGGTCTACCCGTTCACCATTGCGGCGCTCATCCTCGTCGGCCTGGTTGCCGTCGAGCTCTGCGCGCTGCTGGTGGGCTTCTCCGCCTCCTCGTTGCTGAACCACGATATGGGCCATGACGGCGTCGCGCACGGCGGCGATCACGGCCTGCTCGGCGCGTGGATGTCGTGGCTCAACGCGGGCGGGGTGCCGCTCCTCGTCCTGCTGATGGTTTGGCTCGCCTCCTTCGCCATCGCCGGCTTCGCGATCCAGGCGGTGGCCCATGCGGTGGCCGCGCCGCTGCCGGCGCTGGCGGCAAGCCTTCTTGCCGCCGCCCTCGCCACGCCGGCGACGCGCACCCAGTCGCGGCTGCTGGCCCGGATCATCCCGCGCGAGGAGACCTCCGTCGTCAGCCAGGCGGATTTCGTCGGCCTCATCGGAACCGTGTCGCTCGGTCCGCTCGACCAGGGCAAGCCCGGAAGCCTGCGGGTCAGGGACAGGCACGGCAACATCCACGTCCTGCGCGCGAAGGCCGCCGCCGGGCATGTCATCGCCCAGGGCGAGGTCGCTCTCATCGTCGACGGGAATGGGGGCCTCTTCGAGGTCATCCCGGCGCCGGCGGACCTCGCCGCAAAGCCACTATCCAACTAGAGCATTTCCGCTGAACACCAGTTCACCGGAAATGCTCTAACCCATTACTTTCACGCAATTCCGGACGCGAAACTGGTAACCACTTTCGCTGGAATTGCTCAAGGGGGACGCCAAAGCCATGGACTACGTCACGATCCTGACGATCGCAGGCATCGCGATCGCCCTCGTCGTCGGCATCGGCGTCGTGATGGCGTCGCTCTACAAGCGCTCCACCCGCGACAAGGCGTATGTGCGAACCGGGCTGGGCGGCAAGCGCGTCGTTCTCGACGGCGGCTCCATCATCCTGCCGATCTTCCACTCCTACGCCTGGGTGCAGCTCAGCACCCTGCGTCTGGAGGTCCAGCGTTCGGAGGCCGAATCCCTCATCACCGCCGACCGGATGCGGGCCGACATCACGGCCGAGTTCTACGTGCGCGTGAAGCCGGACGAGGAGAACATCGCGCTGGCGGCCCAGACGCTCGGCGACCGCACCAACGATGCCGATCTCCTGCGCAAGCTCGTCGAGGCCAAGTTCGTCGACGCGCTCAGGTCGGTAGCCGCCACCATGTCGCTCAAGGACCTCCAGGAGAAGCGGTCGGATTTCGTCAAATCCGTGCAGGAGGCGGTCGCCGCGGACCTGCAGTCCAACGGCCTCGAGCTGGAGACCGTCTCGCTGACCCGGCTCGACCAGACCGACATCCGGCACTTCAACGAGAACAACAGCTTCGATGCGGAAGGCCTGACCGCGCTGACGCGCATCACCGAGACCCGCCGCCGCGAGCGCAACGACGTCATCCGCGACACCGAGGTCACCATCGCGGCCAAGGACCGGGAGGCCGCCCTGCTGCGCCTGACCATCCAGCGCGAGCAGCGCGATGCCGAGCTCAGCCAGGAGCGGGACATCGCCAACAAGACTGCCGAGACGCGCGCCGAGAAGGCCCGCGCCGAGCAGTCCGCCCGCCTGTCCGAGGAGACCGCCCGGCTCAATTCGGAGCGGGGCATCGCCCAGAACGAGGCGGAGGCGAAGCAGGCCACCTCCACCGCCCGCATCGAGGCGGAGCAGCGCATCGCCCAGAGCGAGGCGCTCGCCAAGCAGGTGACCGAGACCGCCCGCATCGACGCCGCCATCTCCATCGCGCAGAAAAGCGAGGCCGAGTCGCAGGCCAAGGCGAAGGCGGAGGATGCCAAGGCCGAGGCCGTCACCGCGGCGGAAAAGGTGGAGACCGCCCGCGCCGTCGAGATCGCCAACCGCGCCAAGCAGATCGCCGTCATCGATGCGCGCCGGGATGCCGAGCGGGACGCCACCCGCGTCACCGTCAATGCCCAGGCCGAGCGCGAGGCCGCCGACAATCTGGCCGATGCGCTGCGCACCCAGGCCACCGCCGAGGCGGAGGCGAACAAGATCAAGGCCGGCGGCATCATCGAGCTCGGCGAGGCCGAGGCGAGGCGCGAGCGGGCGCTCAATGAAGCCCGCAACATCCTGGCGGACCACATTCTCGGCTTCGAGCTTGCCAAGCAGCGGGTCGAAATCGTGCCGGCGGCCTTGCAGCAGGCGCTCAAGCCCATCGAGAAGATCTCGGACATCAAGATCTTCAGCGCCGGCGGCCTGCTCGGCGGCGTGGGCGCGAGCGCGCCAGGCCAGAGCGGGGGCGACGGGCCGATCGGCGATCTCAGCAGCCAACTGCTGAGCTTCGGCGCCCAGCGTCCGATCCTCGACGAAATCCTCCGGCAGGCCGGTTTTCGTGGCGCGGATCCCGTGGCCGCCCTGCTCGGAGAGACCCAGGGCCGCGATGCCCGCACCGCCGGCGGCTCCCCGGATCGCGACCGCCCCCGGCGCGTCGAGGTGGACCTGACCGACGCATTCACCGCCCCCAAGCCCGGCCCGGGCACGGATCCCGCCCCGGACCGGGCGTGACGTCTTCGCGCTGACGCGCTTTGAATGATTGATGGAGCACGCGCCGTGCAGCTTGTGTTGCAAGATGCACGGCGCGTGCTTTAGCGGCGGAAGGTCGCCAGAGGCCAAATAGCGATCTGCTGCCCGTGTTGTGCTTTCACTGCTCGCCGAGACATGGTCGGGCACTCTGTTGCGGCGCCAGAGCGGCACATGGGCCGTCAGGCAGGGCCGCCTTTCGAAGGCTAGCAACGCCTACAAGAGATGCGCCACAGCTGCAGCACCACGACGGTAGCGACACGATGGGTGCGAGAGGTCGGGGCTGACATGGGTGGACCGCATCTCCATTGCGTTACCGTCCCCACCCGTCTCGCATATCATCGTGCCATGCCGGAGGAACGTCAGATGGCGCGACGGCATTTTATGGTCGTGACGTACGCGTGAGATTGACTCGGACCCTCCCCCAAAGGTGCGGAGGATGAAATCGGGGTCGGCGTGAAGGGCGAAAGGACAGGCGATGCCGGTTGCCAAGAACACCATCTGCCTTTGGTACGACAAGGACGCGGAGGCTGCGGCCCGCTTCTACACCGCGCTTTTTCCGGACAGCGCGGTGAACGCCGTCCACCATGCGCCGAGCGATTACCCGTCCGGCAAGGCGGGAGACGTGCTGACGATCGAATTCACCGTTGCCGGCATCCCCTGCCTCGGCCTGAATGGCGGGCCTGCGTTCCAGCACAATGAGGCCTTCTCGTTCCAGATCGCCACCGACGACCAGGACGAGACGGACCGCTATTGGAACGCCATTGTCGGCAATGGCGGGCAGGAAAGCGCGTGCGGCTGGTGCAAGGACAAATGGGGCATTTCCTGGCAGATCACCCCGCGCGTGCTGAGCGAGGCATTGGCGGCCGGAGGCGATGAAGCAAAACGCGCGTTTGAAGCCATGATGGACATGAAGAAGATCGACGTCGCCGCTATCGAGGCGGCCCGGCGGCGCGACCGGCCGTGACCGCTTTCGTTGAAAAGAGTTAGCGTTGCTCCGGGCCGGCACCTTCGGCGGTGCCGACTTCGCCTACGCTCATGAGCGCGCGCTCTGCACCTGCCCGGGTGCGAATGATCTGCGCCGGCATCCCCGCCACTTCGAGGCGACCCGTGAGGGTGTCGATTTCGACCGCGGCGGCGATCACTCCCATCATTTCCTAAGAAACGGGGAGTGATCGCCTTCTGCCGTCAGCTGCTTATGAGCCGTGCAAGGTAGACCCAGGTGGGTGCTGCGACGATGAAGCCGAGCACGCTTACAGCCAGCGAAGACGTGCCGGTGCGCGTGTAGACCTGGAAGCGGCTGGAAATAATGATCCCCGAGAAGGCCGGCGGCAGAGCCACGCTGAGAACCAGCATCTGCAGGATCCGGCCATCCAGTCCGCACGCCCAACCTGCGAGCAGGAAGACGCCGGGCATGAGCACGAGCTTGAAGAAGGTATTATAGGCCACCTCCCAATCGAGCTCGATCTTATAAGCGGCAAGCGTGAGGCCGGCGGCGAACACCGCCACGCTAGAATTGGCCTTGGCCAGAAGATCGAAGGTGGGGTCGACGGCATCGGGAACCTTGATGCCGGCGACCACCAGCGCCACCGCGAGGATCGGCACCCAGACCACCGGCTCTTTCATGGCCGAGAGCAGCGCATTGCCCTTTGGCGCACCATCCGCGGACTTGTCGCCGCCGCCGCCGGCGTTGAGCAGATAGAGGCCGATCGGGATCGTGATGGCATTCACCACGATGGCCACGATGGCGATGACCAGCCCGGTCTCCACGCCCGTTCCATAAAGCGGGTCGAGCACGGCGTAACCGAGAAAGCCGATGGTCGGCGAACCTGCGATCAATGCGCAGACGGCGCCCTCAGGCTTCGTGCGCTTGAAGAACCACTGGATCGTGAAGTAGGAGAGCATGAAAAGGCTCACCAGCCCCACCAGTGAGATGATGCTGAGCGTTGCATTCTCCACCAGCATCTGGCGATCAGCGCGGACGATGGACACGAACAGGGCCGCCGGGAGGGCGAAGTCCAGCACCAGCTTGTTGAAGACGCGGGCCTGACCTGCTTCAAAGGCGTTCGTCTTGCCGGCTGCGTAACCTAAAATCATCACAACAATGATGGGAATAAGGTCCGAAACCAACATCTTAGACATGAACTCTTCCATGTCTGTCCCCCTCTAATGTTTCAATGCTCGCAAAAGACCGCGATGGCTCACGCGGGGATTCCGACGCCGGCATGACAGGCCGCACGACGAAGGTCGGCGCGCGACCGGGCGACCACGGTGGAACCGGGTCGCCAGACGGGGCGGTGAGGGGCCGAAAGGCCCCTCATTATGTTCAGCCCTTGACGACGGGCTGGCGGGTCGCCCGCAGCGACGACATGAGCGGGTCGCCCACATCGAGATGGCCCTTCACCAGGGCCGGCGGCGTGAGCGCCAGCCAGTTGTTCAGCGACACGTCCCTGTACTCGCCGGTGTGGAACACATTGAGCACCCGGACCGGCTCGTCGCCGGTGTTTTCGATGTAGTGAGCAAGCGTCCTCGGCACATAGCCGACGTCTCCGGCCACGAAATCGAAGGTGCGGGCATTGTTTACAGCATCGAACACAGTCATACGTGCCTTGCCGCTGAGATAGTATTGCAGCTCGTCGGCATCCGGATGCCAGTGGATCTCGCGCATGCCGCCCGGCTCAAGATCTATGAACAGCGCGGCGAGATTAGTTACTGCGAAATTATTCGAATCCACCACCAGGGTCGCGCCGCCAGGGAACTTGTTCGGCGCGATCTTCGAGGCTCGGAACACGTATTTGTCGGTGAAGGTCACCGCGCCGAGTTCCTTGCGAACCTCTTCGATCGGCGCCGGAACCGGCTGGCGGAAAATATACTTCTCCGCAGAGGGAATACCGTCGAATGCATCGACCGGAACGCCGAAATTCTTGGCCAGCACTTCGCGCGGGGTGTGGGCGAAGAGCTCGGTCACCAGCAGGGTCTGGTTTTCGGAGAAGTTGCCGTCATTGAACACCAAAACGAATTCGGTGCCTTCCTCCAGGCCCTGGATCGCGTGCGGGAAGCCGGCGGGGGCGAGCCAGAGGTCGCCGGGCTCCAGATCCTCGATAAGGGTCTGGCGCTGGTCGTCGACCAGATAGAAGCGCACCTTGCCCTTGAGCACATAGGCCCACTCGGCCTCCTTGTGCCAATGCAGCTCGCGCACCACGCCGGGCGGCAGGCGCATGTTGACGATGGCGAGCTCCTTCATGCTCCCCATCTCGCGGCAGGTGACCTCGCGCGCCCAGCCGCCATCCTCAAGACGGTTATGGGCCATGGCGAAGGGGAACTTCAGGTTCGGAATGCCGCCGTGGTCGGTCGCCGGCGGCAGCAGGATGTCGGGGTTCTGGGCCTCGACCGCCGCGTTGCGGGGACCGACGATGTCGGCGCCCTGCGTCCCGCGGATCGGCTGAATCAGATCGCTCATCAAGAACTCCTTCGATAGAAAGGCGTGGAAATTCAACCGGGCATGACGAGAGGGGGCCGCCGTTTTCTCATCCCGCTCCGGTGGACTGTTTGAGAAGTCGGCGGTCGACGGCCGACACGGACATTTTTGGAGGTCCTGCGGAAGAAAATGCAAGCGCGACGCCGCACATCGGGCCAGGCTTGCGACGAGCCTAGTGCCGGAAAGGCCCGGCAGACTAGCTCGTCGGACTTTTCAAACGACCTCTGAGGGGTTGGCTGGGAATGTCATGACCGGGAGTGGGATCTTGCGAACCGTTGCGCCCTGAGGTGAAGGTCGGCGACTAGTTTTACGCTGTAACGCCGTCGATCTGGTTGTCGAATACGTTGCGTCTCGGCGATGCAGGGCGGCGTTGTTCATAGCCATCCTGGGCGTCGTCATGTCTGGGAACCACGCGCATTCCAAGCCGGCCAAGGATGATCAACCCTTTTCGGGCCGGGCTCTCAGGATGCGGGCCTATGGCCTGAACAGACCCGGCCCCTCCCTTTCTTGGCCTAATTACAAGCATGCAGTTCATTTGCACGCCGAAGGTGGACCGACGTTCCGCTCCCGACGACCTCGCCCGCGGTGTGCAGTCTGGCTGAACCAGACAACATAAGGGCGACGTGGCAGCCTGGGAGCACTGGTGCAGATGCCATCGCAAGCAGAAAGGAATTCACAGTATCCGGCAACACTTTACCTAGCGAGATTTGCAGTGCAATATCCTAAATGGGATACAGTCAGCGCCGCGGCGAGTGACGGCGCCGCTTATGCGGCGCATTCGCTAGGGCGGTGCAAGCGGTCAGTCGAAGCGTAAAAGAGCGCCAGAAGGGGCACAGATGCAGACGTTTAACCGCATCATATACGCTGTATACGATGCCGCCATGTCTCCGGATAAATGGCCAAACGTCTTGTCCCAGATCGGAGAATTGTTCAACGCTGAAGGCGCCGTCATAATTTTCTACGAAAATAACGTTCCGGCAGACTTTATATTCTCTGAGAATTTGCGGAATGCGGTTCAGTTGTATCTCGATGAAGAGTGGTGGCGGCATGACATCCATGCCCAGCGAGCCATCGAGTGCCACCTCACCAGCGGTGATGTTTTCAGCGACTATACAATTGCGACGTCCGCGGAGATTGAAAGTCTTCCAATATATAAGGATTTCTTCCGACGTGCCGGATTCGGCTGGCTGATGTCCGGTGTCATGCTTCCGGATCTCGACATGCTGGTGGCGCTTTCGCTTCCACGTGCCAAGTGGAAAGGAGAATTCACCGCAGCCGAGATGACCTTGCTCAAGGAAATCGCCCACCATGTGGAGCAGGCTCTGCGGATATCGCTACGGATATCCAGTCTCGAGGCAACCGAGAGCACCGTTCTCGCGGCGATTGATGCCATGGATGCCAGCATTTATGCGCTGAATGAAAACTGCGAGATCATTTTGTCGAATGCCGCCGGGCGGGAAATGCTCGCAAACCACTTCGAAATCATGGGCCAACACATGACGGCCCATGTGAAGGATGAACGCCCTCGCTTCGATGCGCTCGTCGCGGCAGCCCGTGGTGCGGAGCTCCGGTCGGCGCCGACACAATCCTGCATCTTTACTGGCGCGGACGGGAAGCGAATCGTGGCCTGGGCGCTGCCCATCACCAAGTCCGGACAGGGGCGGATCGGCATGGCCGGGGTCGCGCGAACTCTTCTCCTGGCCATGCCGCTCGAGCGCAACCATATCGTCGAGCCCGTGGTCTTGCGCGATCTTTTCGGCCTCACCCTCGGCGAGGCCAGGCTTGCCTCTTTGATCGGTGGCGGCGTGGCGGTGCGGGCGGCCGCAAGCAAGCTCGGCGTCACCGAGGCCACGGCACGGGTCGTCTTGAAACGGGTTTTCCAGAAGCTTGGGGTCAACCGGCAGGCAGAGCTGGTGCTGCAACTTTCTGCCCTTGGCGGCATCAATCCGGTCCGGAGCCAAAAGCAAAAACCATCTCCTCCTGGCTGAAGCCGCGATGGAAAAGTTCCCCTGGCCTCATGCGAGGCCGGTCCGCTGAGGCGGCTCCCGAGGTGGGGCGATGCCGGCCTGGGCGAGGGTACGCTCCAGGAGTTGCGTGTAGATGGGCCGGCCGCCGCACCACTGCGCCACGAGGCCGGCGACGACGCAGGTGACCATCAGCGGCAGAGCCAGCGCATAGGATCCGGTGAGCTCGAGGGTCAAGGCTGCACCGACGATCGGCGCGCGCACCGAGGCCGTGAACAGGCCTCCCATCGCGACGATGGCGAAGGCCAGCGGCGACACCCCCGCATCCGGCAGAACCAGCGCCACAGCCCCGCCGAACGCCAGCCCCACGCACGCCGCCAGCGCCAGGATCGGCGCGAAGATGCCCCCCGGCACGCCGCTTGAATGGCTCCCAACCGTGGTCACGAAGCGGATC
>CALMSN010000109.1 GCA_937872325.1 uncultured Xanthobacter sp. | reverse complement strand
GGTCACGTGGCCACCTCCGCGTGCTCCGCGGCGATCCTCCCGAGGATCCCGTTCACCAGCCCCGCGGCCTCCACCTGGCAGTAGCGCTTCGCGAGGTCCACGGCCTCGTTGATCGACACCGCCGCCGGGATGTCCGGCCAGTCGAGCAGCTCGTGGACCGCGACGCGCAGGATGTTGCGCTCCAGCGGCGCCAGCCGCTCGGCCGTCCACCCCTCCGCCGCGCCCGTGATCAGCTCGTCCAGGCTCGCGGGGTCCGCCGAGACGCCCTCGGTCAGCGCCCGCGCGAACGGGTCGAGCGGGGTGCCGTCGCGCTCGAGGTTCGCCTCGAGGTCCTCCAGGGGCAGGCCGGTGACGTCGTGCTGGTAGAGCAGGATGACCGCCTGGCGGCGGGCGGCCCTGCGGCCCCCCTCGCGGTCGGCGGTCACGCGACCGTGGCGCCCGCGAGGGTCGGCAGGAACTGCTCGCGCTCCGTGAGGTACGCGGTGGTGTAGCGGCCCTCCGTGAACGTCGCCTCGTGGGCGATGTCCCGCAGCAGCGGCAGCGTCGTGGGGATGCCGGTGACCGAGGTCTCGTGGAGGGCCCGGCGCAGGCGGGCGATCGCCCGCGGGCGGTCGGCGGCAGGTGGGGGATCGGGGGGGAGCGGCGCATCGGGCAGCGGGCCCCCCGCAGGCAGGCGCCACGGATGGCAGGGCCCCGCCGGGGATGCAAGCGGTCCGGCTCCGCATGCCGTTGGTGTTAAGGCGCGGCAGAACCGTCTCGCGCTTGCTGGGGAGGGCGGCAGAACCCTCTCCCGCTTGCGGGGGAGGGCAGGGAGGGGGAAAGTCTCTCCGCAGGGCCGAAAGGCCTGAAGGGGCCGCGGCCTCGCTCTCCTCAACCCGCAAGCCCCCGCGCCATCCCTCCCCGCAGGCGGGAGAGGGAGTGCGCATGCTGTCTCGGGTTGGGTCCGGAGCCTGGTCCCCACCCCTTCTCCGCCGGCGGAAGAAAGTCCGCGTGCCGGTCTCGCGCTGCGCCTTAAGCTTGAGCGCGGCCCTTGGCCGGCATTTCCTTTCACTCTCGCCCCGCGACCCACGCCTCTGCCGAGTTGCCCCGGCCGCGGCTTCTCGCTATGGAGGCAGCGCAGATCGCGCGCCCGGCCCCGGCCGGCGCGAACCATGTGGCCGCGCGGCCCTGCCGCCGCGTGGAAGGGCTTTTCAGGATGTTCGCCTCCGTTTCCCGTCACCAGCCTGTCCTGCGCCTGCCGGAGACGCGCCGTCGAAAATGACGGCCGAGGGCCGGCGGCATGCTGCCGTCCGTGCCGCGGCGTGACGCCGCATCCGCGTCCCGGTTTTCCTGAAAGACAAGCAGAAAGGCGCGAGCGATGGCTCGGCTGGTGATGAAGTTCGGCGGCACCTCTGTCGCCAATATCGAGCGGATCCGCAACGTGGCCCGTCACGTGGCGCGGGAGGTGAAGGCCGGCTACGAGGTGGCGGTGGTCGTCTCCGCCATGTCCGGCAAGACCAACGAGCTGGTGGGCTGGTGCAAGGATGCCGCCCCGCTCTACGATCCCCATGAATACGACGCCGTGGTCGCCTCCGGCGAGCAGGTGACCTCGGGCCTTCTGGCCATCGCGCTCCAGCAGCTGGGCATTCCCGCCCGCTCCTGGCAGGGCTGGCAGATCCCCATAAACACCGACGACGCGCACGGCTCCGCCCGGATCCTCGACATCGATCCGACCCGGCTCGGCGCCGCCATCGACATGGGGGAGGTGGCGGTGATCGCCGGCTTCCAGGGCATCCATCCGCCCACCGGGCGGATCACCACCCTCGGCCGCGGCGGCTCGGATACCTCCGCGGTGGCGGTGGCGGCGGCGCTCAAGGCCGAGCGCTGCGACATCTATACCGACGTGGACGGGGTCTATACCACCGACCCGCGCGTGGTACCCAAGGCCCGCCGGCTCGACCGCATCGCCTTCGAGGAGATGCTGGAGATGGCCTCGCTGGGCGCCAAGGTGCTGCAGGTGCGCTCGGTCGAGCTCGCCATGGTGCACAAGGTGCGCACCTTCGTGCGCTCCAGCCTGGTGGATCCCGACGCCCCCGAGACGGCCCAGGTTGAGAAGGCCGGCACCCTGATCTGCGACGAGGAGGAAATCGTGGCAACCCAGATGGAATCCCAGGTGGTCACCGGCATCGCCTTCTCCAAGGACGAGGCCCAGGTGTCGATCCGCCGGGTGGCGGACAAGCCCGGCATCGCCGCGGCGGTGTTCGGCCCGCTCGCCGACGCCCACATCAACGTCGACATGATCGTGCAGAACGTCTCGGCCGACGACTTCACCGACATCACCTTCACCGTGCCCAACGCCGACTTCCAGCGGGCGGTGGCGGCGCTGGCCAAGGCGAAGGACGCCATCGGCTACGCCGTCGTCGAGGGCGCGACGGATGTCACCAAGGTCTCGGTGATCGGCATCGGCATGCGCTCGCATGCCGGGGTGGCGGCGCGCGCCTTCGAGGCGCTGGCCCAGCGCGGAATCAACATCCGCGCCATCACCACCTCGGAGATCAAAATCTCCTTCCTCATCGACGCGGCTTATACCGAGCTTGCGGTCCGGACTCTTCATTCGCTATACGGGCTGGACGGCTGAGGGCAGCGGCGCGCGACTCAGGGCTACCGGGCGCGCGCCCATATTTCCCGACGAGTCCGAAGCCCGCCGCGGCGCTGGTTATTAGGTAGGGATGCGGCCGATGCGAGGCGCGCTCGGCGGTCCGCGCGTGCTGCTCCGCCGCCTCCGCGAGGTGATGGCGGAGCAGGTCAGCGCGCAGGACCGCCTCGACAAGATCGTGGTGCTGATCGCCGCCAACATGGTCGCGGAGGTCTGCTCGGTCTACGTCCTGCGCGTCGACCAGACGCTGGAGCTCTACGCCACCGAGGGCCTCAACCGCGACGCCGTTCACCTCACCGTGATGCGGGTCGACGAAGGCTTGGTCGGTCATGTGGCGCGCGAGGCCGAATCGCTCGCCCTCTCCGACGCCCAGGCCCATCCCGAATTCTCCTACCGTCCCGAGACCGGGGAGGAGATCTATTCCTCCTTCCTCGGGGTGCCGGTGCTGCGCGCCGGCAACACGCTGGGCGTTCTGGTGGTGCAGAACCGCGCCCGCCGCGCCTACACCGAAGAGGAGATCGAGGCCCTCCAGACCACCGCCATGGTGCTGGCGGAGATGATCGCCTCGGGCGAGCTGACGGCGCTGGCCAAGCCGGGCGCCGAGCCGGCCGCCCGCCGGCCGCTGCATCTCAAGGGCGTGACCCTTGCCGACGGCCTCGGCCTCGGCCACGTCGTGCTGCACGAGCCGCGCATCAAGGTCACCAACGTCATCGCCGAGGACGTGACGCGCGAGACCGAGCGGCTGGAGGCGGCCATCGGCAAGCTGCGCCGGGCCATCGACCTGATGCTGGAGGAAGACAGCCTCGCCAAGTCGGGCGAGCATCGCGACATCCTCGAAGCCTACCGCATGTTCGCCCACGACCGCGGCTGGATGCACAAGATGCGCGAGGCGGTGCTCTCCGGCCTCACCGCCGAGGGCGCGGTGGAGCGGGTGCAGTCGGATACCCGTGCTCGCATGATGCGCGCCACCGACCCCTATCTGCGCGAGCGCCTCCACGATCTCGACGACCTCGCCAACCGGCTGCTGCGCGAGCTGACCGGCCAGACCCGGACCGGCGCCCGCGAGGCGCTGCCCGAGAACGCCATCATCGTCGCCCGCAACATGAGCCCGGCGGCGCTGCTGGACTATGATCGCAGCCGCATCCGCGGCCTGGTGCTGGAGGAGGGGGGCACGACCAGCCACGTCACCATCGTGGCCCGGGCGCTGGGCATCTCGGCGGTCGGGCAGGTGAGCAACGTGGCCGGGCTCGCCGATGCGGGCGACCCCTGCATCGTCGACGGCCAGGCCGGCGAGGTCCATCTGCGCCCGCCGGCGGACGTCGAGGCGGCCTATGCCGAGAAGGTGCGCTACCGGGCCAAGCGCCAGGCCCAATATGCGGCCCTGCGCACCCGCCCCTGCGTCACCAAGGACGGGGTCCACATGGCCCTGCACCTCAATGCCGGCCTGCTGGTGGACCTGCCGCACATCGAGGAGACCGGGGCGGCGGGCATCGGCCTGTTCCGCACCGAGCTGCAGTTCATGATCGCCTCGGCGTTCCCGCGCATCTCCGAGCAGCTCAAGCTCTACCGCGCCGTGCTCGATGCCGCCGGCGACCGGCCGGTGACCTTCCGCAGCCTCGACATCGGCGCCGGCAAGGTGCTCCCGTATATGCGCACCGTCGAGGAGGAGAACCCGGCGCTTGGCTGGCGGGCC
>CALMSN010000108.1 GCA_937872325.1 uncultured Xanthobacter sp. | reverse complement strand
GCCAGTGGCAGGTGGCTTCGTTCAGCTCCAGCAGCGACAGCCGCTGGCTCATCGGCACCACGTTGTCATAGGCGATCGGGTCCGGCTCCATCTCGACCTCGAAGGCCTGTGCCAACGCCGTGTTGCCGCGCGAGACCGGGCGCGAGACCCGCACCATCTGCTGGGCCGGGCGCGCCTTGCGCTGCCGCGGTACCGCCGTCGAAGGGCTCTTGGCGCGGCCGGACAGGCCCAGCCGGTGCACCTTGCCGATCACCGCATTGCGGGTGACCTCGCCCAACTGATTGGCGATCTGGCTGGCGGAGAGGCCTTCGCTCCACAGCCGCTTCAAGAGTTCGACGCGCTCGTCGGTCCAGCTCATCGCTCGTCTCCCAATGCCGCATTGAGGGGCGCCGGGAACGCATGGCGCCGCACATCGTGTTGCGACAGCCGGCGCTGCGTCCCGCCGTCGCGCCCCGCGGCGCGGATGCGCCGCCGCAAGGCTCCTTCCGGACTCCGCTCCCGACCCGTGCGCAGAAGCGCGCGGGGTTGCCTCGTCACAGATCCCGGAAAATCCTGTCGGGCACGACATCTCGTGGCCGACAGGAATGAAGCTACAATATGCGCGGTGCCGGAAACAGAGTCGGCCTTCGCGTCAAGACTGTTTTCCCCAGTTCGTTGCGGACGTCCCATCGGCAGCATCCGCCGCCGGGCGGTGTTGAATCGCAAACCGGGCGCCGCGTCCACCCCCTTGCGCGCGGGGCCTGTCCGGCGGGACGCGCATCGCGAGGGTTTTCTTGAGCCGGCAACGGTTCCGGGTCGAATTTCCGCGTGCAAGGTCGGTTGACCCTGCGCGCGCGATGCTTAAGAATCCCCGCCGTCGGGCCGCCCCCGCTTGGGCGGCCCGTTTTAATTTGCGCCGGCGGGTTTTCCGCCCGGATGCGGCCCCAGGCCGCGGCGGGCGAACGGGCTCCCGGCGTATGGAGGGTGTTGTGATAGCCGCCGTTATGCCGACCTATGCGCGCATCGACCTCGAATTCGAACGGGGAGAGGGCTGCTGGCTCGTCACGACGGACGGGCGACGCTTTCTCGACTTCACCGCCGGCATCGCGGTGAACGTGCTCGGCCACGCCCATCCCTACCTGGTCGAGGCGTTGTCCGCCCAGGCCGGCAAGCTGTGGCACATCTCCAACCTGTTCCGCATTCCGGGTGGCGAGGCGCTGGCCCGGCGGCTGACCGATGCCACCTTCGCCGACACGGTGTTCTTCACCAATTCCGGGGCCGAGGCCATCGAGTGCGCCATCAAGGCCGCCCGCCGCTTCCATTACGTGGCGGGCCGGCCGGAGAAGCATCGCATCGTCACCTTCGAGGGCGCTTTCCACGGCCGCACCCTGGCGACCATCGCCGCCGGCGGCAACGCCAAGTATCTCGAAGGCTTCGCCCCGGCCCTGCCGGGCTTCGACCAGGTGCCGTTCGGTGACCTCGCCGCCGCCGCCGCCGCCATCGCCCCCGAGACCGCCGCCATCCTGGTGGAGCCGGTGCAGGGCGAGGGCGGGGTGCGGGTGGCGCCCGAGGGCTTCCTCGCCGGCCTGCGCCAGCTCTGCGACGAGAACGGCCTGCTGCTGCTGCTCGACGAGGTGCAGAGCGGGGTCGGCCGCACCGGACGGCTGTTCGCCCATCAGTGGACCGGCGTCGTCCCCGATGTGATGGCGGTGGCGAAGGGCATCGGCGGCGGCTTCCCCATGGGCGCCTGCCTCGCCACCGAGGCCGCCGCCCGCGGCATGACGCCCGGCACCCACGGCTCCACCTATGGCGGCAACCCGCTGGCCATGGCGGTGGGCAATGCGGTGCTCGACCTCGTGCTGCTGCCGGACTTCCTCGCCCATGTGAGCAGCGTGGCCGATCACTTCCGGACCCGTCTGGAAGAGGTGCGGCAGCGCCATCCCGGCATCCTCGCCGAGGTGCGCGGCCAGGGCCTGCTGATGGGCCTGCGGGTGCAGCCCCAGTTGCCGGCCGCGGAGCTGGTGCGGGCGCTGCGCGAGGAGGGCCTGCTGGCGCCTGGCGCCGGCGACAACGTGGTGCGGCTGCTGCCGCCGCTGGTGGTGACCCGCGATGAGGCCGAGCTCGCCGCTGCCAAGATCGATGCCGCCTGCCGGGCGCTGGGCGGCGTCCTGTCCGGCGCGGTCAAGGGGGCGGCCGAATGACCGGGGCTCTGGGCGTGCGCCACTTCATCGACCTGTCCGAGATCCCCGCCGGAGAACTCCGGCGGGTGCTCGACATGTCGCGGGACATCAAGGCGCAGCGGGCGGAGGGGGTGGCCGGCCGCCCGCTCGCCGGCAAGACGCTGGCGTTGATCTACGACAAGCCGTCCACCCGCAGCCGCGTCTCCTTCGACGTCGGCATGCGCCAGCTCGGCGGCGAGACCATCATGCTCACCGGGGCGGAGATGCAGCTCGGGCGCGGCGAGACCATCGCCGACACCGCCCGGGTGCTGTCGCGCTTCGTCGACGCCATCATGATCCGCATCCTCGACCACGAGGACCTCATGGAGCTGGCCGCGCACGCCACCGTGCCGGTCATCAACGGGCTGACGCGGATCTCCCATCCCTGCCAGGTGATGGCGGACGTGCTGACCTTCGAGGAGCATCTTGGGGCCATCGAGGGCCGCACCGTCGCCTGGTCGGGCGACGCCAATAACGTGCTCGCCTCCTGGATCCACGCCGCCGAGCGCTTCCGCTTCTCCATGAAGGTGGCGACGCCGAAGGAGTTCGCCCCGCGCGGCGCGGTGAAGGACTTCGTCAAGCGCACCAAGGCCGACGTCACCTTCCTGCGCGATCCCGAGGCGGCGGTGGAGGGGGCGGACTGCGTCATCACCGACACCTGGGTCTCCATGGGCGACAAGGAGGCGGAGCGCCGCCACAACATCCTCAAGCCCTACCAGGTGAACGCCGCCCTGATGGCGCGGGCCCAGCCCAACGCCATCTTCATGCACTGCCTGCCCGCCCATCGCGGCGAGGAGGTCACCGACGAGGTGATGGACGGCCCGCAATCGGTGGTGTTCGATGAGGCCGAGAACCGGCTGCATGCCCAGAAGGGCATCCTCGCCTGGTGCTTCGAGCCGGGCGGGCGCTGAGCCGCCCTGCCGCCGGGCGGACCTTCCGCGCGGCGGCCGCGCCGTCTTGTGGCGGGCGGTTTGCCGGGCGGGACCGGGGCGCTTCGGAGGGGTCGGTCCGTTCGGGAAATCTGTGGGCCGTGGGTTCGTGGTCCGGATGGTTTCCGGCATCGCGATGTCAGCGGGCGGCTTGCCGAACGCCGGCGGCAGCAAGGGTCGAGATGCTGCCGGCCCGTCCCCGGGCGGGCGTGTCCAGCGGTGCGGTGCTCGCTCCGGCGGCTTCCTCGCTCGGCCTCCACGGGCCATACTTGCGAGCGGAACTCCGAGGCATCCGGGGCCGGCCATCCACGCGGCGCGGCCAGGACCGGCCTTCACCAATGAATTCGGCCGGTTCGCGGACCGGATGTCACAGTCGCCGGTTTGCGCTGCGGGCACCTCAGGCGCGGGTTTCCTCACCGGCGTCAGGCGCCGCGGCGGCAGGTCCCGGCGGCCGGCTGGCGAGCGTTCCGGTTCACAACTGTGTTTCTGCACTGGCGAAGCCTTCGCTATGCTCCATCTCAGGCGGGACCTGCCTGTGGCTGCCGCCGGCGCATTCCGCGCCCGGCCGTCGCAGGCGCCCGCCGCGTTCCGATCCCACGGAGGTTC
>CALMSN010000107.1 GCA_937872325.1 uncultured Xanthobacter sp. | reverse complement strand
GGGCGCCCCCGGCCCTCCTCGCCCGGGCCGGCGAGATCAAGCAGCCCAAGAGGCGCGAGTCGCTGCTGGAGAATGCCGAGGCCGCCCGCATCTCGCGCACCCTGGTGACCCTCGTCACCGACGTGCCGCTGGAAGTGCCGCTCGAAAATCTGGTGCTGGAGCAGCCGGACCCGCAGCCGCTCATCGCCTTCCTCAAGGCCATGGAATTCACCACCATCACCCGCCGGGTGGCCGAGGCCTATGGGGTGGAGGCCTCCGCCGTCGAGCCGGATGCGCGCCTTGCCCCCAAGGGCGACCTCTTCACCCCCGCCGGGCCGGAGGCGGCCGCAGCCGAGGCGAGCGGCGACAGCCCACCGGCCACCGCCGACGAAGCCGCCCCGGCGACCCGCGCCCTGTCGCCGCAGGGCCTCGCCCAGGCGCGCGCCGAGACCGCCCGCGCCACCCCGGTGGACCGCGCCGGCTACCTCACCCTCACCGATCTCGACACCCTGAAGGCGTGGTGCGCCCGGGCGATGGACCAGGGTCTCGTCGCCTTCGACACCGAGACCACCGGCCTCGATCCCATGCAGGCGGACCTCGTGGGGGTCTCGCTGGCGCTGGCGCCCAACGAAGCCTGCTACATCCCGCTGGCCCATCGCGGCGCCGGCGACGGCCTGTTCAGCGAGGGGCTGCTGCCGGGGCAGATCCCGATCGCCGAGGCGCTGGCCGTGCTCCGCCCGATGGCGGAAGATCCCGGCACGCTGAAGATCGGCCACAACGTCAAGTATGACCGCATGGTGCTCTCCCGCCACGGCATCACGGTGGAGCCCTACGACTGCACCATGTGCATGTCCTACGCCCTCGATGCCGGGCGCGGCGGCCACGGCATGGACGATTTGTCGGTCCGCCATCTCGGCCACACCCCCATCGGCTTCGACGAGGTGACCGGCAAGGGCAAGGCCCGCATCACCTTCGACAAGGTGCCCCTGGCCCCGGCCACCGCCTATGCCGCCGAGGATGCGGACGTGACGCTCCGCCTGTGGCAGGTGCTGAAGCCGCGCCTGCCGGCCGAGGGCCGCAGCACCGTCTACGAGACCCTGGAGCGCCCCCTGATCGCGGTGCTGATGCGGATGGAGGCGCGCGGCATCGCCATCGACCGGGCCATGCTGTCGAAACTCTCCAGCGAGTTCGCCCAGGGCGCGGCGCGGGTGGAGGACGAGATCGCCGAGATCGCCGGCGAGCGGCTCAATGTCGGCTCGCCCAAGCAGATGGGCGACATCCTGTTCGGCCGGATGAACCTGCCCGGCGGCACCAAGACCGCCACCGGCATGTGGTCCACCAAGGCCAACGTGCTCGACGAGCTGGCCGAGGCCGGCCACAAGCTGCCGCAGAAGATCCTGGAATGGCGCCAGCTCGCCAAGCTGCGCTCCCCCTACACCGACGCCCTGCCCAACTACGTCCACCCGCAGACGGGCCGGGTGCACACCAGCTACGCGCTGGCCGCCACCACCACCGGGCGGCTCTCATCCTCCGATCCCAATCTGCAGAACATCCCGATCCGCACCGAGGAGGGCCGGCGGATCCGCCGCGCGTTCGTCGCCGAGGAGGGCAACCTGCTCATTTCGGCCGACTATTCGCAGATCGAGCTGCGCCTTCTGGCGGAGATCGCCGAGATCCCGGCCCTGCGCACCGCTTTCACCGAGGGGCTCGATATCCACGCCATGACCGCCTCCGAGATGTTCGGGGTGCCGGTGGAAGGCATGCCAGCCGAGATCAGGCGGCGGGCGAAGGCGATCAATTTCGGCATCATCTACGGCATCTCGGCCTTCGGCCTCGCTAACCAGCTCGGCATCCCGCGCGAGGAGGCGGGGCAGTACATCAAGCGCTATTTCGAGCGCTTCCCCGGCATCCGCGACTACATGGAGGCGACCAAGGCCTTCTGCCGCGAGCACGGCTATGTGGAGACCCTGTTCGGCCGGCGCTGCCACTATCCCGACATCGCCGCCAAGAACCCCTCCATCCGCGCCTTCAACGAGCGCGCCGCCATCAATGCCCGGCTGCAGGGCACGGCGGCCGACATCATCCGCCGGGCGATGATCCGGATGGAGCCGGCCCTCGCCAAGGCCGATCTTTCCGCCCGGATGCTGCTGCAGGTGCATGACGAGCTGGTGTTCGAGGTGCCCGCGGCCGAGGCCGAGGCGACCCTGCCGGTGGTCCGGCGGGTGATGGAGGAGGCGCCGCACCCGGCCGTCGCCCTCGCCGTGCCGCTCAAGGTGGATGCCCGCGCGGCGCGGAACTGGGAGGAGGCGCACTAGACATAGTAACAATGAATATACTAATTGACGGCTGTATTTCACAATAATACAACCTTCAGGCAATGACCTGAAGGAGAGCTCCATGCGCGCGTACCCGGGATGGCGCCTGACCATCAGCGCCGGATGGCGCTACTTTAAAATCAGGATCGAGCCAATAATGTTCTATAAATTCTAGGCTTATATGTCGTCCCCTTCTTACGGGGATGCGGATCGAAACATTGTGACTATATCTTCATCTGCCGATGGCAGGAAATAAAGGCGCATGCTGCAACAAGCCAGCATGCGCCTTCTCTTTTTCTTGGTCGCAAGCGCCCGGCCCGCCCCGGCTGCGCTTCAGATGGAGTCGCGGCATGTCTCGGCCATGCCCCGCAACGGCAATTACACATAAATTTTACGTTTGAAATTATTATTCCACATGATATTTTAATATTCATGGATACCCTCCACCCAGCAACGCCCTCGCGGACCCCACGCCCGACCGAGATCCGCATGGCGCCCCTGGCGCGCCTGCCGGTCTTCTTCGATCTCAATGGCCGGCGGGCACTCCTGGCCTGCGGGGCGGAAGAGACCGGCGCCGGCGCGGTGTGGAAGGCGGAGCTGCTCTCGGCGGCCGGCGCGCGGGTGGATGTCATCGCGCCTACCCCCTGCGAGGACCTCCGCCGGCTCGCCGCCGCTCCCCCGCTGGGACCGGTCCGCATCATCACCCGCGCCTACCTGCCGTCCGACTTTGCCGACGCGGTGCTGGCCATCGGCGCCTTCGCCGATCCGGCGGATGCCCGGGTCTTCGCCGCCGCGGCCAAGGCCGCCGGGGTGCCGGCCAATGTCATCGACACCCCGTCCGTGGGCGATTTCACCTTCGGCGCGGTGGTCAACCGCTCGCCGCTGGTGGTGGGCATCTCCACCGATGGCGCCGCGCCGGTGTTCGCGCAGGCGATCCGCGCCATCGGCGAGCCGATCCACGGCCAGCCGGCCGAGACCCTCTCGATGGCCCGGCTGCTGACGCCGCTGCTCGAGGTCACCGGCCTGTTCGACATGCAGACCCGGCCCGAGCTGCTGCTGCTGCAGAAGACCATGGTG
>CALMSN010000106.1 GCA_937872325.1 uncultured Xanthobacter sp. | reverse complement strand
CGATCCGGCCGTCGATGGCGTCGAGGTCGGCGAGGTCAAGGGGCAGGGCCAGGCTGGCGCCGCCGAGGGCGTCCACGGAGCGGCCCACCTCCTCCAGCGCCGCCGCGTTGCGCCCGGCGAGCGCCACCCGGGCGCCTTCGCCGGCCAGAGCGAGGGCGATGGCGCCGCCGAGCCCGCCGCTGGCGCCGAGAACGAGGGCGGTGCGCCCCTCAAGACCCAGATTCATGGTGCTGTCCCGTCTTCCTAGGGGTGTGTGCCCGGGCCCCGGCGAAGCCCGCATGCGGTCGCAGGCCGGGGACCGGGGGCTCAGGCGCCGGTGCGCAGGGCGCGGGGATCGTGGCGGGCGAGGCGGGCGAGGAGGTAGTCCACCTCGGCCCGCGCGGTCGCCGACAGGGTGGCGGCGGGCTTGCGCTGGGTGTCGCCGGCGATGAGGCCGCGCGCCGCCAGAACGTATTTGCGCACCGCGAGCCCGATCCCGGGCTGCTGCTCGTAGCGCAGCAGCGGCAGATGGGCATCGAACAGATCGTGCGCCGCCTCGCGGGCGCCGTCGCGGGCGAGGCGCACCACGTCCACCAGCATCTCGGGGAAGGCGTAGCCGGTCATCGCCCCGTCGGCGCGGCGCTCGGTCTCGAAATCGAGGAACAGCCCGCCATTGCCGGTGAGAATGGAGATGTGCCGCATCCGCCCCTGGGCGGTGAAGGCGCGCAGCGTCGAGATCTTCTCCAGCCCCGGCCAGTCCTCGTGCTTCAGCATGACGCAGGAGGGATGCGCCTCGACGATGCGGCGGATCACCTCCGGCGCCATCTGCACCGTGAGGGTCAACGGATAGTCCTGGATGACGAAGGGCACGTCCGCGCCCACCGCCTCCACCGCCTGGGCGTAATAGGCGGTGATCTGGTCGTCGGTGCGCAAATGCGGCGGCGGCGCGATCATCACGGCGGCGGCGCCCTTGTCCATCACCGCCCGGGCGAGGGCGCGCATGGCGGCAAAGCCGGAGGCGGAGACCCCCACCACCACCGGCAGGTCGCCCATGCCGGCGATGAAGCGGAAGGCGATGGCGAGCGATTCGTCCGGCTCCAGCTTCGGCGCCTCGCCGAGGATGCCGAGCACGGTGAGCCCGTTGGCGCCGCAGCCGCGATAGGCCGCGCACAGCCGGTCGATGGAGCCGAAATCCACGCTGCCGTCGGGATGGAAGGGGGTGGGCGCGATGGGGAAGACGCCGGCGGCGTCGGCGGTGAGCGGCATCGTCCTGGATCCCGGGCAGCTGCGGATATGGCCAGACATACTCCAAGGCGCCGGGCGCGCCAGCCCCCTTCGATGCGCGCCCTGGGGGCGGTCTGATCCGGCAGCGCGGCGTCAAGAATTAGCCAGCCGAACTTGATTAAGCCCAGGCTATAATTCGCGCCTTCGTCGAAGTTTCCAAGCATTGCCGCGATTTGACTTCGATTTCAGCGCGGGTTATCTGCCGATTCACCGGGGAGTAGCCACCGCTCGAATCGGGCGGGATCGCATCAACACACTCGCGTCCGGGCACCAACGTGCCGGGGGCGTGGTGCGATCAGCCGAAGATTTCGGCTCGGCAAGACCGTCATGCGGCATCTCCATCTGCGGCAAGACCGACAGGTGGCAGGCCGCTTCGCGACAGGCCCGGCGGACGGGCATGGCGCGTGAGGTCTCTCGTCCGCCCGGTGGAAGCCCATGACCCCGCTCGCGATCGCCGTGCTGGCCTTCAGCATGTCCATGGATGCCTTCGTGGTCTCGGTCGGCCGCGGCGCCGCGCTCGGCCGGCCGCGCTACGGCGAGGCGCTGCGCACCGGGGCGGTGTTCGGCATCGTCGAGATGCTCACCCCGCTCATCGGCTGGGGGCTGGGCGTCGCCGCCAGCCAGATGGTGGAGACGGTAGACCACTGGATCGCCTTCGGCCTGCTGGCCGCGGTGGGCATCCACATGCTGCTCGCGGCGCTGCGCCCGCGCGAGGCGGAGGCGCCGCGGCGTGCCTCCTTCGCGGTGCTGGTGGTGACCGCCATCGGCACCAGCCTCGACGCCATGGCGGTGGGGGTGTCGCTGGCCTTCCTCGACGTGAACATCTGGGTGATCGCGCTCGCCATCGGGCTCGCCACCTTCGTGATGTCGTCGGGCGGCATGCTGGTGGGCCGCTTCATCAGCGAGCGCTGGGGCCGCGTGGCCGAAGGCCTGGCTGGCGCTGATGGCGCTAGGCCTCTCCATCCTGCTGCGGCACCTGGCGGGATAGGCCGGGCCCGGGGGCGCCGCCTCCGGGGCGCCCGTCGCAGGCTGTCGCCAGTTGTCGCACCGCAGCGTCATCCCCGTTATCCCCGCAATGCCTCAACAGCGAAGCGCGGGGGTCGCCGGAACCCCTTGAGCCCTCGTGGCGGTCCAGATTCGAGGCGCGTCGCGGCGGGAATCCGGCTAGACCGGATCCCCCTCCACAGCGGATCCGCCGACCATGCTCGACCTGCGCCATCCGGCCGACACCGATCCCCACTACCGGCAGGCGCCCCACAATGTGGAGGCCGAGCAGGCGCTGCTCGGCGCCATCCTGGTCAACAACGAGGCCTTCTACCGCGTCTCCGACTTCCTTGAGCCGCGCCATTTCTACGAGCCCGTCCACGCCCGCATCTTCGAGCTGTCGTCGGCGCTGGTGCGGGCCGGCAAGCTGGCCACCCCGGTCACCCTGAAAACCTTCCTGCCGGCGGACCTCGACGTCGCGGGCCTCACCGGGCCGCAATACCTCGCCCGCCTCGCGGCGGAGGCGACCACGGTCATCAATTCCGAGGATTACGGCCGCACCATCTACGATCTCGCGGTGCGCCGCGACCTGATCCGGATCGGCGAGGACATCGTCAATGAGGCCTACGACGCCCCGGTGGAGGCGACCCCGCAGGACCAGATCGAGCAGGCCGAGAAGCGGCTCTACGAGATCGCCGAGACCGGGCGCTACGACGGCGGCTTCCTGCGCTTCGGCGAGGCGCTGCGCGAGGCGGTGGACATGGCCAGCCGCGCCTTCCAGCGCGAGGGCCACCTGTCCGGCATCGCCTGCGGCCTGGACGACCTCGACCAGCAGATGGGCGGCCTCCAGCCCTCCGACCTCGTGATCCTCGCCGGCCGCCCGGGCATGGGCAAGACCGCGCTCGCCACCAACATCGCCTACCACATCGCGGCCAATTACCGCGGGGAGACCCGTCCCGACGGCAGCATCGAGACCATGAGCGGCGGTGTGGTGGGCTTCTTCTCGCTGGAAATGTCCGCCGAGCAGCTGGCCACCCGTATCCTGTCCGAGCAGACCGAGATCCCCTCCTACAAGGTGCGCCGCGGCGACATCTCGGAGGCCGAGTTCTCCAAGCTGGCTGCGGCGGCGCAGACCATGCAGTCGATCCCGCTCTACATCGACGACACCGGCGGCGTCTCCATCGCCCAGCTGGTGGCGCGGGCCCGGCGGCTGAAGCGCCAGCGCGGCCTCGACTTCATGGTCGTCGACTATCTCCAGCTCTTGTCCGGCTCGTCCAAGAAGGCCGGCGAGAACCGGGTGCAGGAGATCACCGAGATCACGACCGGGCTGAAGGCCTTGGCGAAAGAGCTGCAAGTGCCCATCATGGCGCTGTCCCAGCTCTCGCGCCAGGTCGAATCTCGCGATGACAAGCGCCCGCAGCTCTCGGACCTGCGCGAATCGGGCTCGATCGAGCAGGATGCCGACGTGGTGATGTTCGTCTTTCGCGAGGAGTACTATCTGAAGAACAAGGAGCCCAAGCCGGGCACAGAGGAGTGGTTCAAGTGGGAGATCGAGATGAAGGCGGCCGAGAACACGGCCGAGGTCATCATCGGAAAGCAGCGCCACGGCCCGACCGGGATGGTGAAGGTGCATTTCGAGCCCCAGTTCACCCGCTTCTCCAACCTGGCGCGGGAGGAGCGGCTGCCGGACCGCAGGTAGACCCCGACCACCCCGAGGGTGCCGAGGCCGCGGTCCACAAGGCCGTGGAGGCGGCGCAGGAGGATACGGCCGCCATCGAGGCCCGCCGCCGCGCCATGGCCGAGGAGGAGCGCGACTCCGGCGGCATCCTGACCATCGATCTGCATGCCATCGCCGACAACTGGCGGGCCATCTCCGCCCTCGCCGCGCCGGCCGAGGCCGCCGCCGTGGTGAAGGCCGATGCCTACGGGCTCGGCATCGCCCAGGTGGCGCCGGCCCTGTGGCGGGCCGGGGCGCGCACCTTCTTCGTCGCCCACCTGGTGGAAGGGGTGACGCTGCGGGCCATCCTGCCCGAAGCCACCATCTACGTGCTCAACGGGCTGCTGCCGGAAACCGCGCAGGTCCATGCCGCCCATGCCCTGCAGCCGGTGCTGGGCTCGGCGCCGGAGATCGGCGAATGGAGCGAGTTCTGCCGCTCCTCCGGCAGCCTGCCGGCGGCGCTGCATGTGGATACCGGCATGCACCGGCTCGGCCTGTCGCTGGAAGAGGCGGTGCGGCTGGCCTCCATGGCCGGGATGCTCGGCTTCAAGCCCAGCCTGATCATGACCCACCTCGCCTGCGCCGACACGCCCGGCCATGTGATGACCGCCCGCCAGCGGCTGATCTTCGCCGACGTCGCCCGGCGATTCCCCAAGGTGAAGGCCTCGCTGGCCAATTCGGCGGGCACGCTGATGGGCCGCGACTTCCGCTTCGACCTGGTGCGGCCGGGGATCTTCCTCTACGGCGGCACCGCCATCACCGGCGTGCCGTCGCTGCAGCCGGTGGTGCGGCTCGACGCCAAGGTGATCCAGGTCTCCAGCGCCGCCTCCGGCGAGACCGTGGGCTACGGCGCCGCCGAGCGGCTGAAGCGCGACAGCCGGCTCGCCACGGTGCATATCGGCTATGCCGACGGCCTGTTCCGGGCCGCCGGCTCGCTGGACGGGCGCAAGGGCGCTCAGGCTGTGGTCGCGGGGCGACGCTGCCCGCTGGTGGGCCGCATCTCCATGGACCTCGCCACCCTCGACATCACCGACCTGCCGGAAGATGCGGTGACGCGCGGCGACTTCGCCACCTTCCTGGGCGACGGCATTACCGTCGACGAACTGGCGGCGAAGGCCGGCACCATCGGCTACGAGGTGCTGACGTCGCTGGGACGCAGGTATGTGCGGCGGTATATCGGGGGGTAGGGGCTCTGCCCTTGAACCGGCATTCCTCCCCGCCCCGGAAGGCGGGAGAGGAGCCGAGCGCATGGGGTGAAGGCGCATGTTCTTCCTTCGCCGCCGGCCTGCGCGCCTCATCCGTTTTGCTGGGCCGGGGAAGGGGAGGGCGGGCCATGCCCGGATTTCCCATCTCCGGATAAGCTGCGCCTGACTTAAGCTCCCATCGAAATCGATTCCCCGCGGAACTCCATGGCCAAGCGCGACACCTCCTTCGTCTGCCAGTCCTGCGGCACGGTCTACTCGCGCTGGCAGGGCAAGTGCGAGGCGTGCGGGGGCTGGAACACCATCGCCGAGGAGCAGCAGGTCGCCGCCAGCGTGCCCGCCGCCCAGCGCGCCGGGCGCAAGGGCCGTGCGGTCGCCCTCGAGACGCTCGATGCCCCCGCGCCGCCGGCGCCGCGGCTGGTCTGCGGCATCGGCGAGCTCGACCGGGTGGCCGGCGGCGGATTCGTGCCGGGCTCGATCCTGCTCATCGGCGGCGATCCGGGCATCGGCAAGTCGACGCTGCTGGTGCAGGCCTCGGCGGCGCTGGCCTCCCATGGCTTCCGGGTGGTCTACGTCTCCGGCGAGGAGGCGGTGGACCAAGTGCGCATGCGCGCCCAGCGGCTCGGCCTCGCCGCCGCCGCGGTGGGCCTCGCCGCCGAAACCAACGTGGAGAACGTTCTCGCCACCCTCGCCAGCGGTCCGCCGGTGCACATGGTGGTCATCGATTCGATCCAGACCCTGTGGTCGGACAGCGTCGAATCCGCCCCCGGCACGGTGACCCAGGTGCGGACCTCCGCCCAGCTTCTGGTGCGCTACGCCAAGCAGAGCGGGGCCTGCGTGGTGCTGGTGGGCCACGTCACCAAGGACGGCCAGATCGCCGGCCCGCGGGTGGTGGAGCACATGGTGGATGCGGTGTTCTCGTTCGAGGGCGACGGCGGCCACCAGTTCCGCATCCTGCGGGCGCAGAAGAACCGCTTCGGCCCCACCGACGAGATCGGCGTGTTCGAGATGACTGGGCGCGGCCTCTGCGAGGTCGCCAACCCTTCCGAGCTGTTCCTCTCCCATCGCGATGCCGGGGCGCCGGGCACCGCGGTGTTCGCCGGCATGGAGGGTTCGCGCCCGGTGCTGGTGGAGATCCAGGCGCTGGTCGCGCCCTCCACCCTGGGCACGCCGCGCCGCGCCGTGGTGGGATGGGATCCGGCCCGCCTCGCCATGGTGCTGGCGGTGCTGGAGGCGCGCTGCGGGGTGCGGCTCGGCGGCCACGACGTCTATCTCAATGTCGCCGGCGGCCTGCGGATCTCCGAGCCGGCGGCGGACCTCGCGGTGGCTGCAGCCCTGGTGTCGGCCCTTGCCGGGGCGCCGCTGCCGGCGGATTCGGTCTATTTCGGCGAGGTGAGTCTGACCGGCGCGGTGCGCCCGGTGGCGCAGACCCCCGCCCGGCTGAAGGAGGCGGCCAAGCTCGGCTTCGCCGGCGCGGTGCTGCCGGCGGGCGGGCTCGACGGCATCGCGGCGCCGGTGTCGGTCAATGCGGTGGCCTCGCTGGCGGCGCTGGTGGCGGGGGTCGCCCCCCCGGCACCCCCCCCCGCCCCCGCCGCCCGCCGGCGGGCCCCCCCCCCCCGCCGCGGCGACCGCCTCGATCTCGACACCACCATCGTGACCGGCAACCGCGAACTGCCGAAGGGCGGCCCGCCCGCCCGCGCATCCCTGCGGCCGATGACCACTGAGGCCCCCCCGCGCCCGTCCGGCCGGGCCGTGAGCGCCCCTTGAGGGCGTCCCGGCACATCGCCCGCTCGGCGCGGGAGGCCGGACCGGGCGGCGCAAGGCCCTGCATCGGCGCGGTTCCGCCGGGCTGCTGATCGCTCCGGGACGCGGCGCCGGCGCGGCGAGTGCGGCTCTGGGGCCACGCTCGCTGAAGGTTTCTGACGGCAGGATGACGGCGCGGCCCGCGCAGGCTATACCTCGCCCCGCCGCGCCGGGGGGCCTGAGGGCGTCGATGGGAGCACAGCCCCGCGCCACGGCGCCCCTCGCCAGCCACACCACGGAATCGATCCGCGATGCCCGTCACCCTGCTCGACATCATCGTCCTCTCGGTGATGCTGATCTCCGGCCTGCTCGCCATGGTGCGGGGCTTCCTGCGCGAGGTCTTCTCCATCCTGTCCTGGGTGGTGGCGGCCGGCGTGACGGTCTACTTCTACAAGCGGGCGCTGCCCTTCGTGCGCGAGTACATCACCCAGGAGCAGGTGGCGCTCGGCGTGACGGTGGCGATCCTGTTCCTCGGCACGCTGCTGATCGCCTCGATCATCTCGGCCCGGATCTCGGACCTGGTGCTGGACAGCCGCATCGGCCCGCTGGACCGCACCCTGGGCTTCCTGTTCGGGCTCGCCCGCGGCCTGCTCTTGATGATTGTGGCGATGCTGTTCTTCGACTGGCTGGTGCCGGAAAAGACCCAGCCGCCGTGGGTCGTGGCCGCCAAGTCGCGCACCGCGCTGCTGGATGCCGGGCATTGGCTGCAAGCCCAGTTGCCGGATGATCCGGAAAATACCATCTTTAATCACTTTAAGAAGCCGTCCGCCGGCGAGGGGGGCGACGCCCCCGCGGCTCCACCTGCACCGGTGCAGCGCTAGGACCCGTCAGGACGGTGGTTGTCATGCGCGCGGTTTCCGGCGGGTCGGCCGGTCCGGGCGGAGGTGTGCAATGGATCATCCGGTTGAAGGCAAACGCGATCTTTCCGCGCAAGATCAAGGGCTTGACGGGTCCGGCGAAGGGCGATGGGAACGATCGGACCTGGATCTCGAAGGCGATCGCCTGCGTGAGGAATGCGGGGTCTTCGGCATCTACAATCACCCGCACGCTGCGGCTCTGACGGCCATCGGGCTGCACGCCCTTCAGCATCGCGGCCAGGAGGCGGCGGGCATCGTCTCCTACGACGGCAAGCGATTCCATTCCGAGCGGCGCCTCGGCCTGGTGGGTGACGCCTTCTCTGACGCCAATGTGATCGACCGCCTGCCGGGCGATGCCGCGGTCGGCCATGTGCGCTATTCCACCACCGGCGAGACCCTGCTGCGGAACGTCCAGCCGCTGTTCGCCGAGCTCGATGCCGGCGGCTTCGCGGTGGGGCACAACGGCAACCTCACCAACGGCCTCACCCTGCGCCGGCAACTGGTGCGCGAGGGGGCCATCACCCAGTCCACCACCGACACCGAGGCGATCCTCCATCTGGTCGCCCGCTCCCGCAAGCCGCGCTTCATCGATCGCTTCATCGATGCCCTGCGCGCCCTGGAGGTGGCCTACTCGCTGGTGGCGCTGACCAACAAGAAGCTGATCGGCGCCCGCGATCCGCTCGGCATCCGCCCGCTGGTGCTGGGCATGCTCGACGGCGCGCCGATCCTCGCCTCCGAGACCTGCGCCCTCGACATCATCGGCGCGCAATATGTGCGCGACATCGAGAACGGCGAGGTCATCGTCATCGACGAGGACGGGGTGAACTCCTACAAGCCCTTCCCGGAGATGGCGCCGCGGCCCTGCATTTTCGAGTACATCTATTTCGCCCGGCCGGATTCGGTGGTGGGCGGGCGCTCCGTCTACGAGGTGCGCAAGATGATGGGGCGGGTGCTGGCGGAGGAAAATCCCGTCGCCGCCGACGTCATCGTCCCGGTGCCGGATTCCGGCGTGCCGGCGGCCATCGGCTATTCGCAGTATTCCGGCATTCCCTACGAGCTCGGCATCATCCGCAACCACTATGTGGGCCGCACCTTCATCCAGCCCACCCAGAGCGTGCGCGACCAAGGCGTGCGGATGAAGCATTCCGCCAACCGCTCGGTGGTGGCCGGCCGCTCCATCGTGCTGGTGGACGACAGCCTGGTGCGCGGCACCACCTCGGTGAAGATCGTGCAGATGATGCGCGACGCCGGGGCGCGGGAGGTGCATTTCCGCATCGCCTCGCCGCCCATCACCCACCCCGACTATTACGGCATCGACACCCCGGACCGCGACAAGCTGCTGGCGGCCACCCATGACCTCGAAGGCATGCGGCGCTATATCGGCGCCGATTCGCTGGCCTTCCTGTCGGTGAACGGCGTCTACCGGGCCATGGGCTGCGAGTCCCGCGACCCGGTGCGCCCGCAATTCACCGACCATTGCTTCACCGGCGACTATCCCACCCCGCTCACCGACCGCGCCGGCGCGGTGGCCGGGCAGCAGCTGTCGCTGCTCGCCGAGGCGAGCTGACCGGGTCGGCCGACCGGGCGAGGCCAACTGCGCGGGGTGGCCTCCCGGCGGCCCTTGAGCTATCGCAGGAGCCCCGCCTTTTGCCGAAGGCGGGGCTCCTCGTTTCCAGCATCACGGATGCCGCATGACCGACCGGCCGCTCGCCGACAAGATCGCCCTCGTCACCGGCGCCAGCCGCGGCATCGGGGCCGCCACCGCGCTTCTCCTGGCCAAGGCCGGCGCCCATGTGGTGGCGGTGGGCCGCACCAGCGGCGGGCTCGAGGAGCTGGACGACGCCATCCAGGCCATCGGCGGCTCGGCAACCCTGGTGCCGCTCGACCTCAAGGACGGCAATGCGATCGACAGGCTCGGCGCGATCCTCTTCGAGCGCTGGGGGCGGATCGACGCCGTGCTCGGCAATGCCGCCGTCCTCGGCGTCTTCACGCCGCTCCCGCACCTCTCGGTGAAGGCGTGGGACGAGGCGCTTGCCGTGAACGTGACGGCAAACTGGCGCCTCCTCCGCTCGATGGACCCGCTGCTCCGCCTGTCGCCCGCAGGCCGGGCCCTCTTCATCACCTCGGGCGCCGCGCAGAGCGCGCCCGAGACGAGGTGGAAAGCCGCCGACGAGAAGTCCCACGGCACCCGCAGATCGGGCAGCCCCCGACCGGCGATGGGACCGCCGAGGGA
>CALMSN010000105.1 GCA_937872325.1 uncultured Xanthobacter sp. | reverse complement strand
GATCTGGACAGCCTGGGCCGCCGTATGCCGCAGGCGCGCCGTAAGGGAAACCCCTCCCATAGCACCGCCCGCGGGTCGAACCTCCCGCGCCGTCCGCCGCCTAATCTAGGAGCGAGGCCCCCTCTTGCCAAGGATGCCGGGGCCGCAGGCATTTGAATTTGGTGCGAGCGGCGGGTTTTTCCCGCGCGGCGGTGCAGCACACAGGTGCAATTCGTGCCGGCGCACCGTCACCAGCGCACCGGCGAGGGTGCGGCGCAGGCCCGGCCCCCCGGAGCGCGGTACATCGGTAACTGCGGCCAGGAGCGCCTCAAGCTTGGCCAGCTCCACCGGCCCCTCGGTGCCCACCAGCGCCACCGCCCGGCCGAGCAGGCGCAGGGCGATCTCCTCCGGCAGGCGGACAAAACCGTCGCGGTCCAGGCAGAAGCTGCCGGGCTCGGCGGCCGGAACCCGGCCGAGGCGCCGCTCGGCCTCGGTGGTTGCGGCCTCAAGCGCCGCATCGGCGCGAGCCATGCGCCGGGTCAGCAGGGCGAGGCGCCGGGCGTCCAGCCCCTCGCCGGCGAGCTGCGGCGCCAGCGCCCGCAGCCGCGGCCGGGCAAAGCGGGGGTCGGTGTTGCTCGGATCGCGGACGAAAGGCAGCCCGGCCGCCTCCAGGGTCGCCACCAGCCGCGCCTTCGGCAGATCGAGGAAGGGTCGCAGCAGCCGGATGTCGCCGCGCGCGCTGTCGGCCTGCATCGCCGCGAGCCCGGCCAGGCCCGAGCCGCGGGCGATGCGGAACAGCACCGTTTCGGCCTGGTCGTCGCGGGTATGGGCAAGGGCGATGGCGCCGGCGCCGACCTCGCGCGCCACCTCGGTCAGCAGGGCATAGCGGGCGGCGCGGGCAGCCGCCTGCACGCCGCGCTGCGGCTTGGTGCCCATCCACAGGCAAATGCGGTGGGCGATGCCCAGCGCCGACGCGGTGGCAGCGACGGCCGTCGCCTCCGCCACCGCCTCCGGCCGCAGCCCGTGGTCGACGGTGGCGGCCACCAGCACCGGCCCCTTTTGGCGCAAGGCGCGCCAGCGGGCGGCGAGGTGCAGCAAGGCGGTGGAATCCGGTCCGCCGGAGACCGCGATCAGGATCGAGGCGTGCGCCAGGAACGGCGCGAACAGCCCGGCAAGCTCGGCATCGGCCACCGGTGTCCGGTCCGCCGCAGGGCCCCCGGCCACGGCGCGCTACCGCAAGGCCGCGCCGGCAGCCGGTCGGGCGGCGCTCAGCATCCGATCCGCTTCTGCTCGCGCTCCACCGACTGGCGCACCGGCGAGGGCGCGCGCGGATACTTGCGGTCCACCTGCAGCAGGGTGGCGCAGGCGGCCTCCTTCTCACCGAAGGCCGCCAGCGACTGGCCGAGGCGCAGCAGCGCCTCCGGGGCCCGGGTGAAGTTCGGATACTTGGTGGAGACGTCGAGGAAGGCGGCGCTGGCGTCGCCGTAGTTCTGGCGCAGGAACAGGCTCTCGCCGAGCATGAAGGTGGCGTCCGGCACCAGCCGGTCATTGGGATGGCCGTCGATCACGGACCGGAAGCTCTGCTCCGCGCCCGCATAGTCCTGGCGCTGGATCTGCGCCACGCCGGAATCGTAAAGCTCGCGCGGGCCGCCGGCGGCGGAGGGCAGCGCGGCCACCTGTCCGGCGGCGGAGGGCGCGCCCGGCCGGGGCACATCGGCCCGCGGCGGCAGGGTGCTGGCCGCGCTGCCGGCGGAGCCGAGGGGCTGCGGCGCCCCGGGCGCTGCGGGCACGGCATTGGGATCGAACGCATCGGAGCGCTTGCCGCCGACGGACGCCGACGGCCGAGGGGCCGCGGTGGCGGCACTGCCGGCGGATCCCGGCGCGGCGCGCGCCGCCGCCGGATCCTCGCCGCCCCGGCGAAGCTGCTGCTCGAGCTGCTGGTTGCGGAACTGGAGCTGCTCCACCTGCCCGGTGAGCTGGCGCACGGCATTTTCCAGCCGGTCGAGGCGGATCACCAGCTCGGAATTGTCGATGCCGCCCGTCGCCGCCTCATGGGCCGGCGGCTGCGGCTTGAAGATGTTGCCGAACAGGCCGCCGTCGCTCTGCGCCTGCGCCGGGCCGGCGGCAAGGCCGATCATCAGGGCCAGCACCGGAGCCAGCGCGCCGGCCATCGACAATCGCTTCAGCATGGGGGCAACGAATTCTCTGGAATGGGGGAACGGCGGATCGCCAAGCCCGGATTTAGGGCAGGGATCGCGTCCAAAGTGTGACCCGGACCGGCGTCGCCGGCGGCATTTCCACCGCCGGCGAAATCAGTACTCGCGTCCTTCAGCCTCAGGCGCCGCCGGCGTTCAGCACGGTGACGGCGCGACGGTTCTGCGACCAGCACGAGATGTCGTTGCAGACCGCCACCGGGCGCTCCTTGCCGTAGGAGATGGTGCGCATGCGGGCCGGGTCGATGCCGCGGGCCGCGAGATAGTCGCGCACGCTCTGGGCCCGCTTGGCGCCGAGGGCGATGTTGTACTCGCGGGTGCCGCGCTCGTCGGCATGGCCCTCGATGGTGAAGGTGTAGCGGTTGTACTGCTGCAGCCACTGGGCCTGGCGGTCGAGGGTGGCGCGGGCCTGCTGGGTCAGGTCGGTCTGGTCGCTCTCGAAGAACACGCGATCGCCCACCGCGACGACGAATTCCTGCTGCGAGCCGGGAGGACCGCCCGCCCCGCCATAGCCGCCGGCGGCATTCGGATTGTTGGTGTTGGCACACGCGCCGAGAGCCAGCGCGAAGCCGAACAGAGCCGCGAACCGGAAGCCGCGAGCAAACCTGGTAAAACGCATCCGGTGTCTCCCTTCTCTACGCTGGACCGGAGGCTCTGATCTATCAGCCGTCCGGTTAAGCGAACCTTCCGCAGGCGAAGGCCCGGAACGAACACGGGCCGAAACCTGAATGATGACCGCGAATACCGTCCCACATGGTTTCCGGCTGGTTTATTGCCGGGGCCCTCACGGCCGGACGCAGGCAAAGCCTCGCCCTCCGCCCCGGACGGGGCGGCCGCAGAACGCATCACACGGATACGCATGACGTGGAACGGTTGTCGCCCTGCGGTGCCGGCGGCCGCCGCGCTCTGCGCTTCGGTCCGCATGGGGCACCGCCAAGTGACGGTCTTGATGGATCTTTCAGTGCTGCCGGCTCGTGGCGCCATCATGGCGAGGCTGTGCAGCCAGGAAGGCAGCCGCGCTGCCGATGCGTGAACCCGGCCGGCGTTGCATTTTCACAACACCGGCCGGCCCGCCATCGCGGCGCGGGCTCAGGAGCGCAGGGGCGACCACGCGGGGTCGGAGGCGTAGCTCGGGGTCGGCACCCGCTGCTCGTTGTAGCCGGTGACGTCCACCGTATAGAGGTTCGGCCCCGCCGCCCCGCCGGGATCGCGGAAGAACATGATCACCCGGCCGTTGGGCGCGAAGGTCGGGCCCTCGTTGTGGTAGCCCTCGGTCAGCACCCGCTCGCCCGAGCCGTCGGTGCGCATGATGCCGATGGCGAAGCGCCCCTCCGCCTGGCGGGTGAAGGCGATCCAGTCGCCCTTCGGCGACCACACCGGGGTCGAGTAGCGGGCATTGCCGAAGGAGATGCGCTTGGCGCCCGAGCCGTCCGCGTTCATCACGTAGATCTGCGAGGAGCCGCCGCGGTCGCTCTCGAAGCAGATCTGCCGCGCGTCCGGCGAATAGCACGGCGCGGTGTCGATGGCCGGGGTGTCGGTGAGGCGGGTCATCGCCTTGGACCTGAGGTCCATGACGAAGATGTTTGTGTTGCCCGCCTGCTGCATGCTCATGATCACCCGCTGCCCGTCGGGGGCGAAGCGGGGCGAGAAGCTCATGCCCGGGAAATTGCCCACCACCTCGCGCTGCCCGGTCTCGATATTGAGCAGGAACACCCGGGGATCGCCCCCGGAATAGGCCATGTAGGTGATTTCCTGGCTGGTGGGCGAGAAGCGCGGGGTCAGCACCAGCTGGTCGCCGCGCGAGAGATAGCCCACGCCGTAGCCGTCCTGGTCCATGATCGCGAGGCGCTTGACCCGGCGCTCCTTGGGGCCGCTTTCGTCGACGAACACGATGCGGGTGTCGAAATAGCCCTTCTCGCCGGTCAGCTTCTCGTAGATGGCGTCGGCGATGATGTGGGCGATCCGCCGCCAGTTGTCGGGCTGGGCGACGAACTGCTGCGCCGCCAGCTGCTGGCCGGCGAAGACGTCCCACAGCCGGAACACCACCTGGAACCGGCCATCGCCCTGCCGCGCCACCTTGCCGGTGACCAGCGCCTGGGCGTTGATCACACGCCAGTCCTGGAACCGCGGGGTGTCGGGGTTGGAGATCTGCTCCACGAACGCCTTGGGATCGATGGGCGCGAACAGGCCGGAGCGGCGCAGGTCGGCGGCGATGACGCCGGAAATCGCCCGCCCCTGCTCGCTCTCGCCGATGAAATCGGTGATGGCGATGGGGATCGGGTTGGGCGGACCGGCCTTCGCCTCCAGCTGCAGCGGCGCTGCGCCGGCGCGGGGGGCGAAGCCGGCGAGGCAGGCGGCCGCGCCGGCGGCGACGAAGCGGCGGCGATCCAGTCGAAAGGGCTGCGCGGGGGGAAGCATCGGTCCTCTCAGAAGTCTCGAAGGGGGTGCCCGCCCGCCGGGCGGCGCCGGCGGATCATCGGCGGCAAATCATCGGCGGCAGGTTATGCGCCACAGGTCATCTGCGGGCGGTGAGCTGGCGGCCGTCGTCGGAGGGGAACCGGAAGTCGATCTCCGACCACAGGTCGTACTGGGCAACGGGCAGGAAGGTGTAGGGCGCGCAGGCGGCGATGGCGCGGATGCCGCTCTCGCCATAGGCCTGAGCATAAGGCGAGGTGGACGGCTCGGCGCCGGTGATGCGCGGCCGGCCGGTCACCGCCCCGTCCTTGCCGAGGGTGAAGCGCACGGTCACCGCCACCGACTGGTCGAAGGGGATCCCCGGCGGGTGCCAGCACGATTTGATGCGGCTCATGAGGGCGTCGATGATGGAGGCGCTCAGTGTCGCCGAATTGCCGCTCTGGCTGCCCAGCGCCCCGGTCGAGGACGGGGTCGGGGCGGCGGCGGCCTGGCGCTGGGGCGTGCGCTTGTCCAGCAGCTGCTTGAGCTCGTCGGTGGAGAACTCGCGCTGCGGCTGCTGCGAGTCCACCGGCTTCGGCGGCTCCTTCGGAATGGCCGGCTTGCGCGGCGGCAAGGGGGCGGCCTTCGCCTGCTCCTTGGGCGCCTCGTCCTTCTTCGGCTCTTCCTTCTTCGGCTCGGCCTTCAGCGCCTCGTCCACCTTGGGCTCCGCCTTGGGCGGGGCCTCGGCGGCCTTGGGCACCGGCGGCTTATCCTCCACCTTCGGCTGCGGCGGCGCAGGAGGCGGGGGCGGCGGCGGGGCAGTGGCCTCCACCGGCGGCTTGTCGGAGACCTTGAGCTTGGGATCCTCGATCGGGGTCGGGGTGGGATCCACCTTCTCGGCCACCTGCTTCGGCTTGTCGGCCTTGGGGGCGGACTTGCTGCCGCGCATCATCTTGGAGAGGTCGGTGGCGGAGACGACGTCCACGGGCACGGTCTCGGTCACCGGCGGGAACTCCCGCGCGCCGGAGAACGACACCAGAGCGAGCGCCAGAACGCCCGCATGCAGCGCCGAGGACGTGGTGAGGCCGACCTGCATCCTCAGCCCCCCTGCTCCACTTCGGTGACCAGCGCAACGCGCTTGAAGCCGGCGCCGGAGAGCCGGCCCATCACCCGCATCACGGCGCCGTAGTCCACCTTGCGGTCGCCGCGCACGAAGATCCGCTCGTCCATGCCGCCGCGCGCCTGGGTGACCGCCTGCAGCTTGGGCACCAGGTCCTCGTAGCGGATGGCGCTGTCGCCGAGATAGATCTCGCCCTTGCCGTTCACCGAGAGGGTGATCGGCTCCTTGTTATCCTGGTTGACGGCGCTGGCCTGGGTCTGCGGCAGGTCCACCGGCACGCCCACCGTGAGAAGCGGCGCCGCCACCATGAAGATGATGAGCAGCACCAGCATCACGTCGACCATGGGGGTCACGTTGATCTCGGCCATGACCGGCGCCGCGCGCCGACGCGACCGCCGGCTCTGCCACCCTGCCGCGCCTCCGCCTGCCGACATCCCCATGCTTCAGCCCCGCTCGTCGATCTGCCGCGACAGGATGGCGGAGAACTCGTCCGCGAAGCCTTCGAGGCGCTGGGCCTGGCGGCCCGCCTGGGAAATGAACTTGTTGTAGAAAATCGTCGCCGGAATGGCGGCAATGAGGCCCATGGCGGTCGCGAACAAGGCTTCCGCGATGCCCGGCGCCACCACCGCGAGCGACGTGTTCTTCGAGGCCGCGATGGCCTGGAACGAGGTCATGATGCCCCACACCGTGCCGAACAGGCCGATGAAGGGCCCGGCCGAGCCCACGGTCGCCAGCACCAGCAGGCGCGATTCCAGCCGCTCCACCTCGCGGGAGATGGTGACGTTCATCACCTTGTCGATGCGCTGGTTGAGGCCGGCGAGCGAGCGAGCCCCGCCGTCATAGGTGCGCTTCCACTCCCGCATCGCCGCGACGAAGATCGCCGCCATGCCGTGGTTCGAGCGCCCCGACAGGGTGCGATACAGCTCCTCCAGGCTCTGGCCCGACCAGAAGACCTGCTCGAAATGATCCATCTCCTTGCGGTTGCGGGAGAACATCACCGTCTTGTCGACGATGATGGCCCACACCCACACCGAGGCCACCAGCAGGCCGATCATGACCAGCTTGACGACGAAATGGGCCTGCAGGAACAGGCCGAGGAAAGAGATGTTGGTATCGGGCGCCGCCACCGGACCCGCCGCGATGTCCTGGGCCGCCGCCGGCCCGACGACCAGCATCGCCCCGCCCAGCGCCAGGAGGGCGCAAAGCGCGGGGATCACCGCAGACCGGCCTGTGCAAACGTTCATTCTGTGCTCCGCTTGGCGCGGGGGTGCGACGCCGCATGAAGGCAACTGCGCCACGCCAGTCAGGATTCGCCTCGTCTTTGAGCGGGCGAACCTGTCCAAACTTTGACGCGCCGCCGTTTTTTGCTGCGCCGCAAAACTCGCCACACGCGGGAACGCTATGGGATCAGGCTTAAGGCGAGGTTAGCGGAACCGGATCGGCTCACCCCGCCGCCGCGGCCTCGTCGCGATGGGCGGCGGTCACCGCCCGCAGGGCGTCGGGAATCCGCCGGGCCCGCCCCTGCGACACGAACGCCACCCGCACCAGGGCCGAGAGCAGCACCTCATCGCCGCGCCTCACCTGCTGCTTGAGGGTGAGCGAGGCGCCCGCCACCTCATGGGAGAGGGTGACGATTTCCAGCACGTCGTCGATGCGAGCGGGCTTGAGGAAGTCGATCTGCATCGCCCGTACGACGAAATGGAAGCCGGGCGCCTCGGCGGCGGCCTCGGCGAAGAGCTCGCCCTGGAACACGCCCAGCAGGCGCATGTAGTCAGAGCGGCCGCGCTCCATGAATCTCAGGTAGTTGGCATGGTAGACGATGCCCGAGAAATCGGTGTCCTCGTAATAGACCCGCACGCGCAGCAGATGGCCGCCGGGAACGAGCCGGCCGGCGAGGTCGAGGTTCGGATCCGAGGAGGATTGGGGGGCGCGCTCGATCATGCCCGCCCTCATAAACGAGACCGCGCCCCTTGTGAACAAAGGGCGCGGTGGTCTTGCACGGCATCGCTCAGACGGCGCGCGGGCTTTTAGGGGCGTTGTCTTCGCTCAAGCGCCGCGCGGGCTTTTGGGGGCGTTGTCTTCGCTCAAGCGCCGCGCGGGCTTTTGGGGGCGTTGTCTTCGCTCAGACGCCGCGCGGGCTTTGGGGCGCGGCGTCTGGGGCCTGGGCGGCGTCAGTTGCCGGTCGGGGCCTGGGGCTCCGGAGCGGACGGGGTGGAGCCGTTGCGCCGCTCGGCCATGAACTGGTCGAACTCGGCCTTGTCCTTGGCCTGGCGCAGGCGATCGAGGAAGCCGCGGAATTCCTTCTGCTCCTCCTCGAGCCGCTTCAGCGTCTCGACGCGATACTCGTCGAAGGCGCGGTTGCCGCTGGAGGGCATGCCGCGGCTCCAGCGGTTGAACGCGCTCTTCAGCGCCTCACCCTCGTCCTGCCACCGGCCGAAGCCGTAACGCTTGGCACCACATCCCATCCGACCACTCCCGATTGTAAAGGCGAGGATCGCCAGACCGAGCGGCCACCAGACCATGAAGCCGACGATCGTAAGCGCGATCCAGGCCGGTTTGCCGTAACTGTCGAGCTTGTAAGCGAGCTCCATGGCTGCGGTCCCGGTTAATGTTAATAACATTTACATAGATAGGCAGAGCTTCCGGCTTTGTCAATGGTGGGAGCGGTGCCTAGGGGTCGGTTTGAGGCCGGCCCCGGCGAGACTCTCTCTGCCGCGCGCGGGGAAGGAGAGAGAACTGAGGAGGAGCGCAGGATCGCGCCCACGTTCCCGATAACATGGAGAGAGCTCCCCCTCTCTGCCCTCCCCCCGCAAGCGGGAGAGGGTTTGACGCTCCCGACCCACGACCAGCGGGTCGTCAGCTGCCGGACGGGGCGCCGAGGCCCTTGAGATAGACGAGGAATGCGGCCTCAAGAAGCTCGTCGGGCGCCATGGGCAGCTTGCGCCGGGCGCCGTCGGCGCGGCCGAACAGCGAGGCGACCCCATGCGCCAGCGCCCAGGTGTGCAGCGCCACCATCAAGGCCGGCGGCCGGCTCGGCCCGGGGATCTGCGCCACCAGCGCCTCGGCGGCGGCGCGCAGCACGCCGAAGGCGCGGTTGCCCGCCTGCTGCAGCGCCTCGTGCCCCTCGGCCGGCAGGCCGGATTCGAACATGGCGGCATATTCGGCCGGGTTCCGGCGGGCGAAGTCCAGGTAGGCCCGCCCCGCCCGCTCATAGGCGGCCGCGGCCGCCGGCCGGCCATCCTGCCAGGCGGCGGTGAGGGCCTCGGCGAGCCGCTCGAACCCCACCGCTGCCACCGCCGCCACCAGCTCGTCGCGATCGCGGAAATGCCGGTAGGGCGCAGCCGCGCTCACCCCCGCCCGGCGCGCCGCCTCGGCGAAGGTGACCCCGACGAGACCCTTCTCGCCGATGAGGTCGAGCGTCGCCCGCATCAGGGCTTCCTTGAGGTTGCCGTGATGGTAGCCGCGCGTATCGCTGTTTCGGGACCAGCTCATGTGAACGTGATTTACATCGCCCGGGGCGCCGCGTCGACGCCCGATTCGCCCAAGGTCATTCGCCCGGTGTCACTCGCCTTCGTCGAACAGCGGCGTGGCGGGATCGCGGCGCGGCGCCTCCCGGCCCAGGTGGCGGAAGGCGGTGGCCGTCAGCATCCGCCCGCGCGGCGTGCGCTGGATGAAGCCCTGCTGCACCAAAAACGGCTCGACGATCTCCTCGATGGCGTCGCGCGGCTCGGAGAGCGCCGCCGAGAGCGTATCCACCCCCACCGGGCCGCCGCCGTAGAAATCGGCGATGACGGTGAGATAGCGCCGGTCCATGGCGTCGAGCCCGGCGGCGTCCACCTCCAGGGCCAGCAGCGCCCGGTCGGCGACGGCGCGATCGATGGCCGCCCCGCCGGCCACCAGGGCGAAGTCGCGCACCCGCCGCAGCAGCCGCCCGGCGATGCGCGGGGTGCCGCGGGCGCGGCGGGCGATCTCGGTGGCCCCGTCGGGGACGATGGCCACCCCCAGCACCCGCGCCGCCCGGGTGACGATCCGCTCCAGCTCCGCCACCGTATAGAAGGAGAGCCGCACCGGAATGCCGAAGCGGTCGCGCAGCGGCGTGGTCAGCAGCCCCGAGCGGGTGGTCGCCCCCACCAGGGTGAATTTCGGCAGGGCGATCTTCACCGAGCGCGCCGCCGGCCCCTCGCCGATGATGAGATCGAGCTGGTAGTCCTCCATCGCCGGATAGAGGATTTCCTCCACCGCCGGGTTGAGGCGGTGGATCTCGTCGATGAACAGCACGTCGCGCTCGTCGAGGTTGGTGAGCTGGGCCGCGAGGTCGCCGGCCTTGGC
>CALMSN010000104.1 GCA_937872325.1 uncultured Xanthobacter sp. | reverse complement strand
GCCTATTGCTGCGCTCACGCCATCGACATGGCGCACGTCGCGGCAGGGGAGGAGGCCCGCCGCTGGCAGCAGCGCGCCGACCTGCTCACCCCGCTCGCCAAGGCGTTCTCCACCGACGTCGGCGTCGACGTCGCTTCGCTCGGGCTCCAGGTGCATGGCGGCATGGGCTACATCGAGGAGACGGGTGCCGCCGCCCTCTACCGCGACGCGCGCATCGCCCCGATCTACGAGGGCACCAACGGCATCCAGGCCATCGACCTCGTCGCCCGCAAGCTGCCCCAGGAGGGCGGCGACGTGGTGAACGCGCTGATCGCCGACTATCGCGACATCGCCGATGCCGCCGGCGCCCTCAACGCCCCGGACTTCGGCCAGATGGGCGAGCGGCTCGGCGAGGCGGTGGATGCGCTGGCCCGCGCCACCCGGCGGATGCTGGACTGGCTGCCGGAGGAGCCGGCCAAGGCGCTGGCCGGCGCCACGCCCTACCTGAAGCTGTTCGCCCGCGCCGCCGGCGGGGCGTATCTCGTCAAGGCGGCCATCGCCGCCCATGCCGCGCGCGGCGCCGGCGAGACCGATCCGCGCCATGCCGCCCGGATCGCCGTCGCCCGCTTCTTCGCCGAGGACCTGTGCCCGGAGGCGAGGGGCCTGGAGGCCACCGTGGAGCACGGTGCGGCCGCCGTGCTCGACGCTGAGGCGGTGCTCGCCCTCGACTGAGCGCGGCATCCGGCCGCCCCCGCGCCATGACGAGGGGCGGGGGAGGAGGGGAGGCGGCGCCGCTCGCCGCCCCTTCAGCCGCCGTCGCCGGAGGGCGGCGGCGTGCAGGGGCCTCGCGGAACCCGGGCCGGCAGGTCGCAGGGCCAGTCCAGCAGGACCTCCGCGGTGGGGCCAAGGCAGTCCCCGCGCGGCCTTATCCTTTTCCCGGCTGTGGAAAAACCGGCCGCCGCGTCAATTGCCAAGCCAAAGGGCATCGCGTATCAAGCTATATATAATTCAATATAACTTGGAGGTTACGGATGTTCCGCAGATTGCTCACTGTGGCCGTCGCGCTGGCGTCGATCGCCGGTGTCGTTCCGGCTCGGGCCGAGGGGCCGGTCGCCGCCGCCACCGCCCCCATCACCCAGACCCAGACCATCTTCGCCGCCGCCTCGATGACCGATGCCATCCGGCAGGTGAACGACCTGTGGGTCGCCAAGGGCAATGCGGCGAGCCAGTTCAACTTCGCCGCCTCCTCGACCCTCGCCCGCCAGGTGGAGCAGGGCGGTTCCGCCTCGGTCTTCATCTCTGCCGATGAGCAGTGGATGAACTGGCTGGCCGAGCGCAACCTGATCGTGCCCGAGACCCGGGTCTCGCCGATCGGCAACCGGCTCGTCCTGGTGGCCCTGGCCGACAGCAACCTGAAGGTCGATATCTCCAAGACCACCGACATTGCCGCCCTGCTCGGCGCCAACGGCCGCATCGCCACCGGCGATCCCCAGCACGTTCCGGTCGGCCGCTATGCCCAGGAAGCGCTGACCTGGCTCGGCCAGTGGGGCGTTCTGGAGAACCGTCTCGCGCGTGCCGACAGCGTGCGCAACGCCCTGCTCCTGGTGGAGCGCGGCGAGGCGCCGCTCGGCATCGTCTACGAGACCGACGCCGCCGTCTCCACCCGCGTGAAGATCGTCGGCACCTTCCCCAAGGAGTCGCACAAGCCGGTCACCTACCCCTTCGCGGTTCTCAAGGCCAACGACACCCCGGCGGCCCGCGCGCTGCTGGCCTTCCTGATCGGCCCCGACGCCATGAAGGTCTATGAGCGGCTCGGCTTCACCAAGCCCTGAACCTGGTGAGCCATGATCGACCTCTTCACCCATGAAGAGTGGCAGGCCATCCGGCTGAGCCTCGTGGTGGCCGCCTATGCGGTCGCCATGGGCCTGCCGGTGGCCATCATCGTCTCCATGCTGCTCCGGTGGCCCAAGATGCCGGGCCGCACGGTGCTGAACATCGTCGCCCACCTGCCGCTGGTGCTGCCGCCGGTGGTGGTGGGCTGGCTGCTGCTGGTGACGTTCGGCATCCGCGGGCCGGTGGGCTCGTTCCTCAACGAGTGGTTCGGCATCCGGCTTGTCTTCACCGCCACCGGCGCGGCGCTGGCCTGCGCGGTGATGTCGTTCCCGCTCATGGTGCGGGCCATCAAGCTGTCCCTCGACGCGGTGGATTCCGGGCTCGAGGACGCGGCGAGCACGCTGGGGGCCAAGAGCCTCGACCGGTTCTTCACCATCACCCTGCCGCTGATGGCCCCGGGCGTGGTCTCGGGAGCGATCACCGCCTATGCATCGAGCCTGGGCGAGTTCGGCGCGGTGATCACGTTCGCCTCCAACGTCCCGGGCCAGACCCAGACGCTGCCGCTCGCCATCTTCTCCGCGCTGCAGACCCCCGGCGGCGAGGAGGCGGCGGCGCGGCTTTCCGCGGTTTCGGTGACGCTGGCGGTGGCCGGGCTGCTGCTGGGCGAATGGGTCGGGAAGCGGCTGCGCGCATGACACTGGATGTTCGGCTCCTCCCCCGGTTTCCCGCCTTTACCGCCGATGTGGAGTTCTCCGCGCCCACCCCGGGCGTGGTGGCCCTGTTCGGCCCTTCGGGCTGCGGCAAGACCACGGTGATGTCCGCCATCTCCGGCCTGCTGCAGGCGGACGAGGTGAGCGTGAACCTGGACGGCCGGATGCTTTCCGACCTTGCGCCCGCCGATCGGCGGGTGGGGGTGGTGTTCCAGGACGGGCGGCTGTTTCCGCACATGACGGTCAGCTCAAACCTGCGCTACGGCATGCGCCGGGCGCCGGAGGATGCCGGCGGCACGGTGCGGATCGGCTTCGACGAGACGGTGGAACTGCTCGGCATCGGCCATCTTCTCGACCGCAAGCCGCGCCGGCTCTCCGGCGGCGAGCGCCAGCGGGTGGCCATCGGCCGGGCGCTGCTGGCCCAGCCGCATCTGCTGCTGATGGACGAGCCGCTCTCCGCCCTCGACGCCTCGCGCAAGCACGAGATCCTGCCCTTCCTCAAGCGGCTTCACGACGATCTCGACATCCCGATGGTGCTGATCTCCCACTCCATCACCGAGGTGGCGCAGCTTGCTGATACGCTGGTGCTGCTGGACCGCGGAAAGGTGACGGCGGTCGGTCCCGTCGGCGAGATCCTGGCGCGCGCCGACCTGCCGTTCGCCACCACCATCAATGCCGGCGCGGTGCTGTCGGCGAAGATCAAGGCGCATCACACGCGGCGCTGGCTCACCGAGCTGGACGTGAACGGCGTCAGCATCTTCGTGCCGATCTCGCAGGAGCCGGAGGGGACGCGGGTGCGGATCCGGATCCCGGCCGGGGAGGTCGTGCTCGCGACCGTCGCGCCGCCGGAAAATGTAAGCGCCAACAACATCCTGCCGGGGATCGTGCGCAACCTGAACGAGGCCGCCGACAAGACCATGGCAATGGCCGAGGTGATGGTGGGCGACACCCTCATCCTGTCCCAGCTCACCCCGGATTCGGTCCAGGACCTTGCCATCGTCCCGGGCAAGCCGGTCTACGCCATGTTCAAGTCCATCGGCGTGCAGGTGTTCTGACCGGTCTTGCGAGACGTTCCGCGAGCGGTGTTTTGCCGGCGTCCCGCGCCGCGGTCGCGGGCGGCTGGGGAAGCGCTCGGCCGGATCCTGCCGGAAGCGGTCGCCGGCCCCTCGAAATTGCCGTGGTCCTCCCTTATATGACACGTCTGCCTGACGTAGCGGCAGGCTCGGCGTGATTCGCCGGGCCCGCGGCGGCGAAGGGGTTCTTGGGCGGAAGTCGAGCCGGTGGAACCGCAGGGCGGTTCCTCGGGTTCGGACCATCGCTCTGCGATTCATTGAACAGGAACGGAGCCGCTGCCGCTTTTCGATCGTCAAGGCGATCCGGTCGCGGCGGTCCCGGCTCTCGAGGAGGAACGGATGCGCGGCTTGAAGGCGGTATTTTCGGCGCTGGCGGTGGTGTGCGCCGTCGGGCTGGTGGCGGTGGACCATGCGGAGGCCAAGCGCGGCATGTCCATCGGCAGCCGCGGCACGCGCACCATCCAGGCCCCGGCCACCACCCCCAACGCGCCGACCCCCGCCGCCCCCATCCAGCGCACCACCACCCCGTCGCCGGCCTCCCAGGCGACGCCGAATCCGTCTGCTGCGCGTCCGGCCCAGCCGGCAGGCCGGCCGTCCATGTTCGGCAGCGGGCTTGGTGGAAGCCTGATGCGCGGGCTGCTGATCGGCGGTCTCATCGGCGTGCTGATGGGCGCCGGCTTCGGCGGCCTCGCCGGTTTGCTCGGCCTGCTGGTGCAGGGCCTGCTGATCGCCCTCGCGGTGTTTCTGGTGGTGCGCCTGTTCCGCTCCCGCAGCGCCACCCCGGCGCCGGCCGGAGCCTATGGCAACGCCCGTGGCTACACGCCGGCCGGCGCTCCCGGCGGCATGTCGGGCGGCTTGTCCGGCGGCCTTGGCGGGGCCCTGGGCGGTCTTTCCGGCGGCGCGTCGCCGCCGGCTCCGGTGGCACCGTCCCCCGCGGCTCGCACCGCGGGCCCCGGCCGGGACGAACTGGGCCTGACCCCGGTCGACCTCGATGCCTTCGAGCACCTCCTTGCCGAGATCCATCACGCCTTCGGCCGCGAGGATCAGGCGACGCTGAAGGCGCACACCACGCCGGAAGTGTTCGGCTATCTCGCCGACGAGCTGCGGCATAATGCCGAGCAGGGCGTGCGCAACACCGTGGAAGGCGTGCGCATGCTGCAGGGCGACATCGCCGAATCCTGGCGCGAGGGCAATCGCGACTACGCCACCGTCGCCATGCGCTACGAGAGCCGCGACACGGTGGTGGACCGCGCGAGCGGCGCCTTCGTCTCCGGCGATAAGACCCATCCCGGCGAGACCACCGAGGTGTGGACCTTCACCCGCAGCCGCGGCGGTCCCTGGAGCCTCTCGTCCATCCAGGGCGCCTGACGCCGGGCGTCTTCTCTCGGATACGTCCATCCGGCGGGCCGGTCATCGGCCCGCCGTTGCCATTTTGACGCCCCGGCGCCGCGGGATGCACGGGCGCCCTCCGGGCCGATCTGCCGCTGCGGAGAGACTTCCCGCGGCGGCGCGGGCGTGGTCTAACCCTCGCCCATGATCCCGCTTCCCTCCGCGCCATCCGCATCGCCCGCCGACGCCGATGCGGTGTTGACGGTGCGCCGTCTCTCCAAGGTCTACGCCTCGGGCCACAAGGCGCTGGACGATGTGAGCCTCGAGATCCGCCGCGGCGAGATCTTCGCCCTGCTCGGCCCCAACGGCGCCGGCAAGACGACGCTGATCTCCATCGTCTGCGGGCTGGTGAACCCCACCTCCGGCGAGGTCCGGGTGGGCGGCCACGACATCGCCGCCGATTACCGCGCCGCCCGCAGCCTGATCGGCCTGGTGCCGCAGGAGCTCACCACCGACGCCTTCGAGACGGTGTGGAACGCGGTGAGCTTCACCCGCGGCCTGTTCGGCAAGCGCCGCAACCCGGCCTATATCGAGAAGCTGCTGCGCGACCTCGCGCTCTGGAACAAGAAGGACGCCCGGATCATGACCCTCTCGGGGGGCATGAAGCGGCGGCTGCTGATCGCCAAGGCGCTCTCCCACGAGCCGAAGGTGCTGTTCCTGGACGAGCCCTCCGCCGGCGTCGACGTGGAGCTGAGGCGCGACATGTGGCGCATGGTGCGCCAGCTCCGCCGCGACGGCGTCACCATCATCCTCACCACCCACTATCTGGAGGAGGCCGAGGAGATGGCCGACCGCGTGGGGGTGATCGACAAGGGCCGCCTCGTGGTGATCGAGGAGAAGGCGAAGCTGATGCGCCGGCTCGGGCAGAAGCAGCTGTCCATCGTGGTGGCGGCGCCGCTGCGGGCGCTGCCCGCGGGTCTCGCCCCGCTGGGGGTCACCCTGTCCGAGGACGGGCGCACCCTGAGCCTCACCTATGCCAGCGGGGCGGATGCGCCGCAGGCCGGGCCGACCATCGCCGCCTTGCTGGCGCGCCTCGCGCAGGAGGGGGTGGCGGTGAGCGACGTCAGCACCCGCGAAAGCTCGCTGGAGGACATCTTCGTGAACCTGGTGGGAGGCGCGGCATGAACCTCGTCGGTGTCGGCGCCATCTACCGCTTCGAGATGATGCGCACCTTTCGCACCCTGGCGCAGAGCGTGGTGTCGCCGGTCTTGTCCACGGCGCTCTATTTCGTGGTGTTCGGCTCGGCCATCGGCGGCCACATGCCGAAGATCGACGGCGTGACCTACGGCGCGTTCATCGTGCCCGGGCTGATGATGCTGACGCTGCTCACCCAGTCCATCGCCAACGCCTCGTTCGCCATCTATTTCCCGCGCTTCACCGGCACCATCTACGAGGTGCTCTCGGCGCCCATCTCGCCGCTGGAGATCATCGCCGGCTATGTGGGTGCGGCGGCCACCAAGACGGTGGTGCTCGGCCTCATCATCCTTGCCACCGCGGCGCTGTTCGTGCCCCTGGAGGTGCGCCATCCGGTGTGGATGCTGGCCTTCCTGGTGCTGATGGCGATCACCTTCTCGCTGTTCGGCTTCATCATCGGCATCTGGGCGGACAATTTCGAGAAGCTGCAGGTGATCCCCCTGCTGGTGGTGGCGCCGCTCACCTTCCTTGGCGGCACCTTCTACTCCATCGACATGCTGCCCGATGCCTGGCGGATCGTGACCCTGTTCAATCCGGTAGTGTACCTCGTGTCCGGCTTCCGCTGGAGCTTCTTCGGCACCTCGGACGTGGGCATCGCCGTGAGCGTCGGCATGACGCTGGCCTTCCTTGCCGCCGGGCTGGTGATCGTCGCCTGGATGTTCCGCACCGGCTACCGCTTGAAGAATTGAGGGGAACCCATGTCGGAGCAGATCTCCCGTCCCACCTACAAGGACTTCACCACCGCCGCGCCGGAGGTCTATGCGGGGCTTGCCACGCTCACCAGGGCGGTGGACGCGGCGGGTATCGAGAAGGCGCTGACCGAGCTGGTGAAGGTGCGGGTGTCGCAGCTCAACGGCTGCGCCTTCTGCCTGCAGTTCCACCTGACGCTGGCGCGCAGGTCCGGGGTGGAGGAGCGAAAGCTGGACCTCCTCGCCGCTTGGCGCGATGCGGGGATCTATTCGGCGCGGGAGCAGGCGGCCCTCGCCTGGGCGGAGGCGCTGACCGGGCTGGAGGCCCATGCCGCCTCGCCGGAAGCGTGGGCGGCGGTGCGGGCGGTCTTCTCCGAGACGGATGCGCTCCACCTCACGGTCACGGTGGCCAGCATCAATGCCTGGAACCGCATCGGCGTCGGCCTCGCCTTCGCCCCGCCCCAGCCGGCCGGCTGAGGCGGCGGAGAAAAAGCCCCGGCCCGCAAGCTGATACGGCGAGGCACAACGCCCCGACCCGAAGGCCGGGGCGGCAGGGAGCAGCCCCCGGCGGATCAGATCCCGCCGAGGCACATATACTTGATGTTGAGATAGTCGTCGCAGCCGTGGCTGGAGCCTTCGCGGCCGACGCCGCTCTCCTTCACCCCGCCGAACGGGGCCACCTCGGTGGTGATGACGCCGGCATTGACGCCCACCTGGCCATATTCCAGCGCCTCGCCGACCCGGAAGGCGCGGCCCAGGTCGCGGGTGAAGATGTAGGCGGCAAGGCCGTATTCGGTGGCGTTGGCGTAGCCGATGGCCTCGGCATCGGTCTCGAACCGGAACAGCGGGGCGATGGGGCCGAAGATCTCGTCCCGGGCGAAGGCCATGTCCTGGGTGGCCCCCGTCAGCACGGTCGGCTCGAAGAAGGTGCCGCCTTGGGGCGGCTGCCTGCCGCCGGTGAGCACCTCGGCGCCCTTGTCGAGGGCGTCCTTCAGCAGCCGCTCCACCTTGGCCAGCGCCCGTGTGTCGATCAGCGGACCGGCGAGCACGCCCTCGTCCAGCCCGTTGCCCACCTTCAGCTTGCGCGAGGCGGCGGCGAACTTCTCGGCGAAGGCGTCGTAGACCCCGGCCTGGACGTAGAAGCGGTTGGCGCAGACGCAGGTCTGGCCGGAATTGCGATACTTGGAGGCGATGGCCTGCTCCACCGCCAGGTCGAGGTCGGCATCGTCGAAGACGATGAAGGGCGCGTTGCCGCCGAGCTCCATGGAGATCCGCTTCATGGTGTCGGCGGACTGCTTCATCAGCAGCTTGCCCACCGGGGTGGAGCCGGTGAAGGTGACCTTGCGCACCAGCGGGTTGGAGGTCATCTCCGCGCCGATGGCGGGGGCATCGCCCACCACGATGTTGACCACACCGGCCGGAATGCCGGCCTGCTCGGACAGCGTGCCCCAGGCGAGGCCGGAATAGGGGGTCAGCTCCGAGGGCTTGCACACCACGGTGCAGCCGGCGGCCAGCGCCGCGCCGATCTTGCGCGAGAGCATGGAGGAGGGGAAGTTCCACGGCGTCACCGCGGCCGCCACCCCCACCGGCTCGCGGGTGGCGATGATGCGGCGGTTCGGCCAGGGCGAGGGGATCACCTCCCCGTAGAGCCGCCGCGCCTCTTCCGCGAACCAGCGCACGTAGGCTGCGGACGCCCCGATCTCGCCGCGGGCCTCGGCGAGCGGCTTGCCTTGCTCGGTGGTGAGCAGCACCGCGAGGTCCTCGGCATTCTGCTGGATCAAGTCGGCGAGCTTGTGCAGCGCGGCGGCGCGGGCGGCGGCGGTGGTGGCGCGCCAGGCCGGGAACGCCTTGGCCGCCGCCTCGATGGCGCGGCGGGTCTCGGCGGCGCCGGCATTGGGCACGGTGCCGATGAGGGCGCCGGTGGCGGGATTGCGGACCTCGATGGTGGCGCCGGAATCGGCAGCCACCCAGGCGCCGCCGACCAGGATCTGCTCCCGCAGGAAGGGCAGGGACGGGGTTTCGGGCCGGGCGGAGGACTGGAGTGCGGCCATGGCTGGGCTCCCTGGTGCGTTGGGGCGGTGCGGTGGGGCGATGCCTTGGGGCGGGGCGTGGGGCGCAAGCCCTGTCCGCCCGGGTGAGGCGCCTCTCGGTAGCCCCAGCTATACGACGAAAGTCCGGGCCGTGCGAGGGTGCGGCGGACGCCTGCGTAGCCGATGCGTCCTGCGGCACTTCGCGCGGCTCTGCGGCCGTCCGGCCGGGCCGGCACGGGTGGATCGCGACGCGGCTGAGGGAGCGAGCTTCCCGTGCTGCGCCGGTCCGGCATCGGGCGCCGGGTGGGCGGTGGTGCAGGCCGCCCCCGTCGCCTATTCAGGAACGCGCCGCCGGATCCGGGCGAAGGGCGGCGCCGTTCCCGCATCTGGTCCCGGAGAAAGCCATCGTGCGCGACAATCGCGGTGCGCCTCTTCCGGCCCGCTGGCTCTTCCCTCAGAATTGCGTGTTGCCATGACCCATGAAGCGGCTTCATCGCCCGCGGCGCCGGACCGGCCGGCCTGCCGGCTCGTGATCCTGGATTTCGACGGCACGCTCGCCGACACCTTCCCGTGGTTTTCCAGCGTCCTCAATTCGGTGGCCCTGCGCTACGGCTTTCGCGCCGTGGCGCCGGACGAGGTGGACCTGCTGCGCGGCTGCGGGGCGCGGGAGGTGCTGGCCCGGCTCGGCATTCCGTCCTGGAAGGTGCCGTTCATCGCCCGCCACATGCGCCGCCGCGCCGCCGAGGCCCGGGACGACTTTCCGCTCTTTCCCGGCATGGATGAGGCGGTGCGGGCGATGCATGCGGCGGGCGTGGAGCTCGCGGTGGTCACCTCCAACCGCGAGGCCACGGTGCGCCATGTGCTGGGGCCGGAGCTGGCCGCGCGCATCGCCTTCTATCGCTGCGGGACATCGTTGTTCGGCAAGGCGACGGTTTTCCGGCGGCTGCTGCGGGAGAGCGGCGTTTCCCCCGCCATGGCGCTGGCCGTGGGTGACGAGAGCCGCGATTTCGCCGCCGCCCGAAGGGCCGGCATCGCCTTCGCCGCGGTCCCGTGGGGCTACATGCATCCGGATGCGCTGCGGGCCCACGGGGTGGAGCGGGTGTTCGCCTCGGCGCAGGACCTGTGCGCCGCGGTGCTCGGGCCGGGGGGCGGCTGAGGCGTCAGGCCGCGGAAGCGCTGCGGCCGGAGGCGCCGGGTGCCTTGAAAAAGGTCAATCTACAGTTGATCGTCGTCAAGAGTGTCCCTTGGGGAAGGGTGTATCAACGCGCCAGCTGTGGAGTTGGAAAAATGCTGAAGATCGCCATCCTCATCTGGTCCATCCTGTCCGTCACCTTCGCCGGCGCGGCCATCCTGGGAGTGCTGAGCTTCCCCTCGCTGGGCGGGCAGGACATGCGGCTCATCCCCATTGTCGCCGCGGTGGGCGCGCTGCTGGCGGTGCCGGTGTCGGTCTATGTGGCAAAGCGGATCCTCGCGGTGACCGCGCCGCACGCCTGACGTCCATTCAATAAAGACGTCTTCTCGAGGTGACTGCCCGCAGCGTGCCGCTGCCGGGGCGGGGCGCCATCCTCCCGCAGGGGGCTCCGTGCGGGCGGGAGTGGTGCCGGAATGCCGGGGCCCGATGGCCCCGGCTGGTCTTCCAGGCGAACGATCAGGCGGCCGGCGGGGCTTCCGCGGCGGCGGGGGCCTGGCCCTTGATCAGGGCGTCCTTGAGCTTCGTCTCGGCCTCGTTGGAGAGCGAGGTCTGCAGCACCCGCGGCTTGTAGGCCTCGATCTCCGGGATCACCTTGTCGAGGGTCACGTTCTTCACCAGCACGAACAGGGCCGAGGAGGCCTGGGGGATGGTGTCGCCGAGGTTCTTCACGAAGTCGTCGTTGATGCCGTAGTCGGTCAGCGAGCCCGAGAGCGCGCCGGCGCCGGCACCGGCAGCGGCGCCGATGGCCATGCCGGCGAGCGGGTTGAGGAAGAGCAGGCCGACGAGGCCGCCCCACAGCGCCCCCATGGTGCCGCCCTGCGCCGCGCCGAGCGCGGTCAGGTTCACCGCCTGCTTGATGTGCACCGCGCCTTCGGCGTCGCGCTCGACGACGCAGGCGTCCTCGAGGTCGATCAGGTGTGCCTTCTGCAGGGACCGGAGCTTGTTCAGGACCTCATCGGCGGTGTGCACGCCGTCGAATCCGAAAACAACAAGATCGCTCATGTCTGACCTCTTCTAGAGCAGGTCCGGTCCGCCCGTCTTGGGCGAATCGGAGCGGAATGCCGGCTTGAGCCATCGCCGGGAAAACCTTGCCGCCCGGGCCGGGAAATCCGGTGGGCGCAGGCTCCGGCAGGTTGCGGGCGGGCGGAACTTGGCGCGAAAACGCGGCGCAGGCAAGCCGTGCGCGGCATGTGCTGGCAAGGTTCGAGCAGCCCGTGCGCGGCATGCGCCGGCAAAGGTTCTGGCAGGCCATGCGCGGCGCGGCCGGCGCCGCTGGGGAAGGCGCGAGGGGCTGGCGTTGCATGGCCGCCGCGTCAGAGCTAGACAGAGGACAGCTTCTCCTGCGGCGGACCCCGATGCCTCCAATGTCCTGCCCGGCTCTCCTTGCCCCGGCCTGCCCCGGCCGGCGTGAGCCCGCAGTGAGGCTGCCGCGCCGCCCGGCAGCCGATTTCACCGCTTCGCATCCCATCGTACCGCTGGCTGTCGCCTCGCGGTCGGTGGGCCGGCGCGCCGCGACCCGGCGTCGCGGCGGAGAGGGGAGCCGGCCATGAGCGAGCTCTCCGCCGCCTCGCCCGCGCCGCGGCAGGCGCTGCTGGTGCGCACCGTGCTGCTCTTCGGCGCCTGGGTTGCCCTCGGGCAGGTGGGGCCGATGGACCTCGTGATGGGGGCGGTCGCGGCGCTGGCCTGCGCCTTCGCCAGCCTGCGCTACCTGCCGGCCGGCACCTTCCGGTTCGACGCCGCCGGCGCCTTCGCGTTCGCCGGCCGGTTCCTGCGCCGCTCGGTGGAGGCGGGCTTCGACATCGCCCGGCGGGTGTTCGATCCGGCGCTGCCGATCCGGCCGGGGGTGATCGCGGTGCCGTGCGAGACGCCGCTTGGGCCGATGCGCCAGGCGCTGCGGGCCAGCGTGAGCCTGCAGCCCGGCACCGTGCCGCTGCGCGATCGCGAGGGCGAGCTGGAACTGCACGCGCTCGACACCGCCATGCCCGTCGCGGCCGACCTCGCCTTCGACGAAAAGGTGTTCGCCCGTGCCTTCGGCGGAGCCCCGCCCCATGAGTGAGGCGGCGCTGAGCGGCGTCCTCTATTTCGCCGCCCTGGCCTTGCTGCTGGCGGCGGCCGCGGGGCTGTTCGCCATGTGGCGGGCAGGGGCGGCCGCCGACCAGATGATGGCCGGCGAGCTCATGGGCACCTCCGGGGTCGCCATCCTGCTGCTGCTGGCGGTGGCGATGGACGATGCGGCGGTGCTCGACGTGGCGCTGCTGCTGGCCATACTGGCCGCCTTCGCCACCCTCGCCTTCCGCATCGCCGTGCCGGACGCCGCGCAGCGTGACCGCGGGCAGGGGGCTTCCGCCCACCGGGAGCGCCGGCCATGAGCCTCGCCGCCGACATCTTTACCGTACTGTGCCTGCTGGCCGGGCTGGTGTTCTTCGCCGCCGGCAGCATCGGCCTCATCCGCCTGCCGGATCCGCTGAGCCGGCTGCATGGGCTGACCAAGGCCGACAATGTGGGCCTGTTCTTCGTCGTGCTCGGGCTGCTGCCGCAGGCCGGCAGCGTGCTGGCGGCCGTGAAGATGCTGCTGATCTGGCTGCTGCTGCAGGTGGCCGCCGGCACGGTGGCGCAGATCCTCGCCGAATACGCCCAGGCCCTGGGCCGCAGCGGCGGAGGCCGCCGGTGAGCCTGTTCTTCGATGCGGCGCTGATCCTGCTCGCCATCGTGGTCGCCCTGAAGGTGGTGACCGGCCGCGATCCCCTCACCGACGTGATCGCCTTCATCGCCTACGGCATCGTGCTCACCCTGGTGTGGGTGCGCCTCGCCGCGGTGGACGTGGCGCTGACCGAGGTGGCGGTGGGCTCCGGCGCCACCGGCCTCGTGCTGCTGCGTGCCGCCGGTGCCGCCGCCACTGCCAAGCAGGAGGCGCGGCCGGGCCGTGTCACCAAGGGCCTCGCGGCGCTGGTGAGCCTCGTCGTCTTCCTCCTCCTCGCCGCGGCGGTGCTGGCCTGGCCGAAGCCGCAGCCCTCCCTGGCGCTGGCGGTGGCCGAGCATCTGCCGGCCACCGGCCTCGGCAATCCCATCACCGGCGTGCTCATCGTCTTCCGCGCCCTCGATACGCTGCTGGAGACGGTGGTGCTGCTGCTCGCGCTGGTCGGCATCTGGGCCCTGGCCCCCGACCGCACCGGCGCGCGGGCCTGGAGCGGCACCCCGGCGCCGCTGTCCGGGATGACGCCGTCGGGGGCGCAGGTGCTGCTGGCGCAGCTTCTGCTGCCGGTGGGGCTGCTGGTCACCGTCTACCAGTTCTGGGCCGGGGCGAACGTGCCGGCCGGCGCCTTCCAGGGCGGGGCGGTGCTCGGCGCCATGTGGGTGCTGCTGCTGCTCGCCCGCCTCGCGCCGCTGCCGCGGCTGGAGCAGCCGGGGCTCGCCGTGCTGGTGCTGGCCGGGCCGTTCGCCTTCCTCGCCACCGGCCTTGCCGGCTGGGTCTGGGCCGGCGGCTTCCTCGATTATCCCGAGGGGATCGAGAAGCCCGTCATCATCGTGGTGGAGGCGGCGATCGTGGTGTCCATCGGCGTGACGCTGGGCCTGCTGGTGCTCGGCCCCGCCGGGCCGCAGGCCGCCGACCGGCCGGGAGCGGACGCATCGTGAGCGCGGCGCCCCTCATCGGCCTCGGCGGCGCGGCTCTGGTGGCGATCGGGCTCTACGGCCTCATCGTCGGCAGCGACGGGTTGAAGCGCGTGCTCGCCTTCAACATCCTGGGCGGCGGCATGTTTCTGGTGTTCGGCGCGGTGGCCCGGCGCGGCGCGGATGGCGGCTTCGGCGGTGATCCGGTGCCCCACGCGCTGGTCATCACCGGCATCGTCGTCGCCTTCTCCGCCACCGCGCTCGCCGTGGCGCTGCTGAACCGGCTCGCCGCCGCCTCGGCGGAGGAGGGCAAGGCGCCCTCCGACACCCCGGGAGGCCCCTCATGAGCCTGCCCATGATCGCCGCGCCGCCGCCGACCCTCGCCGGGGCGCTGCTGGTGCTGGTGGTGGTGCTGCCGCTCCTCGGCTTCCTGCCCTTCTTCTTCCTCGGCGCGCGGATCGCCGAGCGGCTGGCGCTCGGGCTCCTCGCGCTGGGGCTGATCGGCGCGCTGGCCATTGCCGCGGAAGTTTCGGGCAGCGGCGCGGCGGTGGCTTATTTCATCGGCGGCTGGGCGCCGCCGCTCGGGGTGGCGCTGCGGGCCGACGGCTTCTCGGCGCTGATGCTGGCGATGACCGCCGCAGCGCTGCTCGCCACCGGCCTCTTCGCCATGACCGGCATCGGGGCGGCGCGGCCGCGCATGCCGCCGGTCTTCTGGCCGCTGGTGCTGGCGGCGGCCTGCGCGCTCAACCTCGCCTTCACGGCGGAGGACCTGTTCACCCTGTTCGTGGCGCTGGAGCTGCTCACGTTCGCCGCGGTGCCGCTGGTCTGCCTCGACGGCAGGCCGGCGCAGTACGAGGCGGCGCTGCGCTACCTGCTCTATGCCCTGTTCGGCTCGGCGCTCTACCTGCTGGGCGTGGTGCTGATCTACGGCCTCTACGGCACCCTCGATATCCTGCTGATCGCCGGCCGGGTCGCGGTGGAGGCCCGCTCGCCGCCGGCGCTGATGCTGGCTTTGGCGCTGATGAGCGTCGGGCTGATGGCCAAGGCGGCGCTGTTTCCCTTCTATCTGTGGCTGCCGCCGGCCCATGCCGGGGCGCCGGCGGCAGCCAGCGCCATGCTGTCGGCGGTGGTGATCAAGGCGCCGCTCTTCCTGTTGCTGCGGCTGTGGCTCGACCTGGCGCCGCAGACGCTGGCCTTCGCCGCCGGGCCGCTGATCGCCGCCTGCGGGGCAGGGGCCATCCTGTTGTGCGGCCTGTTCGCCCTCGGCCAGAAGCGGCTGAAGCTGATGATCGCCTATTCCACAGCGGCGCAGATCGGCTACCTCTGCCTCGTCGTCCCGCTGGCGGCGGGGGCGGCCGACGGCGGCCTCGCCTTGACCGCGGGGGCGATCCACCTGGTCTCCCACGCCTTTTCCAAGGCGGCCATGTTCATGGCGGCCGGGCTGATCTACGAGGCCCTCGGCCATGACCGGATGGACGGCCTGCGCGGCGTCGGGCGGGCGCTGCCGGTGAGCCTGTTCGCCTTCGCCCTCGGCGGCGCCTCGCTCATGGGCCTGCCGCCCTCCGGCGGCTTCACCGCCAAGGTGATGCTGCTGACCGCGGCCGTCGGCCAGCAGGCCTGGTGGATCGTCGCGGTGGTGATGGCCGGTGGCCTGCTGGCGGCCGGCTACGTGCTGAAGGTCATCGTGCCCGCTTTGCAGGCACCCGATCGCCCGCTGGAGATCACGCCGGTATCGCGCGGGCGGGAGATGGTGGCCCTGGCTTTGGCGCTGGGCGCGGTGGCGCTGGGCTTCCTGCCGCTGGAGCCGAGCCCGTTCCTCGCTATCGGCCGGCCCGGCGCCTGGGCGGAGGCGGTGCAATGAGCGCAGTTTCCGGCATCCCCTGCCGTGCCGGGGGCTCGGCGCCGTTGCCGCGCTTGCACTGCCACGCGCGAGATGGGAATGCGCCAACTGCCCCGTTGCGCGCAGCCCGGCGGTGTGCTCGTGCCGGCGCTGCCCGTCCCCGGCCGCTCGTCGCCGCTCCGCAGGGCGCTCGTGCCGGCATCGCGCCGGCGTACGCCCGGGCGGTCGTTGCGCTCCGAAGCGGGGCGAGCGAACTGGCCGACGGGATCGGCTGCCCGGCCCCCGTCATCGTCCAGCCCGGGAGCGGCAGATGAGCACCGCCCTCCTGCTCCTCGCTCCGCTGTTTCCGTTCGTGCTGGCGCTTGCCGGCATCCTGCCCGCCGGCCGGCGGGCGGCGCCGCGGCTGTTGTGGCTGGCGCCTCTGCCGGGGCTGCTCGTCGCGCTGTTCGTGCCGCTGGGCACCGAGGCGGCGGGGCCGGCGCCCATGCGCCTCACCCTCGCCCTCGACGGGCCGGGGGCGCTGCTGCTCGGCGCCTCCTCCCTTTTGTGGATGGCGGCGGGGGCCTATGCGGCGGCGTACCTCAAGGACGATCCGCGCCGCCCCGCCTTCAGCCTGTGGTGGCTGCTGACGCTCGCCGGCAGTCAGGGGGTGTTCCTGGTGGCGGATTTCGCCAGCTTCTACCTCGCCTTCTCGCTGCTGAGTCTGGCCGCCTATGGCATGACCACCCATCGCGACACCGCCGAGGCGCGCCATGCCGGCGCCGTCTACCTCACCTTGACCGTGGTGAGCGAGGCCTTCGTCCTGTTCGCGCTGGTGGCGCTGGCGGCGGGCAGCGCCGACGCCAATCCGCGCCTCGACGAGGTGGCGAGCCTGCTGCCGGCCTCGCCCTATGCGGGCGCGATCCTGGTGAGCATTATCTGCGGCTTCGGCCTGAAGATGGGCCTCGTGCCGCTGCATGTGTGGATGCCGCTCGCCCATTCCGCCGCGCCGGTGCCGGCGGCGACCCTCTCCTCCGGGATCCTGGTGAAGGCGGGGGTGATTGGGCTGCTGCGCTTCCTGCCCCTCGACATGCCCACTCCGGGCTTCGGCATGGCGCTGCTGGCGATGGGCCTTCTCACCGCCTTCTACGGCGTCGTGGTGGGCCTCGCCCAGAGCCGGCCGAAGACCATCCTCGCTTATTCCACGGTGAGCCAGATGGGGGTGATCGGCGCGGTGGCCGGCGCCGCGCTTGCCGCCGGCGCGGCCGAGGCGGCGGCGCCCATCGCCTTCTACGGCGCCAACCACGTGCTGCTGAAGGGCGGCATGTTCCTCGCCATCGGCGTCATGGCGCTGGGCGGGCCTTCCGCCGGGCGGGTGGTGCCGGCGGTGACCGCGCTGCTGTGCCTGAGCCTCGCCGGCCTGCCGTTCAGCGGCGGGGCGCTGGCCAAGTACGCGGTGAAGGATTTCGTCGGCGGCGGCTGGGCCGGCTTCTGGCCGCTTCATCAGGCCGGCGTCTGGGGCAATCAGATCTGGTTCGATCTGCTGCTCGCGGTCGGCACCGCCTGGTCGCTGGCTTGTGCAGCCTTGCTGCTCGTGGTGCTGACCGGACTCGCAGCGGCGATCCGCCTGCCTGCCGTCAAGGCCACAGCGAGCGGCGACTGAGCGCGCGAGGTGTGGCGATTGCGCCACGTGAGTGGAAAAAAGATCCAAAGCTGAGTCGATTCTCACTTGCGTCGCGGCGCAATGAGCGTATTTACCAAACCCAGACGCCCACGCACGTGCCTATGGCCCATTGTGGTTATGCAACGACGGAAAGCGTCCTTCTTGGAAATGCCGGCTAAAGACCGGCTCCGAAAGGGACCTTTGTCATGCATACGATCCGTGCGGGGCGGAAGCACCCGCCTATTGTCGGTTTGACCTTCACGCTCGAGCCTTCGGGCTACGGCGTGTTGTTGGGTCGGAAGAACCCTCTCTCGAGTATGTGCCGCTCCCGGTAAGGCATCCATTGGGATGACCCGGGAGTGTTGGTCTCTTGTGCTCTGGCGCCTGGCGCTGGGACGCAATCCTTCGCACTCCGTCTGAGACTGGTTCTTTAGAAATGACCGACCGCATCCGACGTTTCCTCGCCGACAAGCAGCCTGAGACCCCGTGCCTGGTGGTCGATCTCGACGTCGTCGAGTTCAACTTCCGCCGCATGCGCGAACTCCTGCCGCAGGCGAAGATCTTCTACGCCATGAAGGCCAACCCGGCGAACGAGGTGCTCGCGCGGCTGGGCAAGCTCGGCTCGTATTTCGACACCGCCTCGCGCGGTGAGATCGAGCTGTGCATGGCGCAGGGTGTCGGCACCGAGCGTGTCTCCTTCGGCAACACCATCAAGAAGGAGAAGGACATCGCCTGGGCGCACCAGAATGGCGTCCGCCTGTTCGCCTTCGACAGCGAGGCCGAGTTGCAGAAGCTCGCCCGCTCGGCGCCGGGCGCGCGCGTGTTTTGCCGCGTGCTGGTCGATTGCGGGGGGGCCGAGTGGCCGCTGTCGAAGAAGTTCGGC
>CALMSN010000103.1 GCA_937872325.1 uncultured Xanthobacter sp. | reverse complement strand
CCCGCTCGGGCCGAGGATCGCCACCACCTCCCCCGGCTGGATGGCGAGATCGAAATCTTCCAGCACGGGTTGAGACGCGCCGGGATAGCTAAGCGCGATGCCATGCGCGGACAGGACGGGAGGGCTCATGCGGCGCTCTCGCGCTGGGCGGCCAGCGCGGTTTTCAGCTGCACGAGACTAGGGGTAATGACCGGCACGAAAGCCGCCTCCCGCCAGCGACGGGCGAAGCCCGCGCCGGGGCGGGCGAGGTAGGCCCGCCCGCCGGCCGCCTGCAACTCCAGCCCGACAGCCTCGGCGACGATCTCGGCCAGGGCGATGCGGATGTTGAACAGCGCCGCCGGCGCGCCCTGGAAGGCGCCGCTCCTCAATCCGTCGTGCAGCGCGGCTTCCTGCTGGTGCAGGCGGCCTGAAATGTCGGCCAGCGGCTCGGCCAGGGCATGCCGCCCCGAGCCCAGGCAGGCCTTCGCCTCGCGCAGCGTGCGCCGGGCGAGCCCGATGGACATGCCGCATTGCAGGCCGAGGAAGCTCGGGCGCACCCGCGGGAGCCACGCCGCGGCATCGCCGGCGATGATCCGCTCCGGCGAAATGTCCACATGGTCGATCTGCACCGCGGCCGTATTGGTGCCGCGCATGCCGAGAAGCTCCAGATCCGCGGAGCGCACGAGGCCGGGATCGTCGTGGGCCAGCGAGGCGATGAAGGCGCCGCTCGCGCCACCGGAAACCGCGGCGGCCACATGGAAGCCTTCCGGCCGCAGGTTGGTGACCCACGCCATCTTGCCATCGAGGGTGAAGCCGTCGCCCCGCGGGGTCGAGGTGATCTGCAGGTCCTCGAGCCCGGACAGGAACTTCATGGCGTTGGAGAGGCCCGTCGCCCCGGCGAGGCGGCCGGCGATGAGGTCCGGCAGCAATTTCTCGCGCAACGACCGGTTGGTGCTGTGCAGCAGGTATTCGACGTAGGCGCGATGACCCCAGAAGACGAAGCCGGCCGCCATGGAGCGCTCGGAAACGGCGGCGATGGCCTCGACGGCATCGCTCACGGTGCCGCCCGCGCCGCCGTCGGCCGGCGCGATGCCGAGGCTCAGCACGCCGCCCGCGGCGAGGCGCGTCAGCACCTCGCCGGCGCGCCCGGTCTCGGTGTCGAGGCTGCCGGCGGCACTGTCGAGCCAGTGCGCCAGCGCGGGGTCAATCTGGCTCATGCCGCCGCGACCGCGGAAGGGCCGTCCCAGCGATAGGGCTCGAGCTGGGCGTTGAGCGGCGGGGCGCCGAGATTGTTGGCGAAGTTGCAGAGGGTCGCGAGGCTCACGCCCAGCACCACCTCGAGCGCCGCCTGGTCCGAGAAGCCGGCGGCACGGAAGGCGTCGAGCTCGGCGTCGGAGACGCGGCCACGACCGGCAATCACCGCCTTGGTGAACACCGCCACCGCCTCGAGGCGATCATCGGGAAGGTGGCCGAGGCCGCGCAGCGCATCCACCGTCGCGGCATCGAGGCCGGCCTGCTTGGTGGCGATGGCGGTATGGCCGGCGACACAGAAGCCGCAGCCATGGGTGGCCGCCGCGGTGATCTGCACCGTCTCGCGCTCGGCGAGGGAGAGCGAGGCGCGGGCGTTGATGCCGGAGACGGTCAGGTACGTCTCCAGGGCCACGGGAGCGTTCGCCAGGACCCGGAGCAGGTTGGGCAGGTAGCCGTTCCGCTTCTCGGCGGCGGCCAGGAGGTCCTTGGCTTCCGCAGGGGCATCATCGACGGTGGGAAGGTGGAATCGAGACATTGTGGGTCTCCTTATTGCCTATGGAGAATAGGGATTAGGCGCATTCTGCGCAAGATTCCGGCATTCAATTTAATTCCAGGAAATTTTCGCGAAATAACGGCGGGCCGAATGCCGTCAAAAGCGGCAGGGTGGTTGCGCGCCGCTGGGGGATGGGGCGGTCCGTCGCCCGTCCCCATGCGAAATGTCCGGTAAAGGACGGGTGGCAAGGCGCCGCCATCGCGCAGGCCCTGGACAGCGGCGGGCCCGGGACCGGCTTTCGCCTCACCTCGCCCAGAAGCGGGGCAGGAACAGCACCAGCACGGTGAGAATCTCCAGCCGCCCGAGCATCATGGTGACGGTGAGCAGCCACAGTGCCGGATCGGGCAGGGTGCCGTAATTGGCCGACGGCCCGATCACCGGCCCGAGGCCCGGCCCCACGTTCGACAGGCAGCTCACCGACGCCGAGAAAGCGGTGGTGAGGTCGAGCCCCATCATGCTGAGCGCCACCCCCACCAGCAGGAAGGTGAGGAAGAACAGCCCGACGAAGCTCAGCACCGAGGCCACCACGTCGTCGGCCACCGGCGCCCCACCATAGCGCAGCGGGAAGACGCCGTTGCGGAAGGTGATGCGCTTGAGGTGCTGGCGCAGCGCCTTGGCGAGAATGGCGACACGCAGCGCCTTGAGGCCGCCGGCGGTGGAGCCGGTGCAGCCGCCGATGAACATCAGCACGAAGAAGAGGGCATCCGAGGTCGCGCCCCAGTGGGTGTAGTCCACCGACATGAAGCCGGCCGAGGAGATCAGCGAGGCGACGGTGAACAACGCCCCGCGGAACGCGGTCTCCCCGGACGCGATGCCCTGGAAGGTCTGCTGGACGAACGAGGCGAGGGTGAACACCGTGACGACGGTGAAGAAGATCCGCACTTCCGGATTGGTGAAGAAGCGCTTCACGTCCCCCTGCAGCGCCCGCACATAGAGTGGGAAGGGCAGGGAGGCGGCGAGCATGAACACGATCGCCACATAGTCCACCGCCGAATTGTCGAACACCTTGAGCGAGTAGTCCGAATTGGCGAAGCCGCCGCTGGACATGGTGGACATGGCCAGCGTCGCCGCGTTGAACGGGCTGAGGCCGGCGCCCAGGTAGCTGGCGAAGCAGACGGCTGTGAGGATGAGGTAGGCGATCAGCAGCCCCTTGGCGATGTCGCCGGCCCGGGGCAGGAACTTCTCGGACTTGTCCGAGGATTCGGTGCGGAAGAGCTGCATGCCGCCGATGGACAGCACCGGCAGCACCGCGATGGCGAGGCCAATGATGCCGATGCCGCCGAACCAGTGCAGCAGCGTGCGCCACAACAGGATGCCGGGAGGCTGCGCGTCGAGGCCGCTCATCACGCTGGCGCCGGTGGTGGTGAGCCCCGACATGCTCTCGAACAGCGCCTTGGTGACGCTGAGGCGCGAGGGCCCCCAGATCAGCGGCAGGGCGGCGAAGATGGTGAGCACCACCCACACCGAGGAGGTGAGCAGGAAGGCCTGCCGGAGATCGAGCTTCTGCACCTCGGCGGAGCGGCCGGAGATCCACAGCAGCACGCCGACGAAGATGGTGACCGCAGAGGCGCCGACGAAGGCGCCGTGGCCGCCGGAGCGGTTGGCGATGTCCACCGCCGCCGGCACCAGCATGCTGGCGCCGAGAATGGTCAGGAGGATGCCGAGCGTGGCCGCCACCGGACGCAGGTCGAGAACCGACAGGCGTCGGTCCTCTACGGTGGGCAGGCCCCCTGTGGCCACGGCGGCGCTCCGCGCCGGATCAGTTCAGCACGCGCCGGACGTCCGGGACGTCGAGCGAGAACGCCGGCACCTCGATGCTAAAGCGCTCTCCGCTCTCGGTCAGCATGTCGTAGCTTCCGCTCATGATTCCGGTCGCCGTGTTCAGCGGCACTCCGCTCGTATATTCGAACCGCCCGCCGGGCGGCAACAGCGGCTCCTCGCCGACCACGCCGGCACCGTGAACTTCCTCGGTGTGTCCGTTGGCGTCGGTGATGGCCCAGTGACGTGCCTTCAATTGCACGGTTTCGCGGCCGAGATTCGAAACCTCGATGGTGTAAGCCCAGAAATAACGGCTCTGATCGGGTTCGGACCGCTCGGCCACGTAGCGCGGCGTCGCGGTCACCTGGATCTCCCGGGTCGTGGCGCGGTACATACCCGCTCAAGCTCCCTGCCTCGCGGGAGCCGATCCCCCGCCCGGGCAGAGAGTGAACCTGCTGCCCCCCCGCGCGCAACCCGTCGCGAGGGGCGGGCGGGCCTCAGCCCTGCGCCACCGCGGCCTCGAGGTCGGCGATCAGGTCGTCGGGATGCTCTAGCCCCACCGAGAGGCGCAGCAGGCCGTCGCTGATGCCCATGTCGGCGCGCACCTCGGGGGTGAATCGCTGGTGGGTGGTGGTGGCGGGATGGGTGACAAGGCTCTTGGCGTCGCCCAGATTGTTGGAGATCCGGATCAGCCGCAGCGCGTTCACGAAGCGGAACGCCGCCTCCTTGCCGCCATCCACCACCAAGGTGACGAGGGTGCCGCCGCCGCTCATCTGCCGCCGCGCCAGGGCCGCCTGCGGGTGGTCATCCCGGCCGGGATAGATCACCCGGGTGACCTTCGCCTCGCCGGCGAGGGCGTCGGCGATGGCCACGGCGCTCTGCTGCATGCGGGCGACCCGCAGGTGCAGCGTCTCCAGTCCCTTCAGCATCACCCAGGCGTTGAACGGCGACAGCGACGGCCCGGTCTGGCGCAGGAAGACCTGCAGGTGATCGGTGACGAAGGCCTTCGACGACAGGATCACCCCGCCGAGGCAGCGGCCCTGGCCGTCGATGTGCTTGGTGGAGGAATAGACCACCACGTCCGCCCCGAGCGCGAACGGGCTCTGCAGCAGCGGGGTGGCGAACACGTTGTCCACCACCAGCATCGCGCCGGCGGCGTGGGCGATGTCGGCCACCGCGGCGATGTCGATGATCTCCAGCGTCGGGTTGGTGGGGCTCTCCAGGAAGCAGACCTTGGTGACGCCGGGCCGCATCGCGGCGCGCCAGGCGTCGAGGTCGGTGCCGTCCACCAGGGTGATGGCGATGCCGAACCGCGGCAGGAAATCCTCGATGATCCAGCGGCAGGAGCCGAACAGCGCCCGCGCCGCCACCACGTGGTCGCCGGCCCTCAGCTGGCACAGCAGAGCGGCGTTCACCGCGGCCATGCCGGAAGCGGTGGCCCGCGCCTCCTCGGCGCCCTCCAGCAGCGCCATCCGCTGCTCGAACATGGCCACCGTCGGGTTGGAATAGCGCGAATAGACGAAGCCCGGATCGGTCCCGTTGAAGCGGGCCTCGCAGGATTCGGCGTCGTCGTAGACGAAGCCCTGGGTGAGGTACAGCGCCTCCGACGTCTCCCCGAACGCCGAGCGCATGGTGCCGCCATGGACAAGCCGGGTTTCCGGATGCAGCGTGGCGGGGTCACGGGCGACGAAACCGGGCTTGACGGGGGACGACATATCCGTCTCCGAAGAGCACGGCCGCGCGGGCGTGGGCCCGGGCGCGGCCGGAGGGGGTTAACCGGGAATTCAAGCCTCTTGACGCAGGCTCCGCGCCGGTGCGGCACTAAGACTCCGCGCGGCGGGCGGCGTCAAGGGTTTCGTCCGTTAAATCGAACGAATTGAGCGGGAAACCGGAACGGGGGCGCGCGTGGCCGAACATCCAAAGCCGGGGATCCTGCCCGCAGAGGCCATTGCCGCCCTGAAGGCGCAAGGCGTCATCGCCTGCCGGCGACGGCTCGACGACGACCAGATCCAGCCGGCGAGCCTCGACCTGCGGCTGGGCAACGTCGCGTGGCGGATCCGCGCCAGCTTCCTGCCGGGGGCCGGGGTGCCGGTGCAGCAGCGCCTCGAAGACCTCGCCTTGCACAAGCTCGACCTCAGCAACGGTGCGGTGCTTGAGACCGGCTGCGTCTACCTGGTGGAGCTGTTCGAGCGCCTGAAGCTGCCGGCGGACCTTGCCGCCGCCGCCAATCCGAAGAGCTCCACCGGGCGTCTGGACGTGTTCGTGCGCGTCATCACCGATGGCGCGCGGGCCTTCGACACCATCCCGGCCGGCTATCGCGGCCCGCTCTATCTGGAGGTGTCGCCGCGCACCTTCCCGATCCTGGTGCGCACCGGCTCGCGGCTGTCGCAGGTGCGCTTCCGCCGCGGCGTCTCGCGGCTCAATGATTTGGAGCTGCTGAATCTGCAGGCGGCCGAATGCCTGGTGGATGCGGCGGTGCCGGACGTCGCCAGCGGCGGCATCGCCCTGGGGGTGGACCTCGCCGGGGCGGCGCTGGGCGGGGTGCAGGGCTTCCGCGCCAAGCGCCACTCGGGCGTCGTCGACATGGACAAGGTGGGCGCCCTCGACGTGGAGGATTTCTGGGAGCCGATCCGGCTGCGGCAGGGCGGCGGCACGCCCGGCCTGGTGCTGGATCCGGGCGCCTTCTACATCCTCGCCTCGCGGGAGGCGGTGCACGTTCCGGCCGACTATGCCGCCGAGATGGTGCCGTTCGATCCGCTGGTGGGCGAGTTCCGGGTGCACTATGCCGGCTTCTTCGATCCCGGCTTCGGCTCGGCCGATGCGGGCGGGCGCGGCGCGCGGGCGGTGCTGGAGGTGCGCTCGCGCGAGGTGCCCTTCATCCTGGAGCACGGCCAGACCGTCGGCCGCCTCGTCTACGAGCGCATGGCCGGCCGGCCGGAGGTGCTCTACGGCGCCGACCTGCGCTCCAACTACCAGGGGCAGGGGCTGAAGCTCTCCAAGCATTTCAAGCCGCTGCGCTGACCCTTCGGGCGATGCGCCCGGTCACGCCCGGGCGGCGGCCTCGCCCTCCAGCGCGCCGCCGGTGATCGTCTTCTCCATCTGCCAGGGCGACTGGTCGGTGAGGGCGACCGCCAGCTCGCGCAGGGGCCGCAGCACGGTGTCCGAATAGGCGAGATAGTCGGCCACCAGGGGCAGGGCGTTCGCCACGTCCGGATCGTCGGCCAGATCCAGGACGGTGGAGATCGCCGCATCGAGGGCGGGAGCGGGTTCCGCGGGGCCCTCGGGGGCGTTGTCGCCGAGCGCCATGTCGAAGGTGGCGAGGGTGCGCGCCCGGGCGGCGACCACCGCGGCGACGATCTCCTCTTGCGGCGGCACGCTCGCCAGCCGCTGGGAATTGTCCTCGATCAGCGCGAGATAGGTGAGCAGCACGTCGAGGGTGGAGATGATGTTGGCGAGGTCGCCCGCGGAATGGCCGAACATGGATTCGGCCGAGGCATGGGGCAGCCGCTCGCCGAGGGCGCGCAACTCGCGCATCAGCGCCGCCGACGACACCCGGTCGCCGTCATGGGGCCACCAGCTGGCGAAGGCGGCGCGGCAGCGCCCCAGCAGCGCCTTCACCTGCGGCCTTATCCCGTCGGCGAGGTAGACCGGCAGCACGAACCACGACACCGCCAGCGCCACCAGCGCCCCGATGGCGGTCTCGTAGATCCGCGCCAGCATGCCCTCGGTGTCGAGCCCGGTGATGATGTGCAGCCCCAGCACCACCGAGAAGCCGACGGCGGCCGAGGAGATGTCGTAGCGGTCGCGGGCGGTGACCACCGACACCGCCAGCGCCGCGGTGCAGGGCAGGGCCAGCAGCAGCAGCCGGTCGCCCACCAGGAACAGGAAGGCGATGCCCACCAGCACGCCCACGAGGGTGCCCACGAACCGGTAGCGGGCGCGGACATAGGTCTCGCCCACGCTGTTGCCCATCACGAACATCACCGTCATCGTCGCCCAGTAGGCGTGGCTGAGGCCGACGGCGAAATCCAGCGCGGTGGTGAGGCCGGCGGCGATGGCTCCCTGCACCGCCACCCGCGCCGGCGCCGAAAGGACGCGGCGTCCATCCGGGCCCGGCACCAGGAAGGGGATGATGGCCGTCCGCGGCTCGGGGCGTCCCTGCGCTTCCGGATGCGGCGGCGGGAAGGGGGCGCTCTCGGTCTGCTCGATGCCGCCGATCACCAGGTCCAGCCGGTCGAACGCGGTGAGCGCGCGCATCAGGGCGAAGCGCGCCGCCGGTGTGATCTCGGCCGAGAAGGCCATCACGCGGATCCGGGCGACGGCGCGGGCGAAGCGGTCCTGGGAGTGGACGTCGTCGGCGTCGATGTCCTCCAGCCAGCGGGCGAGGTGGTCGGCGACGGCGGCGAAGGGATCGCGCCAGCGCTCCCCGGGCGGACGCCTCACCTTGGGCGCCGGCCGGCGCCGCGGGCGGCCCCTGGCCCAGGGATGGGCGAACTTCGGTTCGGCCTGAAAGGCCGGCGCCGCCTGAAGGCCCTCGCCGGGCGTGGCCCCGGAGGGGGCTTCGGCGCTTGCGCCCGCCTTGGCGACGTCCCTGGGGCCATCCTGCGGAATGCAGGTGGCGAGGAGCTGCACCGCCACCCGCAGCCGGTAGACCTTCACCCGCAGGGCCTCGAAATCCGCCCGTGCCTCCGGCGCCTCGGCGGTGGCGTTGGCGAGCGCGTTCCACACCCGGGTGCGCAGCGCCTCCAGCTGCCTCGCCTTCTCGGGCGGGAAGGGCTGGCCGGCGCGCACCGCGTCGGACATCTCCCGCAGGTAGTTGGCGACGCTCGCCTGCATGTCGTGGATGGTGGCCATGAAGGCCTCCACCGCCGAGGGCCGCCACGGCGAGCGGCGCAGGCCCACCGCCATCAGGACGCCGATCCAGAAGGCGAGGAGCAGGATCGCGGCCTCCATCCGGGTGGGGGCCAGGATGGTGCCGACGCTCGCCACCACCACCAGCGCGATGCCCAGCCGCTGGCCCGGCATGCCGTAGCGCCGCAGCAGCAGCGCCGCGAAGGTGAGGGGCACCAGCAGCAGCTTCTGCACCATGTCGTTGGCCGGGCCTTCGCCCGGCCCGATGAGGATGAACACGGCGAGGCAGGCGGTGTTCAGGGCGAAGACGTGGGCGAAGGTGCGCAGCTCGGTGCGCCGGTCCGCGGCCGGCACCGCGTTGATGCTCACCAGCGCGCCGGTGCCCGCCATCAGCGGAAAGGGCACGTCCATGTTGGCGGGCAGCCAGATCCCGGCGACGAACCCGAGCACGATGATCAGCCCGATCGCCGCGCCCAGGTGCAGCGCGCGGTTGGTGTCGATGCCGCCCGGATCGTGCCGGGCGAGCCATGAGCCGATGCGCGCGGTGAGCGGAACGAACGTGGAAGCCGGCGAAGGGGCGGGATCGGGCTCGGGCATCGGCGGCGGCGGCCTCGCTCTGGCGTCCGCGGACGCCGGGGAGGGCGCAGGAATTCACGGTTCGCCCGCGCTGTCCAGCCGCCCCGGCGCCGGCGGGCGCAAGCGGGCCATTCGCTGCCGGGCGCGTCCGCAGGACTCGCTGCCGTCATCCAAGGCGGCGGGCGCGGTATTCAATTGTGCTTCCGGTGCGTCGCCCTTTCGATCGGATGTTCCCTCCGATCAGGAAACGCTCTAGAGCATTCCGGCTTCTGTGCGAGATGCGCAAATGCGCCTTCTGATTGTTCTGCCGTAGCCGCGATGCAGCATTCGGCGCCCGTTCTCCAGGGCGGTGCGCGGCTGTGCCCGGCGGGTGAGGGGGCCGGATCCGATCGGATCCACCCCTCTCGTCGGTGGATCCGGCGCGGGACATTGGGCGGTGGGGGCGCGCCATCGCGCCGGCACGGGATGCCGGCGGGGGCGGGGTAGGCGGGGGAAGGCGGGTGCCGGTGCGGGTACGCGATCTTTACGCGGCGCGGCTTGCTGCGGGGGACCTCTCCGAGGATCCGGCCCAGGCGGCGGTGATCGGCGCGTTCGCCGAGCTGGAGGATGTGCTGCATCAGCGCTCGCTGGCGCAGAAATCTTCGGCGCTGGGCTGGCTGTTCCAGAAGCGCGCGCCCGCCGCTCCGCCACGGGGCCTCTACGTCTATGGCGAGGTCGGGCGCGGCAAGACCATGATCATGGACCTCTTCTACGAGGCGCTGCCCGCGCGCAGCAAGCGGCGGGCGCATTTCCACGCCTTCATGGGCGACGTGCACGAGCGCATCTTCCGCGAGCGGCAGGCGCAGAAGTCCGGCGAGCGCAAGGGCAGCGACCCCATCGCCTTGGTGGCCGCCGCCCTCGCCGACGAGGCGCGCCTCCTGTGCTTCGACGAGTTCCACGTCACCGACATCGCCGACGCCATGATCCTGGGGCGGCTGTTCGAGAAGCTGTTCGCCGACGGCGTGGTGGTGGTGGCGACCTCCAACGTGGCCCCCCAGAACCTCTATGCCGGCGGCCTCAACCGGGCGCTGTTCCTGCCCTTCATCGCCCTCATCGAGCAGCGCATGCAGGTGATGACGCTGAACTCGCGCACCGACTACCGGATGGAGAAGCTGGAGGGGATGAGCACCTGGCACACCCCGCTCGGCGCCGATGCGGATGCGGCGGTGGCGGCGGCGTGGCGACGGCTCGCCGGGCCCTCCGGCGGCGCGCGCAACGTGATCGAGCTGAAGGGCCGGCATCTGGTGGTGCCCGCCGCCGGGCAGGGGGCGGCGCGGTTCGGCTTCGCCGATCTGTGCGAGGCCGCGCTCGGGCCCAATCCGGACTACCTGACCCTGGCGCGGACCTTCCACACCCTGGTGATCGAGCACATCCCGGTGATGCGGCCCGACCAGCGCAACGAGGCCAAGCGCTTCATCTCGCTGATCGACACGCTCTACGATGCCAATGTGAAGCTCATCGCTTCCGCCGACGCCGAGCCCGAGGAGCTGTATGTGGGGGCCGACGGCACCGAGGCGTTCGAGTTCGCCCGCACCGTGTCGCGGCTCAGGGAGATGCGCTCGGGCGAATACCTGGCCAAGCCCCACGGCCGGCCGGATTCCGCGGCCTCCGGCGACAGCACCGGGCTGGTGGAGACCTGACGCATCCGGCCCTTCGCCGCGGCTACTTGGACGGCTCACACGCCAAAACGGGCCTCGCGCAAGATGCGTGAGACCCGCTGTGACGCTCTTGGATGAAGGCCGCAGAACGCGACCCTCTTGCTGAACCCGGGCCGCCGGGGCCCGGGCCGCTCTGCCTGCCGCTCAGCGGGCGGTGAAGGACTGTTCGAGCTTGGCGCCGGAGGCGAAGTGCTCGGCCTGGGCCTTGTCCCAGCCGCCGAACACGTCCTCGACCTTCACCAGGCGCACCGGCGGGAACTGCTCCTTGAACGCCTCGGCCACCTTCGGATCCACCACCCGGTGATAGGACTTGGCGGCGATGGTCTGGCCGGCGGGCGAATAGAGGAAGTCGAGATAGGCGGTGGCGGCGGCCCGCGAGCCGCGCTTGTCCACCACCTTGTCCACCACCGCCACCGGGAACTCCGCCAGCAGGCTGACGGAGGGGATCACGGTCTGCAGCTTGCGGTCCTTGTAGAGGTCCTCGATGGTCCGGGTCTCGGCCTCGAAGGTGACGAGGACGTCGCCGATCTCGCGCTCCACGAAGGTGGTGGTGGCGGCGCGCCCGCCGGTGTCGAACACCGGCACGTTGGCCAGCAGCTTCTTCACGAAGGCGTCGGCCTTGGCGGTGTCGCCCTTGGCCTGCTCCAGCGCGAAGGCATAGGCGGCGAGGTAGGTGTAGCGCGCGTTGCCCGAGGTCTTCGGATTGGGGAAGACCACCTTCACGTCGTCGCGCACCAGGTCCGACCAGTCCTTGATGCCCTTGGGGTTGCCCGCGCGCACCAGGAAGGCGGGGAAGGAGAAGTAGGGCGACGCTGCATTGGGGAACTTCTTCTGCCAGTCCTTGGCGACGAAGCCGCCCTTTGCCAGCACCTCGACGTCGGTCACCTGGTTGAAGGTGACCACGTCGGCCTCCAGCCCTTCCAGGATGGCACGGGCCTGGCGCGAGGAGCCGGCATGGCTCTGGTTCACGGTCAGCGCCTGCCCAGTCTTCTCCTTCCAGGCCGGCACGAAGGCCTGGTTCACGGCGGTGAACAGCTCGCGGGAGATGTCGTAGGAGACGTTGAGCAGGCTGTCCGGCCCGGCCTTGTCCTGTGCCGGGGCGAGCGCCGGCGCGGCGAGCACGCAGGCGCCGGCGAGCGCGGTCGCGATGAGGCTGCGGCGGTTCAGCATGGCGGAGCTCCTATATACATAAATACGATGTTTTTAATGTGTATTCACATAGGAACTAGCATCCCGCCTGCCGCTTGGGAATGGGATGTGTGAAATTATTTGCGCACGAGTCCGGCCGCGCGGCCTCCATCACTTCGGCGCGGATGGTCTGAAAACTCAGCGTCGTCAGAAGCCTGTGGTGCGGCTCGCGGTCGGCGTGATGGAGCCTGAGGCGATCTCTCTCAAAAATGCGCGACGCAATTAACAGATCAAATTTGTTCAATCTGATCCGACAGCGCTGGAGAGTCCGCGCCGCTCGGCGGATCCGCAGGCTGGGCGGATCCCGCCTTCTCCATCATCGCTTCGGAGGGCGATTCACAAATCAAGTTGGATCGACTGGATGGGATCGCGCGCCAGATCGCTTCAGTGCTTCATGGAAACACTGAAGCGATCCAACACTTTGATTGCAGAGAGCTTCTGACCCGATCGGGAAACGCCCTAGCCGCCCATCTCTTCCTTCAGGATTTCCAGGCGCAGCCATTCCTCTTCCGCCGCGTCCAGGTCGCCCTGGGCCTTGGCGAGGCCGGCGGATGCCGCCTCGAAGCGTGCCGGGTTGCGGGCATAGAGGGCGGGATCGGCCAGCTCCGCGGCGAGGGCGCTCACCTGCGTCCGCAGCTTGTCCATGGTGGCGGGCAGGGTCTTCAAGGCGTGCTGCTCGTGGAAGGAGAGACGCGCCTTCCCGGCCTTTGCGGCGGCCGCAGGCCGGGCCTCGCCCCTGGCCTCGGGATCCCGGCCGGCCTTCGGCTTCGGCGCCTTGGCGCTGACGCCGGCGCCGCGCTGGGCCACCATGTCGGCATAGCCGCCGGCATATTCGCGGAACACCCCGGCCCCTTCCGCGACGATGACGCTCGATACCGTGCGGTCGAGGAAGTCACGGTCGTGGCTCACCAGGATGACGGTGCCCGGATAGTCGGCCACCATCTCCTGCAGCAGGTCGAGGGTTTCCAGGTCGAGGTCGTTGGTGGGCTCGTCCAGCACCAGCACGTTGGAGGGCAATGCCAGCGACCGGGCCAGCATCAGCCGCCCGCGCTCGCCCCCCGAGAGCACCGAGAGCGGCGTGTTGGCCTGCTCGGGGGTGAACAGGAAGTCCTTGAGATAGCCCATCACATGCTTCGACACCCCGCCCACCATCACGTTGTCGGAGCCGCCGCCGGTGAGCGCGTCCTTCAGCGTGGTGGTGGGGGCGAGCGCGGCGCGCTTCTGGTCGAGGGAGGCCACCTCCAGATTGGTGCCGAGGCGGACGGAGCCGCTGTCGGGCTTGAGCTCGCCGGTCAGGATCTTGATGAGGGTGGTCTTGCCGGCCCCGTTCGGCCCGACGATGCCGATGCGGTCGCCGCGCAGGATGCGGGTGGAGAAATCCGCCACCACCGGCGTTCCGTCGAAGGCCTTGGCGATGGCCTTGGCCTCGATCACCAGCTTGCCGGAGGCCTCGGCCTCGCTCACCTGCAGCTTCACGTTGCCGGTGGCGCGGCGCTCCTCGCGGCGGTCCTTGCGCATGGAATGCAAGAGGCCGAGGCGGCGCACGTTGCGCTTGCGCCGGGCGGTGACGCCGTAGCGCAGCCAGTCCAGCTCGGCGACGATCTTGCGATCCAGCTTGTGCCGCTCGGTCTCCTCCTGCTCCAGCACGCCGTCGCGCCAGGCCTCGAAGGAAGCGAAGCCCTGCTCCAGCCGGCGGGTCTGGCCGCGGTCGAGCCAGACGGTGGCGCGGGAGAGGGTTTCCAGGAACCGTCGGTCATGGCTGATGAGCACGATGGCCGAGCGCAGCCCTTTTAGCTCGCTTTCCAGCCATTCGATGGCCGGCAGGTCGAGATGGTTGGTGGGCTCGTCGAGCAGGAGCACGTCGGGTTCCGGGGCGATGACGCGGGCCAGCGCCGCGCGCCGGGCCTCGCCGCCGGAGAGGTTGGCCGGATCCTCGGTACCGGTGAGGCCGAGCTGCTCCAGCAGATATTGCGCCCGGTAGGGCTCGTCGCCGGGGCCGAGGCCGGCCTCCACATAAGCCAGCGTGGTGGCGAAATTACCGAAGTCCGGTTCCTGCGGCAGGTAGCGCACGGTGGTGCCGGGCTGGAAGAAGCGGGTGCCGTCGTCGGGCGCGACCAGCCCGGCCGCCACCTTCAGCAGCGTCGACTTGCCCGAGCCGTTGCGGCCGACGAGGCACAGCCGGTCGCCGGCGCCGACATTGAGTTCCGCGCCGTCGAGCAGCGGCGTCGCGCCGAAGCGCAGGTGGATGTCCTGAAGCAGGATGAGGGGCGCAGCCATGGCGCCCGATTAAAGCCCCGCGCGCCGGAACGCAAAGGCAGCCGTGCCGCCGGCCTCGCTTTTCGCGGCGAGCCGGCGGGGCGGAATCACCCGAGGCCGGACAACCCCGTGCGCAGGCAGAAGGAGATCCGGCCGGAACCGGTGTCGCCGCGAGGCGCCTCGGGCGGCGGCATTCTCCGGGGCGGAGCCTTTGGCGGGCAGGGCCGGGGAAGGGGTGTTCAAGGGGCGCGCGTGATGCGCAGGCGCGCCATGCAAAAGCCGCCGGGCCGAGGCCACGCCCGGGGAATCAGCTTGTGAAGTCTTGAATGAGGCTCGCTGGACACCGCGATTTGCCGGGCCCCGATCACCGACCTTTGGCGGCGGCGACAGTGTTTTGATGCGGGTCTTCTGGTGAAAGCCCAGTGGGCTTCGCGGCGGGGCCGCCCTCGTTCCGGGTCGCGATTCCCCGGCGATCTGCCGCCCGCACCGTGCGGCGCCCGGATCGGCAAGCAACACCACGCCACCCCCCACCAGAGCCTCGCACGCGATGTTTCCGGGCCGGCCGGCCGGGGACAGGCAAGAGCCGGTCGAGACCGGCCTTGCCTCATCGCGCACGAAATTCCGCTGCGGAGTGACGCAGTGTATTCGCGCTTAGGTGTTAAGAAGAAAACCGCCGTCCGGGATCAGTGGACCGTTGAGGAGTGATCCAGGCGCGTCATCTCGTCCTTGAGCATAAGCTTCTTACGCTTCAGTTCGGAGAGACGGTGAGGATTGGCGGACGGACGAGCGAGCTCGCGACTGAGTTCTTGCTCGATGGCGGCGTGACGGCGCTTCAACTCTAAAAGGTGCGACTGGATGGACATTCTCACCCACTCCCTGTCTGCATCACGACATCAGTCTGTCACGGAGCGCAGGGGGTGTCGACCATCTTTCGCGTTGATTCGTCGTAAACCCACGCTGCACCGCAATATCCAGATGTTGTACTGGCGCCGGAGCAGGGTTTCGATGCACGCTTCTTATGGACGCTGGCCGGTCCATGTGAGATGACCGGTGGCGGGCCGGCACGGCCAGGCCGTTCGCGGCAGTGCAGGATGACGCCGGCGGGCGGCAATCCGTCGAAGTCTGCACCCGTCGGGGTCTCGTACCCGCCGGTGCTGCATCTGCCGGGCTGGAGATTGGGTCAGGCGCGGCGCGCCGGGGCAGTGACGGAAGCGGGCATGACCAGTGACGAGGAACGCGACCTGAAGCTCCACCTGGAGCGGCTGCGGCAGGAACATCGGGATCTGGATGCGGCCATCGAGGCGTTGACCTCGGTCACCGGATCGGACGTGCTCCAGGTCCAGCGCCTGAAGAAGCGCAAGCTTCAGCTCAAGGACCGGATCAGCCATCTGGAAGACGAGCTGTTTCCCGACATCATCGCCTGAGGTCCATCGCCCGCTCGCGCCCGGACCCGGCGGCACCCGCGCGGATCATCTGCGCGGCCGCGACCTGAGCGCCGGCGTCTATCGGCCCTTCGCCGGAGCCTCGGCGTGCGAGGCCGCCCCGGGCGCCGGAACGATCGTGGTGAAGATCGCCCCCGGCGGATCCACCAGCGTGAGGCCGAGCCGGGCGCCCGCCACCGCGGCCCCCGGCGGCAGCCCGTCCAGGGGCAGGCTGAAGCGGGTTACGCCGTCCACCGCGGGCGCCTTCTGCGGCAGCGGCAGGGCCCAGCCGGTGTCCGGGCCCTCCACGAACAGGTCGGCGCGCGGATTGGTGGTGCGCGCATCGACCAGCAGCAGCGGCGGCTGGCGCGTGGTGTCCAGGCGGACCGCGACGATCGCCGGCGCGCGCCCGTCCGCGGCGCTGCCGGCCATCGCATCGACCTTGCGCGGCACCAGGGCCCGGGCGGCAACGATGCGCGCCTCCGCCTCGGCGGCGCCTGGTGCGCCCTCGGCTGGTACGTCGAGCGCCAGATCCGCCCGCGCCAGGGTGCACAGGGTCTCGCACACCGCGAAATCGAAGGTGATGTCGAGGCTTGCCGGCGCCGCCGGATCGGCGACGCGGATCGTCAGCGGCAGCAGCACCGTGCCCTTGTAGCCGATGGCCGCGCCGCCGGAGCCGTCGTCGAAACGGAGCGGGGCCGGGAAATCCATCTCCACCGCCGCGATGTTGCGCGAGCGCGACCAGTCGATCTGCGGGGGCACTCCGCTGTCGCCGGGATAGCGCCAGTAGGTCTTCCAGCCGGGCGCGAGGCGGATCTCGATGCCGCCCTCCGCGACCCCCCCGCGCACCGGCCCGGAAAGGAGGCGGGTCTGGGCATGGGGATTGTCCACCGGCGCGGTCTGCGCCGCCCGCGCGGTCCCGGCGCCGAGCGATGCGGCCATCGCCAGAGCGGCGAATGCGGCAATGCGCGGCGAAGGCGTCGGGCGGCGGATCGGGAGGCGCAAGGTCATCCTGAAGGGGGTAGCCGGGCTCCGGCCGGCTGCCAAGCCGCCGGGCCGCCCGTGCGCCGCACAAGCGCGTGACGGGGCGGGGCGCCAGGGCCTATGTTCGGCCGTCGATCCGCGGATCGCGCGGGCGGGCGCATTTTCAAAATCGACGATGCAGGTTACCCTTCGCGGTATGACTGCGAGCCACACTCCGGGACACCCCGGCGAGGAAAGCAAGTATCTCGACGGGCAGATGCTGATCGCCATGCCGTCCATGCGCGATGAGCAGTTCGCCCGCACGCTGATCTATCTGTGCGCGCATTCGGCGGAAGGGGCGATGGGCATCGTCCTCAACCAACCGGCGAACCATATCGATTTTGCCGATCTCCTGGTGCAGCTCGACGTGGTGCCGGCGGCGGAGCGGATCCTGCTGCCCAAGCGCGCCGGCGCCATCAAGGTGCTGCGCGGCGGCCCGGTGGAGACCGGGCGGGGCTTCGTGCTGCATTCGGCGGACTATTTCGTCGAGAATTCCACCTTGTCCATCGACGACGGCATCTGCCTCACCGCGACCCTCGATATCCTGAAGGCCATCGCCGGCGGCGAGGGGCCGCGCAGCGCGGTGCTGGCGCTGGGCTATGCCGGCTGGGCGCCGGGGCAGCTGGAGACCGAGATCCAGGCCAATGGCTGGCTGAACTGCCCGGCCGATTCAGACCTGATCTTCAGCGAGCGGATCGAATCCAAGTACGATCTCGCCCTGCGCCGACTCGGCATAGAGCCGGCCTTCCTGTCGAGCGACGCCGGCCACGCCTGACCCGCCGGACGGTCCTTCCGGCCGCTACTGGGCGCCGGCCTTGCGCTTGCGCGGCTCCGCCGGGGCCGGCTCGATGAGGGCGCGGCATTCGTCCACGGGCAGCGGCTCGCCGAAGACGAGGCCCTGCGCGTACTCGCAGCCGAGCCGCGCCATCTCCAGCACCTCGGTCTCGCGCTCCAGCCCGTCGGCGACCACGTCCATGCCGAGGTCGTGGGCGAGATCCACCAGCGAGCCCACGATCACCGGCCGCGCCGCCCGGGCCGGGCCCTTGGCGGTATCGCGCACGAAGCGCTGGTTGATCTTGATGGAATCGAACGGGAAGCGTTGCAGGTAGGCGAGCGAGGAATAGCCGGTGCCGAACTCGTCGAGGCACAGGCCGGCGCCCAGTTCGCGCATGCGGGCGAGCACCACCGCGGCATATTCCGGGTTTTCCATGATCAGGCTCTCGCTCACCTCGAGCTTGAGCGAGCCGTGCGCCACCGCGTTGCGGGTCAGCACCGCCTTGAGATCCTGGAGCAGATCGTGCCGCAGGAGCTGCCGCGACGAGACGTTCATGTGCATGAACAGCGGCGGGTCCACCCGGAGCAGGCGCTGCCACTGGCCGAGCTGGCTCGCCGCCGAAGAACAACCCCACCAGCACGAACAGCGGCACCCCCATGTCGCGCCGCACCCGCCGGCCGAACGTCTTCCCCGACCAGGCCGGCACCTTGGAGATCATCAGGAAGGCGAT
>CALMSN010000102.1 GCA_937872325.1 uncultured Xanthobacter sp. | reverse complement strand
CGGCATCGCCCGGGCGCTGGCCCTCGATCCGGCGGTGATCGTCTGCGACGAGCCGGTCTCGGCTCTCGACGTCTCGCTGCAGGCGCAGGTGCTCAACCTGCTGCGCAAGGTGCAGCGCCGGACCGGCGTCGCCTACCTGTTCATCAGCCATGATTTGTCGGTGGTGGAGCACATCGCCGACCGGGTCGCCATCATGTATCTCGGCAAGATCGTCGAGCTCGCCCCGCGCGAGACCCTGTGGCGGGCCCCGGCGCATCCCTACACCCGGGCGCTCATCGAGGCGCTGCCGCGCATGGCGCCCGAGGCCAGCCGCATGGCCGATCGCCAGGTGATCGGCGGCGACCTGCCGAGCCCCTACGACCCGCCCGCCGGATGCCGCTTCCACACCCGCTGCCCGATCGCGGTGCCGCGCTGCGCCGAGGTGGCGCCGGAGCTGCGCCCGCTGGCCGCCGGGCATCTCGCCGCCTGCCATCTCATCGCGCCGGCGGCGGCGGCTGTGCCCGCGGTCCAGGTCCGCGCGCCGCTCCCGATCCAGGTTCCGGCGCCAGCCTGAGCCGCGCCCTGGAGCACGCAATGTCCGATCCGCCCGCGCCGCAGGGGGATCGGAATACGTGCCCGCCGATGACGCTTTTGGAAGGCGATTCACCCAGGGCCGCGCCGCGGTTCCACAGGAGCGGTGATGCGCCCCAGCCCTGCCTGCCCGTCCACGGCGCGGCCGCCCGGCCCGCCGATCCGGAGGATGAAGACCATGAACGCACGGATCAGCCTGTCCCCCGCGGACTACCCGGACAGCCCGCTCGCCGCGGCGCTGAAGCAGCCGCTGCTGCTGGGCCTGTTCCTGCCGATCCAGAACGGCGGCTGGTCGCCCTCGACCTTGCCGCGCACCACCGACTGGAGCTTCGACTACAACAAGGCCCTCACCCTGAAGGCCGAGGCGCTGGGCTTCGACCTCGCCTTCGGCCTCGCCCAGTGGATCGGCAAGGATGGCTATGGCGGCGCGCTGAAGTATCGCGAGCAGACCATCGACCCGTTCGTGACAGTGGCGGCGCTCGCCTCGCTCACCAGCCGGATCCTGCTCATCTCCACCATCCACGTGCTCTACGGGCCGTGGCATCCGCTGCACCTCGCCAAGTTCTCGGCGACGCTCGACCACATCTCGGGCGGGCGGTTCGGCATCAACATGGTCACCGGCTATGCCCCGCGCGAGCCGCGGATGTTCGGCACCACCCAGATCGAGCATGACGAGCGCTACGCGCGCGCCGACGAGTTCATCGGCATCGTCGAGCGGTTGTGGGCCTCGCACGAGAATATCAGCATTGACGGCAGCTACTGGAAGCTGGAGGAGGCCTTCGTCTCGCCGCGGCCGCGCTACGGGCGGCCGATCCTCGTCAACGCCACCGGCTCGCCGGCGGGCTTCGCCTATGCGGCGCAGCATTCCGATCTCGTCTTCATCACCAGCCCGGCGGGGGCGGAGATCGAGGCCGCGCTTGCGGCGCTGCCGGCCCATGTGGCGGCGCTGAAGGCGCAGGCCAAGGCCGTGGGGCGCGAGGTGCGCGCGCTCATCAATCCGATGATCGTCTGCCGCCCCACCGAGAAGGAGGCGAAGGACTACCACGCCGCCATCCTCGCCCATGCCGATACCGCGGCGGTGGAGGGCTTTCTCGCCCACCACGCGGTCGGCGACAGCCAGGCCTGGAAGAACCACAAGAGCGAGCACCGCATTCTCGGCGGCAACATCCAGATCATCGGCTCGCCGGAGCAGGTGGCGGACAAGATCATCCGCCTCAAGCAGGCAGGGATCGACGGGATCCAGGTTGCCTTCTTCGACTTCCAGCCGGACCTCGACTTCTTCGGCGAGGCGGTGCTGCCCCTGTTGAAGCAGGCCGGCCTGCGCATCTGAACACTTTTTACTTGAAGGAGGCTTTCATGCTGAACCGACGCGACATCCTGCGCCTTGCCGCGGCCGGCGCCTCGCTGGCCGCCGTGCCGATGGCCCGCGCTGCCGACGGCACCCCCGTCCGCGGGGGGCATCTCATCTCCATCGTGGTGCCGGAGCCGCAGAATCTCGGCATCTCGGTCTCGAACCCCACCATCGTCATCGCCGCCAACGTCTTCGACGGCCTGGTGACCTATGACGAGGCCGGCAAGCCGCAGCCGCGCCTGGCGGAGAGCTTCGAGCAGTCGGCAGACGGGCGCGCCATCACCTTCCGGCTGCGCAAGGACGTGAAGTGGCATGACGGCGTGCCCTTCACCGCCGCCGACGTGAAGTATTCGATCCTCGAAGTGGTGAAGAAGACCCACCCACGCGGCCGCGGCACCTACGCCCAGCTCGAGGACATCGAGACCCCGGACGACTACACCGCGATCCTGAAGCTGGCGAAGCCCTCGCCGGTGATCTGGGCGGCGCTCTCGGGCAGCGAGACCCAGATCCTGCCGAAGCACCTCTATGAGGGTACCGATCCGCTCACCAATCCGTGGAACGTCAAGCCCATCGGCACCGGCGCCTTCATCTTCAAGGAGTGGGTGCGCGGCAGCCACGTTACCTTGGAGCGCAACCCCGATTACTGGGACGCCGGAAAGCCTTACCTCGACCGCATCACCTTCAAGGTGGTGCCGGACGCCGGCGCCCGCGCCGCGCAGCTGGAGACCGGCGAGGTGCAATACATCCCGCTGAGCCCGGTGCCGCTCTCCGACGTGGAGCGCCTGGCCGGACGCAAGGACGTGGTGGTGGAAACCCGCGGCTGGGAGGCGGTGTCGCCGGTCTTCTTCTTCGACTTCAACCTGCGCCGCAAGCCGTTCGACGACGTGCGGGTGCGCCGGGCCATCGCCTATGCCATCGACCGGCGGGCGCTGGCGCGCACCGTGTGGTACGGCTTCGCCGATCCGTCGACGAGCCCGGTGCCGGCCTCGCAGAAGCAGTTCTACGCCCCCGGCCTGCCGCAATACGAGTACGACCCGAAGAAGGCCGAGGCGCTGCTGGACGAGGCCGGCCTGAAGAAGGGGCCGGACGGGGTGCGCCTGCGCTTCACCCACCTCAACCACACCTATGGCGACGACTTCAAGCGCTCCGGCGAATTCATCCGCCAGCAGTTGAAGCGCGTCGGCATCGAGGTGGAGCTGATCAATTACGACCTGCCCACCTTCCTGCGCAAGTCGTACACGGACTACGACTTCGACACCCTGAACGTCTTCTACGCCGCCTTCTCCGATCCGCAGCTGGGGGTGCAGCGCCGCTTCTGGTCGAAGAACATCCAGCCGGGGTCGGCCTGGAGCAACGCATCCGGCTATTCCAACCCGGAGTTCGACGCCATCGTGGACGCCGCCGCGGTGGAGCCCGACGAGGGCAAGCGCAAGGCGCTGCTGGCCCGGCTCCAGCTCATCGCCCAGACCGACGTGCCCTCCATCTCGCTGCTGGAGCTGAAGCAGTTCCGCGTCTGGTCGAGCCGGCTGAAGGGGGTGGATGTGAGCCCGGTGGGCGTCTACGGCACCCTCGCCTCGGCCTGGCTGGAGCCGGAGGCCGCGCCCGCCCCGGGCAAGAAGGGATAGCCCCCTTCCGGGCCGGCTCGACCGCGGGCCGGCCCGGCACGCCATGTGACGCGCGCGGCCCGCCGCCCCGGGGCGCGCAGATGCTGCCAGATCATCCCGAGGACCGTTGCTCATGACCCTTGCCGTTCCTGCTCCCGCCACCCCGCTCGTCCGCCTCGTCGATCCGCAGGCGCTCCACCAAAGCCTTGCCGGAACCGGGGAAATCGCGCTCCTCGACGTGCGCGAGGAAGGCCAGTTCGGCGAGGGGCACCTGTTTCTCGCGGTGAACGCGCCCTATAGCCGGCTGGAGCTGGACATCGCCGCCCTGGCGCCGCGCCGCGCCGTGCCGGTGGTGCTGCTGGACGACGGCGACGGGGTCGCCGAGCGGGCGGCGCAGCGGTTCGCCGCGCTGGGCTATGGCGACGTGGCGGTGCTGGCGGGCGGCGTGCCGGCCTGGGTCGCGGCGGGGCATCAGGTCTACAAGAGCGTCAACAGCCGCCTCAAGGCGTTCGCCGAGGTGGTGGAGCACGCCTTCCACACGCCCGCCATCGCCGCCGCCGAGCTCGACCGGCTGAAGCGGGCCGGGACGGACCTCGTGGTGCTCGATACCCGCACGCCTGAAGAGTTCGCCCGCTTCCATGTGCCCGGTGCGGTAAGCTGCCCGGGGGCCGATCTGGTGCTGAAGTTCGACCGGTTCGTGACCTCGCCGGACCAGCTGGTGGTGGTCTCCTGCGCCGGGCGGACCCGCGGCATCATCGGCGCGCAGTCGCTGATCGATGCCGGGGTGCCGAACCGGGTGGCGGCTCTGGCCGGCGGCACGCAGGGCTGGCGCCTTGCCGGCCTTACCCTGGAAACGGGCGCCGTCGATGCTGTCGAGATCGCCGCGCCGCCGCCCGCCCGCGCAAGGGCGGACGAGGTGCGCCGGCGCTACGGCGTTCCGCTGGTGGAGACGGCGACCCTCGCCGGCTGGCTCGGCGGGGCGGGCGATGCGCGCACCACCTTCCTGTTCGATTTGCGCGCCGCCGCGGCGCGCGCCGCCCGCCCGGTGCCGGCGGCGGTGGCGGCACCGGGCGGGCAGCTGGTCCAGGCCCTCGACCGTTGGGTGGGCGTGCAGCGGGCGCGCATCGTGCTGTTCGACGATGACGGGGTGCGCGCCGCCATGACCGCGCACTGGCTGATCCAGCTCGGCGAGGACGTGCATGTGCACGAAGGGGTGCCGGAGGGTTTGCCGGGTCCCGCGCCGGCGCTGCCGCCCATCGCGGTGGAGCAGGTGACGCCGGAGGTCGCGGCGGCGCTGCTGGCGGCGGGCGGGCGCGCGCTTTCGCTCGATCCGAGCGCGGCTTATCGGACGGGCCACGCCGCGGGCGCGCTGTGGACCATCCGGCCGCAGATTCCGGCGCTTCCGGCGGCGGTGCTGGGCGCGACGGCGATCGTGCTGTTCGCGCAGGATGTCGCCGTCGCGGACCTCGCGGCTCTCGATCTCAAGGCGGTGTCGCAGGCCCGGATCGTCGCGGTGGAGGGCGGGCTCTCCGCCTGGCGCGGCGCCGGCCTGCCGGTGGAGGCCTCGCCCGCCGTGCCGCCGGACGATGCGCGCATCGACTACCTGTTCTGGGCCCATGATCGCCACGACGGCAATCCCGACGCGATGCGCACCTATCTGGGCTGGGAGGAGCAGCTTCCGGCCCAGATCCAGGCCGAGATCGCCGGCGGCGGCTTCCGTCTGGTGCGGTAGAGGGTTTTCGGAGCGGATAAGAAAAGTTCTTTATCCGATATTCCGGAGCATTTCAGTTTCTGCATGCAAAACTGGAATGCTCCGGATTCGAGATTGGATGGATTCTGCAATTATTGAGTTATTCAATTGAGCGGCCAATGGATTCACGCGTGACGTCCGTAAAGCATTGATTTGGCCGGCAACTCATCGGACCCTGAGCCCATAAACGGGACTGATAAGGGATGGAGCTTTCGCCGCCGATTGCATAGCATCCGGATATGAAGATCAGGGTGATGGCGGATTATGAGTGCTGGCCTCTCTGGTGGGATGGGGACGGCCGTGTCGGCAATATAGCTCCGTCAGATCTGGGCTTGAGTGACGGCCTGTCGGCCGACCTGAGCGCGTGGGCGTCAGCGTATGACGCAACTCTAAATCGCGACGACCCATTGTCGTCTGGTTTTGCTTCGAGTGATGCCCAGCAGCAGTTTCATGCACAGGGAGAGCGCTTGGCCGCTCGTGTGGCGGAGGAGTTGGGAATCAACTCAGCCGTCCGCTATCAAGGCTGATCGAGACCGGCCGCGTCCATATCGCCCCAAGTCCTGAGTCCGGCTCTGTATGAGCCGATATGACCTGACCGACTTCGAGTGGCGGGTGATCGAGCCGCTCCTCCCCAACAATCCCAGAGGCGTGCAGCGTGTCGATCACCGGCGCGTGCCGAACGGCATCTTCCTGATGCTGCGGTCCGGCACGATCTGCCGGATCGCTACGGCCCCGCACCACCTGTGACAACCGCTTCGCACGATGGGGAAAAGCAGGTGCAGGTGGCCGGCTGATGGATGCCATCAGCCCTGCGCACGACGGCGACATCCAGATCATCGCCAGCACCTGCGTTCGCGCCCGCCAACAGGCTGGGACGGCAAAAAGAGGTGCAGATAACTGCTCGGCCGATCAGGCGGCAGGCCTTGCGCCGCCTCATCCCAAGGTTTGGCTTGACTCTTAGTTTATAATATCGATTAAATTACTAGATTAATTCACAGTGTTTGATTGGAAGCTGCCATGCTGCTCATCCGCCGAGAGAGGCGCCCGGCCTCATCATCCCGCCGGCTCGAACGCGGCAGCCGGCGGCTCCGGCCATCCGCCCGCCACCACAAAGCGGGAGGCGCGCGATGACCGACCAGCTCCTCGGGACGGCCGATGGCCAGCCCGGCGCCAAGGCCATTGCGGCTCCACGCGCGGCAGAGAGGCCGGCGGTGTGGTGGACCGGCCTTCTCGCCGGCGCGGTCTGGCTGGCGGCCGGCGCCTATAGCGGCCTCGTGCCGGATGCGGACGAGGTGGCCTACACCCGGGAATTCGCCTTCGGTCTCGCCGCCATCGGCGCCCTGCTGGTGCTCGCCGGCCTCGCCGGCCCGGTGGCGGGGCTCCAGTTGAAGGGGCTGCGCCATTGGGGCCCCTGGCTGGTGCTGGTGCCGCTCGGCTTCGTCGCCTGGGAGGCGGTGACCGCCAAGCTAGAACTGCTGCCGCGGCCCTTCTTCGTCGCCCCGCAGGCCCTGCTGGAGGTCTATCTCGACGACTGGCCGAAGCTGGGCCTGAGCACGGTGGCGTCGCTGAAGCTGCTCGCCTGGGGCTACCTGATCGGCGCCGCAGTGGGGGTGACGCTCGGCGTCTCCATCGGCTGGTGGAAGCTCGCCGGCTACTGGGCCCATCCGGTGCTGCGCTTCATCGGCCCGCTGCCGGCGACGGCGTGGCTGCCGGTGGCCTTCTTCCTCTTCCCCTCCTCGTGGAGCGCCAGCGTGTTCCTGCTGGCGCTGGCCACGGGCTTCCCGGTGACAATCCTCACCTGGTCCGGCATCGCCAGCGTCAACAAGGATTACTACGACATCGCCCGCACCCTGGGCGCCAGCGAGCGCTTCCTGGTGCTGAAGGTGGCCATTCCCGCCGCGCTGCCGCACGTCTTCGTCGGCCTGTTCATGGGGCTCGGCACCTCCTTCGCGGTGCTGGTGGTGGCGGAGATGCTGGGCGTGAAGGCCGGCCTCGGCTGGTACCTGCAATGGGCCCAGGGCTGGGCCGCCTACGCCAACATGTACGCGGCGCTGCTGGTGATGGCGCTGATGTGCTCGAGCCTCGTCACGCTGCTGTTCCGGCTGCGCGACCATATCCTGGCCTGGCAGAAGGAGCTGGTGCGGTGGTGAGCGCAGCCCTGTCCCCCGCCGCTCCGGCGGCCGCCGTCGAGGGCATCCACCTCGACGTGGAGAATGTGAGCCACGCCTTCCAGCTGGAAGGGGCGCCCCTGCCGGTGCTGCGGCAGGTGAGCTTCAGCGCCGCGCCGGGCGAGTTCGTCGCCCTGCTCGGGCCTTCGGGCTGCGGCAAGTCCACGCTGCTGCGGCTGGTGGCGGGCCTCGACCACGCCCCCGCGGGCCGCGTCGCCGCCGATGGCGAGGAGATCCGCGATCCCGATCCCTCCCGCATCCTCGTGTTCCAGGATCCCACCCTCTATCCCTGGCGCACGGTGGAGGCCAACGTCTCGCTGGGGCTGGAGGCGCGCGGCCTGCTGAAGGCGCAGCGGCGCCGGGTGGGCGAGGTGCTGTCGCTGGTGGGCCTGTCGGGCTTCGCCAGCGCCTATCCGCGCCAGCTCTCCGGCGGCATGGCCCAGCGCGTGGCCCTCGCCCGGGCCTTGGTCAACGAGCCGCGCCTGCTGCTGCTCGACGAGCCGCTGGGCAAGCTGGATTCGCTCACCCGCATCACCATGCAGGCGGAGATCCTGAAGCTCTGGCAGGACGCCCGCTTCACCGCCCTCCTGGTCACCCACGACGTGGAGGAGGCCCTGTTCCTGGCCGAGCGGGTGATCGTGTTCTCCGATCGCCCGGCCCGCATCAAGGCCGACGTGAAGGTGGACGTGCCCTATCCGCGCCATCGCGGCGATCCGCGGCTGGCGGAGCTGCGCCGCCAGCTTCTCGGCCTGCTCGGCCTCGACGCCACCTGGTGATCCGACCCCGCGCCCCGCCGGCGCGGGGCGCTCCCCGATCCGCCGCCCCTGCCGCCGCGACCAGCGTCCGGGGTGCTCATCCGTGCTTGGTCGCAGATCATCAGACCGGGAACCTCCCCATGACCACATCATCCCGTGAAACCGAAGGCCCGTCGGCCGCCGCGCCGTCGAGCCGCCGCCAGCTTCTGCGCTACGGCCTCGCCGCCGGCGCCGCCACCCTCGTCGGCGGAGCCGGCGGCCGCGTCCTGGCGGCCAACCTGCTGACCCCGGTGCCGGCAGCGGTGGACCCGTTCGCGCTCTGCCTCACCGCCGCCGATGGCGCCGCGCCCACCGGGCCGCTGCGGCCGCTGAAGCTCGCCTGGAACGCCAGCGCCATCTGCACCGCCTCGGCGCCGGTGGCCAAGGAGACCGGCATCTTCGCCCGCCACGGCCTCGACGTGGACTTCGTGAACTTCGGCAGCTCCACGGAGCAGTTGCTGGAGGCCATCGCCACCGGCAAGGCCGATGCCGGCATCGGCATGGCGCTGCGCTGGCTGAAGCCGCTGGAGCAGGGCTTCGACGTGAAGATCACTGCCGGCGTCCATGGCGGCTGCCTGCGGCTGCTCGGCGATGCCAGCGCCGGGGTCACCAAGGTGGCCGACCTGAAGGGCAAGACCATCGCGGTGTCCGACCAGGCCTCGCCCGGCAAGAACTTCTTCTCCATCTACCTCGCCGAGCACGGCATCGACCCGTTCAAGGACGTGGAGTGGCGCCAGTATCCCCTCGAGGCGCTGCCGCTGGCCATCGACAAGGGGGAGGCGCAGGCGCTCGCCGACGCCGATCCGCGCACCTGGATCTGGATCCGGGAATCGAAGGGCAAGCTCACGGAGATCGCCACCAACCTGTCGGGCAAGTATGTGGACCGCACCTGCTGCATCATCGGCGTGCGCGGCAGCCTGGTGCGCGACGAGCGGGCGGTGGCCACCGCGCTGACCCGGGCGATCCTGGAAGGCGCGCACAAGGTGGGGCAGGACCCCGAGCTCGCCGCGCGCACCTTCGCCGCCGGCATGATGTCCGGCATCACCTCGCCGGCGCGGCCGTGGTTCCGCTTCACCCTGGCCAATCGCGATCCGCGTCGCGAGTCCAACGCGGTGCGCGCCTGGCTCGACGACGTGCGCCAGGTAACGCTCGACGCCTTCGCGCGCTCCAACGCCTACAACGCGCTGGGCTCGATCTACGAGGAACTCGGCGTTTTCGGCACTGGCGTGATGCTGATCGACGAGGACGAGGAGGACGACATCCGCTGCTACGCGCTGACTGTCGGCGAGTACTATCTCGGCTCCTCGGCGCGGCTCGCCGTCGACACGCTCTATCGTGTCTTCCCGATGACCGTGGCGCAGCTGGTGCAGCGCTTCGGACTGGAGTTCTGCTCCGAAGATGTCGC
>CALMSN010000101.1 GCA_937872325.1 uncultured Xanthobacter sp. | reverse complement strand
TCTGTATTCGGCGCCTCTGACTTGGGTGTCTCTGTTTTGAGCGCCTCCGTCTTTTGGGCGTCTGTCCTCGCGCCCTCCGCTTTCATCCCCTCCATTTTTGGGGGGCCGCTTGCCGGGGCTTCTGCCGGCGAGGCTGTTGTCCTGGTCGCGTCAGTTAAGGGGGTGCTCGCATCGGGCGCCCGGATCGCCGGTGTCTCCGGTGCGGCCGGTCCCGGCCTGACGCCGGGCGTCGGCTGGGCCTGGGCGAAGACGTCGGCGCCAGCCGCAGCGTCTGCCGCCGGCGGTGCCTGCGCCAGCGCGGCGGAGGCAAGGCCGATGCCCGCCAGCGCGGTAAAAGTGGCAAGCGATCCTGCCGCTGCGCCCGCCCGCCGTGCCTGGATCGAACCGGATGCGGCGGATGGCATGGTCAGTCTCCGATCGGGCTGCCGAGGGCGCGGGCGGTGGGCAGGATCCAGTCCCGCTGCAGGGCCACGAGGGTGATGCCGGTGACCCCGCCGCAGCCGCGCGTGCCGCCGGGGCCGGTGACCCAGCCGACGATGCCATCGACCCGCCCGTCGCGGAAGGCCGGCCCGCCGGAATCGCCGGTGCAGGCGCCGGCGGCGCCCTCCGGCCGCGACAGGCGCACCATGATGCCGCCGGTGGTGCCGATGGAGGGCAGGGCGACCGTCCTCAGGCTGCCGGCGCTGCGCATGGCGCCGTCGGCGGTGACGCCGAAGCCGGCGATGTCGAACTGCGCGCCCTTGGGCGGCAGCCCGCTGCCGGCGCCCGGCAGGGTCGCCCGGCCGAACCGCGCCGGCAACGGCGAAGCGAGCTTCACGAGGGCAAGGTCCGGCGTCGGCCGACGGGTGCGGAACTGCTCCGCATCATAGGCCGGATGCACCGCAATCTTCGCGGCCGGCAGCAGCTCCGGCGCGCCGGAGCCCACCAGCGCCACCGCATAGTCGGCCGGCGGTGCCACGCAATGGGCCGCGGTCAGCACCAGGTCCGGTGCCAGCACCGCGCCGGTGCATGCGGCGCCGCGGGTGGAAACGATCATCACCGTCTGCGCCGCCATCTCGGCGCCGGCCGGCATGCCGCCCACGATGGCGCGGGCCGGCGTCACGGCGAGGCCGAGCGCGAAGGCGGCAGCGAGCACGGGGCGCGGATCCATCATCGCACGAGTTCTGCCGATCCGCTGGCGCAGCGTCAATGCCGCTGCCGGCCCCGTCGTCCCAATCCCCTGCCGGGGTCCCTTTCACGGAGCATGTCCATGCCGGAACCCCTCGCAGGGCCGAGCCTCGAGCCGCTGACCCGCGCCGAGGCCAAGCTCTTCCTGCGCATCGTCCACGACGACGAGGATGCGCTGGTGGACGCCCTCGTCGCCGCCGCCCGGCGGGTGGTGGAGGCGAAGACCGGCCGGGTGCTGCTGACCCAGACTTGGCGTTTTTCCCGCGATACCTGGCCGGCGAGCGGGGTCATCGCGGCCCCGGTCTCGCCGATCGCTGCCATCGTGTCGGCGACCGTCACCACCGCGAACGGCACCCTCGTGCCGGTGCCTGTGGGCGTGCTGACCCTGGCGCGGGAGCGCGCGCCGAGCCTTATCCATGTGAAGGCGACGCAGGTGCCGGCGCCCGGCGTCGCCCACGGCGGCATCGTGCTGACCGTGACCGCTGGATACGGCGCCGTTCCGGCGGACCTTCCCGGCGATCTCGTGCAGGCGGTGCGGCTGGTGCTGGCCCATTTCTACGAGAACCGCAGCGGCGCCGGCGACGTCATGCAGCTCCCGCCGGCGGTGGATGCGCTGCTGGCGCCGTACCGCGTGGTGCGGCTGTGAGCGCCGGGGCGCTGCGCCACATCCTGGTGCACCAGGCCCCCGCCGACGTGGCCGATGGCGCCGGGGGCGTCGTCCGCTCCTTCGTCACGGTGGGGCGCCTGTGGGGGGTGGTTGAAGACAGCGGGGCCGCGTTCGGCCTGGGCGAGGATCGCCCGCGCGGCGTGCTCACCGTCAACATCACCGTGCGGGCGCCCCATGCGATCGCGGTGGGCGAGCGGCTCGTCCTCGGCAGCCGGATCTTCGAGGTGGAGGCGGTGAGCGATCCCGATGGGCGCCGCCGCTTCTCCCGCTGCCGCTGTCGGGAGGAGCAGCCATGAACGTGCGGATCCGGACCCGCGGTCTCGACGGGCTTGCCCGCCGCCTCGCCGCCACGGCCTTGCCGCCGGCCACCGTCGCGGTGGCGGGCGCCGTCGCCGCGGAGCTGCGCGCCGGCCTGGAGCAGGCGACCGGCGGCGCCGTCGCCATGGCCGGCTCGGCGGAGCGACCGGTGCTTCGGATCACCGATCCCGCGATCGTCGCCCGCCTCACCGGCGGCCATGACGCGGAGGCGGATCCCGCGGTGACCCGCGCCCGCCTCGACCTCAATCGGAGGCGCCGATGAGCGTGCCCCTCGACAGCCCGACCCTCAGCCTGCGCGCGGCGCTCTTCGCGGCGCTGGGCGCCGATGCGGCCTTGCTCGCTTTGCTCGGCGGGGCGCGCATCTACGATGTGCCGCCGGCGGATGCCGCCTTTCCCTTCGTCACGTTGGGCGAGGCGGTGGCGGCAGACTGGTCCACCGCCACCGAGGCCGGGTGCGAGCACGCCCTCACCCTGCACGCTTTCTCGCGCAGTGGCGGACGGGCCGAGGCCTTCGCCCTCGCGGCCGCCCTCGGCTCGGCGCTGCACGATGCCCCGCTGGCCCTCCACGGCCACCGTCTCGCCAACCTGCGGGTCACCACCAGCGAGGTGCGGCGCGAGGCGGACGGGCGGACCTTCCACGCCCTGGTGCGGTTTCGCGCCGTGACCGAGCCGGCGTGAAGCCGATCCTGATTTCTTGAATCGACTTCTGACATCTTCAATCGACTTCGGAGAATTTCATGCCAGCGCAGAAGGGCAAGGACCTGCTCCTCAAGATGCACGACGGCACCGCCTTCGTGACCGTCGCGGGCCTGCGCTCGCGCACCCTCGCCTTCAACGCCCAGAGCGTGGACGTGACCCATGCCGAATCCGCCGGCCGCTGGCGCGAGCTGCTCGACGGCGCGGGCGTCAAGCGGGCCAGCGTCTCGGGCGCCGGCGTGTTCAAGGATGCCGCCTCCGACGCGCTGGTGCGGCAGACCTTCTTCTCCGGCGCGCTGGCCACCTGCGAGGTGGTGATCCCGGATTTCGGCACCGTCACCGGGCCGTTCCAGATCACCGCGCTGGAGATCGCCGCCGAGCACGACCGCGAGGTGACCTTCGACCTCACCCTCGAGAGCGCGGGCGCGCTGGCGTTCGCCGCGCTCTGAGGCCGGGTTCCGCCGGCGCGAAACCTGGCCCGCAATTTCGGCTGGACGCGTCTTTCAAGCAAAGCGCCTCCGGCTTCGTTCGAAAGCTTGACTGGAGCAGCATATGCCCAACCCCCGACGCGGCGAGATCTCGGCGGTGCTCGACGGCCCGCCGCGCACCCTCGTCCTCACCCTTGGCGCGCTGGCCGAGCTGGAGGCCGCCTTCGGCGCCGCCGACCTGATGGCGCTGGCCGAGCGGTTCTCCCGCGGCCGGCTCTCTGCCCGGGATGCCATGCGGATCATCGCCGCGGGGCTGGGCGGCGCCGGCGAGGCGGTGAGCCTGGACGAGGTGGCCCGGATGCGGGCGGATGGCGGCGCGGCGGGCTTCGCGCGCATCGTCACCGCTCTGCTCGCCGCCACGTTCGGCGCCGATGCGGGGGAGAGCGAGGCGTCGTCCGGCCCGCGCCCTCCGCCGCCGCAGGGGGCGTGAGCCCGGCCCCGCGCCCCTTCCCGTGGGATGAGGCGATGGGCCTGGGCCTCGGCCTCCTGCGGCTGCCGCCCGATCAGTTCTGGCGCACCACGCCGCGCGAGCTGGCCGCCGCGCTCGCCTTCCATCTGCCGGCGGCGCCGGCGGCGCTGCCGCGGGCGCGGCTCGCCGACCTGATGGCCCGCTTTCCCGATCCCGCAAAGCCGCTGCCGGAGTGAGCCATGACCGAGACCGTCGACATCGCCGTCGAGGTGGATACCCAGAAGGCGAAGACCGCCTTCGCCGACATGGAGGTCTCCGCCCGCGGCTTTGCCGGGGCGCTGGCCTCGGCGTTCACTGGCATCGCGGTGCAGGGGAAGGATCTCGGCACCGTGCTGGAGCAACTGGCGGCCCGGCTCGCCAATCTGGCGCTGACGGCCGCCCTGAAGCCGCTGGAAACCGGCCTTACCTCACTGCTCTCGGGCGCCGCCGGCGGGCTCGCCTTCGCCGATGGCGGGGTCATTGCCGATGGGCGGGTGCAGCCTTTCGCCCGCGGCGGTGTGGTGGCCTCGCCCACCTATTTCCCGCTCGGCCAGGGCGCTTCGCTGGGCCTGATGGGCGAGAAGGGGGCCGAGGCCATCCTGCCCCTGTCCCGCGGCGCCGACGGCAGTCTCGGCGTGCGGGCGGAAGGGGCGTCGGGGCGCGCGGTGGTGGTCAATGTCGCGACGCCGGATCTTGCCGCTTTCCGCCGCTCGGAGGCCCATCTTTCGGGCCTGATCGGCCGCGCCGTGAGCCGGGCCCGGCGCGGGGCGTGACGCCTGACGTCACGCAAGCCGACCTGCATCCATCTTCGCTGCTGACGCCGCGGATTGCTCTGCTCGGACTGGGCGGATGGAGCCGTGGCGCACCCTCGGGGCACATCCGCTGCGATGCCATCGGACCATGCGGGCCGGCCATCCATCGGCAATGCGGCTGGCGCGCGTAAGACGGCACCGTCTTCGCCGCGATTGCCGCACCAGGTGAGGTGGTTGAGGCCGGCGACGGCGGGTGCAAGGGCACAGAGCCAAAGGATGCCGGCGGGTTTCCGATGGCCCCCGGCAAGGGCAGTCCCGAGTGCCGGGCAGGCCGAGGCTGAATGCGAGGGGCGAGATCGTTCGAAACGAAAATCCCTCTCCACGGCAAACAGGGCGTCGATAACGACGTGCCCGCCGTGGATGCTCTGATCACATCACCGCCGACAGATGTCCGGCGGGAGAAAGGTAACGAGTGAACGGCGGGGCTGCCCCCGCCCGGATCACTTCTTCCTGGGGGCCTTCGGAGCCGCGGCCTTCGCTTCGGCGGGCTTGGCCGCCGGCTTCGCGGCAGCCTTCGGAGCTGCGGCTTTGGCGGGGGCGGACTTCACCGGGGCCGACTTGGCCTCTGCGCTCTTCGCGGCAGCCTTGGGAGCGGCGGCCTTCTCGGCCTTGGGGGCGGCAGCCTTCGCCGGCGCCACCTTGGCGGAGGCGGCCTTGGGCGCAGCAGCCTTCGTGGCGGCGGCCTTCGGTGCGGCGGGCTTGGTTGCAGCAGCCTTGGGCGCTGCGGTCTTGGCGGCAGCGGGCTTCGCGGCCGCCTTGGCGGGCTCTGCAGCCTTGGTCGCGGGCTTCTTCGCCGCGGCGGTCTTGGCGGCGGCAGGCTTGGCTTCGGGGGCCTTCGCCTCCGCAGCGGAAGCCGCAGGCTTCGCCTTCGCGGGGGCCTTGGCCGCGGCGGTCTTGGCGGCAGCCGGCTTGGCAGCGGCGATCTTCGCCGCGGCAGGCTTTGCGGCAGCCTTGGGCGCCTCGGCCTTCACCGTGCCCGTCGCCGCCTTGGCGGTGGTCTTTGCTGCCGCCTTGGCGGGAGCCTTGGCCTCGACGGCCGCTTCAGGCGCCGGTGCGGAGGTCTTCTTGGGCGCCTTGGCCGCGGACTTCGCAGCTGCTGTCTTCGGTGCCGCGGCCGCCTTCACCGCCGCAGCGGCTGTCTCGGCGGCAGCCGGCTTTTTTCCGGGCTTCGTAGCCATGCTTTCGCTCCATCCCCTTCAAGGATGAGGAAAGTCAAAGCGTCGCACTCAACTATGTCAAGCCGCTTTCTATTGATTTCCCTTAAGAATTGGGGATGAGGGGCATCATATGGCCGCCTTCCATGAGATTTCTTTTCCGCGGGCGGTCGCCCTGGGCGCATCCGGCGGTCCCGAGCGGGTCACGGACGTGGTCGCCACTGCCAGCGGACGCGAGGAACGCAACACCCGGCGCGCTGATTCGCGACGTCGCTGGGATGCCGGATACGGCGTGAAAACCCTCACCGCGCTCGCCGAGGTGGTGGCCTTCTTCGAGGAGCGTCGCGGGCGGCTTTACGGCTTCCGCTGGCACGACCGGCTGGACCATTCCTCGAGCCCGCCGGGCACCGCGCAGACGCCGCTCGACCAGGTGATCGGCACCGGCGACGGCACCACTGTCGCCTTCACCCTTTCGAAGACCTACGGCGCCCTTCACGCCCCCTATGTGCGGGCTATCGCCAAGCCTGTCGCCGGATCCGTACGCGTTGCTGTGAATGGCGTGGAACGTATTCATAACACACAGTTTTCGGTCGATGTGACGACCGGGGCCGTGCGTTTCGCGCCATCTGCCGTGCCGCCGGCCGGAGCCACGGTGACGGCGGGCTTCCTGTTCGACGTTCCGGTGCGCTTCGACACCGATTTTCTCGAGGTGAACTTCTCCGCGTTTTCGGCCGGCGACATCCCGCGCATCCCGGTCGTCGAGATCCGTCCCTGATCCGCCGGCACCGCGAGGATCCCCCATCATGCGAAGCGTTCCCCCGGCCCTCGCCGCGCACCTGGCGACCGGCGCCACCACCTTGTGTAACGCCTGGCGCATCACCCGTCGCGATGGCCTCGTGCTCGGCTTCACCGATCATGACCGCGACCTCGTGGTGGAGGGTCTCGGCTTCAAGGCGGCGGCCGCGATCGCAGGTTCGGAAAGCGCGCTGGCGGCGGGTCTCGCAGTCACCGGCGCCGAGCTTTCCGGCGCCTTGTCCGATGCGTCGCTCAGCGATGCCGATCTCGCCGCCGGCCTCTATGACGGCGCGAGCGTGGACATCCTGCTGGTGAACTGGATGGATCCCACCCAGGCGCTGCTGCTCCGGCGCGGCATCATCGGCGAGGTCCGTGCCGCCGACGGCGCCTTCACCGCCGAGATCCGGGCCGTCTCCGACGCCCTCAACCAGACCCGCGGCCGGCTTTTTTCCGCCGGCTGCGACGCCGATCTGGGCGATGCGCGCTGCGGGGTCGATCTCGCGGCTCCCGGCTTCTTCGCCGATGGCGCGGTGGCCGCGGCCGATGGCGCGCTGCGGCTGCGGGTGGACGGGCTGGACACGTTCGCCGATGGGCATTTCGCCCGCGGCCGGCTGGCCTTCACCTCCGGCGCCAATGCGGATTTCGCCACCGAGGTGAAAAGCCACCGGCGCGAGGCGGATGCGGTGGTGATCCGGCTCTGGCAGCGCCCGCCCTTCGCCGTGGCCGATGGCGACGGGTTCCGCGTCACCGCAGGCTGCGACAAGCTCTTCGCCACCTGCGCCGGGCGCTTCGCCAATGCGGCCCGCTTCCGCGGCTTTCCCCACATTCCGGGCAACGACTTCGTCATCACCGTCGCGGTGCCCGGCGAGGGCGGATATGACGGGAGCCTCATCCGATGACGGCCCCCGCGCCGGACGCGCTGACCCGTGCCGCCATCCTCGCCGAGGCCCGCGCCTGGATCGGCACGCCCTACCGCCATCGCGCCTCGCTGCAAGGGCAGGGCGCCGACTGCCTCGGCCTGGTGCGCGGGGTGTGGCGGGCGCTGGTGGGGCCGGAACCGGAGCCACTGCCGCCCTATGCGCCCGACTGGGCCGAGGCGGGGCGGCGCGAGACCCTCATTGAAACCGCGCAGCGCCGTCTCCTGCCGGTGGAGCCGTCGGCCGCGCAGGCCGGTGACGTTCTGCTGTTCCGCTTCCGCCCGCATCTGCCGGCCAAGCATGCCGCCATCGTCTCCGAGGGCGGGCGGATGATCCATGCCTATGACGGCGCCTGCGTCTGCGAGTGCGCCCTGTCCCCGTGGTGGCGACGCAGGGTCGCCGCCGCCTTCGCCTTTCCCGGCCTGCGCGACTGATGTCAAAGGCCCGTGAGCGTGACTCACGGGCCTTTGGCCAAGCGCGCGCGGCGCTTGAGCGCGACCCACGCGGCACCGGTCGAAGACCGGGGTCGATGGTATGAATCCTCTGAGGTGATCTCATGGCGACCCTGCTTCTCGGCGCAGCCGGCGGGCTGATCGGCGGCGCGTTGTTCGGCCCGCTCGGCGCGATGGCCGGCCGCGCCCTCGGGACGCTGGGCGGCGCGGTGCTCGACGAGGCGCTGATCGGCGGCAACCGCACCCGCACCGTGGAGGGGCCGCGCCTCTCCGACCTCGACGTGATGGCGTCCACTGAGGGCGCCGCCATCCCGCGCATCTACGGCCGGGTGCGCCTGCCCGGGCAGGTGATCTGGGCGACCAGGCTCAAGGAGCTGAAACGGGAGGAAACCGGCGGCGGCAAGGGCGGCAGCCTTGCCCCCAGCACCACCACCTACACCTACTACGCCAATTTCGCCGTCGGCCTGTGCGAGGGGCCGATCTCGCGCATCGGCCGCATCTGGGCCGACGGCAAGCTCCTGGAGACGCGCCGCCTGACGCTGCGCACCTATCTCGGCACCGAGGACCAGGAGCCCGATCCCTGGATCGAGGCCAAGCAGGGCACAGGCAGCGTGCCGGCCTATCGCGGCCTCGCCTATCTGGTGTTCGAGAACCTGGAGCTGACCGACTTCGGCAATCGCCTGCCCCAGCTCACCGTCGAGGTGGAGCGTACGGTGGGTCGGCTGGAGCAGCAGGTGCGGGCTGTGACGCTGATCCCCGGCGCGACCGAGTTCGGGTACGACACCCGCACCATCCTGCAGAAGACCGGCGAGGCGAGCTATGCCCGCGAGTCCCGCCACGTCACCGGTTTCGCCAGCGACTTCGAGGCCTCCCTCGACCAGCTCCTCGCCGCGTGCCCGAACCTGGAGCGGGTGTCGCTGGTGGTGTCGTGGTTCGGCGACGACCTGCGCGCCGGCCACTGCACCGTGCAGCCGCGCCCCGAGCGCCGCAACAAGGTGACGACCCCGGTCCAGTGGATGGTCAGCGGGCACACCCGCTTCACCGTGCCGCCCGTCTCGCAGGTGGCGGGCCGGGCCGCCTATGGCGGCACCCCCAGCGACGACAGCGTGGTGCGGGCCATCGCCCGGCTCAACGCGGCGGGGCTGAAGGTGACCCTCAACCCGTTCCTGATGATGGACATTCCGGCCGGCAACGCCCTTCCGGATCCATGGAGCGGCGGAGCCTCCCAGCCGGCCCATCCCTGGCGCGGGCGCATCGTCTGCGATCCGGCGCCGGGACGGCCGGGCAGCGCCGACGGCACCGCGGCCTGCGCGACGCAGGTGGCGGCCCTGTTCGGCACCGACGAGCCCGCCGAGGAGACCCTGCGGGTCCTGCACCGCACGATCGCCGCGGTGCGCGACGGCATGGAGACGCTGCGGATCAACACGTCGATCGCCCGCATCACCGAGCTCACCAACCACCTGACCGCGGCCTACCCCGACGGCGGCGTGCCCCGCGTCGTGGCGGTCGACCTGGTGCTGATGCTCGCTCCCCTCGCCCCCCACGTGTCCGAGGAGCTGTGGGCCCGGCTCGGCCACGAGTCCACCATCACCTACCAGGACTTCCCCGAGGCCATCGAGGAGTACCTGGTCGATGCGTCGATCGAGCTGCCGGTGTCGGTCAACGGCAAGGTCCGCAGCCGCATCCTGGTGGCCGCCGGCGCCGGGCTGG
>CALMSN010000100.1 GCA_937872325.1 uncultured Xanthobacter sp. | reverse complement strand
AAAGCCGGGGAGGGCCGGGGCGCGCGCGGGGGGGGCGGCGGGGCCACCCCCGACCCCCCCGGGGCGCCACCCCCCCGCCACTGCCGGGCGCTACCACGCCAGCAGCACCCGCCTCCCTGGGCGCGCTGCGGCCCGGCGCCGGCTTGCCCGCCCGGTCCGTTCGGTGCTTCAAACATCCACGCCCGATCCCCCGGGCGGAAAGAGGCCGGATGCAGTCGACGCCCATTCCTCCCATCTGGCTCCTGCCGGTGCCCGGCATCGTCGGGCGGTTCCGGCTGCCGCTGGCGCTGCGGCTCGTGCTGAAGCGGGCGGGGGCGGCGCGGGTGCTGCGGCTGGAGACCGGGCCGGCCCGCGAAGGCGCGCCGGTGCTCGAAACGCAGGCGCTGGCGCTGGTCTTCCTCGGCCAGGATGGTACCAGCCTCGGCAAAGCCTCCGCCCGGCCGGGGGTGCCCGCGGCGGTCTTCCTGCCCCGCGGAACGACGCAGATTTCCGCGCTCCACGACCTCGGCCCCATGGGGCCCGGGGTGCGGCTGGGCCTCTATCCGGCCGGCAAGGTGGGGCTGAAGCTGCATGCGGTGAAGAGCGGCCGCTTTCCCGGCCTCGGCCCCACCGCCCGCTGGAAAGCGGCAGGGGCGGCGGCACGCGACCTGCGGGGCAGCCTCGCCGCCCTGGTGGAGGCCTCGTCCGCCAAGGCGGCGCTGGAGGCGGCCCGCTATGCCCGCTATCGCGCCGCCTACGTGGAGGACTTCACCCCGGTCCTGGAACCCGAAGCAGCGCCGCGGCTGAGCTTCCTCTCGGCGGCCGGGGCGCTGCCCCTTGCCGTGCTCGGCCGCTGCGCTACCGCCCTCGCCGGACAGACCGATCCCGCCTTCGAATGGATCCTCGCCGTGCCCGCGGCCCGGCTGGCGGCGGAGGGGGAGGCGCTGGCCCGCATCGCCGGGCCGAAGGCGCGCCTGGTCGCGATCGCCGATGACCCCGGCGGCGAGTCCCCGGCCCTCGCCGCCGCGCTGGCCGCCGCAAAGGGCGAGCTGGTGTCGCCCCTCGACCCCGCCGGGCGGCCGACCCGCGACGCGGTGGCCATGCTGCGCGCAGCCTTCGCCGACCCCCACTGCGCCTTCGCCTATACCGACGAGGAGCGGCTCGACGCCGAGGGCCTGCCGCTGGCCGGCCTCTTCAAGCCGGCCTTCAACCGGCACCTGCTCTACGCCTCCTTCTATGTGGGCCACCTCTTCGCCCTGCCCCGCGCCGATGCCCTGCGCCTTGCCGAAGGGATGGCCGGGCTCGCGCCCGACGCCGGGCCGGCGATGCTGTTCGAGCTGGTGCTGCGCCATCTTTCGGGGCTGGAGAGCCGCGCCATCCGCCATGTGCCGCGGGTCGCCTACGGCGCGCCGGGCACCCGTCCGGGCTTTGCGGACGAGAGCCTAGATGCGGCGGCGGCGGCGCTCGCCCGCCATCTCGGAGTGCCGGTGGAGGCCGGCGGCCGGCATCTGCGTCCGCTGTTCCCGCGGCCCGATCCGGCGCCGCTGGTCTCCATCGTGGTGCCGACCCGCGACCGCGCCGGCCTGCTGGGCATGGCGCTGCGCTCGCTGATCGCGCAGACGGACTACCGGAACTTCGAAATCATCATCGTCGACAACGGCTCGGTGGAGCCGGAGACGTTCGCCCTGTTCGGCGATCTCAGGGCCCTTTGGCCGCGCACCCGGATCGTGCGTGACGACGGCGACTTCAACTTCCCGCGCATCTGCAATGCCGGGGTGGCGGCGAGCGCGGGCGAGCTGATCCTCCTGCTCAACAACGACATCGAGGTGGTGGACGGCGGCTGGCTCGACGAGATGGTGGCGCTGGCGATGCAGCCGGGCACCGGGATCGTCGGGGCGAAGCTGCTGTTTCCCGACCGCACGGTGCAGCATGGCGGGGTGATCGTCGGCCTGTTCCGCTATGCCGACCACTGGTTCGCGCACTCGGGCGCCGAGGCGCCGGGCTACCAGGATCGCCTGAAGGTGCGGCAGAACCTCTCGGCGGTCACCGGCGCTTGCCTGATGATCCGGCGCAGCGTGTGGGACCAGATCGGCCCCCTCGACGCGGAGCGCTTCGCCGAGGACTGCAACGACATCGACCTGTGCCTGCGCGCCCGCCGGGCCGGCCACGAGGTGGTATTCACCCCGTTCACCGGTCTGATCCACCACGAATCGGCCTCGCGCGGAAAGAAGCGCTCGCGGGCCCACCGGGCCCGGCTGAAGGCGCAGCGGGCGCGGATGGAGGCGCTGTGGCACACCAGCGCCCTGGTGGATCCGCACTACAACCCCAACCTGTCGCGGCGCAACCTCTTCGCCCTGCTGGCCCCCGCCCCCGAAGGCCGGCGCGATCCCCGCGGCGACGAGATATAGAGCCTTCCCGGGCGAGCGGATGCCGGCTCCCGTGGGCGGAGAATGCAGGGCAATCCGGGACGGCTTCACGGCCTCGATCCAGCAGGCAGAGATGAGGATGGCTTCCGGCCGAGCGGGTCCGGATGGCGCGATTGTCGCTCGTTTCCCTGGGTGGCGCGGGTCGGCGACGACCGCACCGGGCCCGGGATAACACCTGCCGCTCCCGCGTCGCGCCACCAGGGCCACGCCTTGCGAAGCTGCCACAGGGTCGTCGCGGGATGTCGCAGGGACGCGCGGCCGCGGATGGAGTATTGGTGGCGAATATTGGCGCAAAGGCCGCATGCCTTTTGCGCAAACGGCACCGTTCTCTGCGGAAACGTCATGCATCGATACAGTTCAGATCTATTCCAGAATATGCGCGGCACGGTTTTGCATTCGACATCTCGCGACGACGACGCGGCCGCGCCGTTTCAAAAGCCGCGGACAGGCCAGGCCGTGCTCTCCCGCCGTGCCGCGCTCGGGCTCCTCGTCGGCCTTGCGGCGGCGTGCGTGGCCCCCGCCCGCGCCGAGATGGTGATCGAGCGGCCGCGCGGCCCGCTCAGGCTGAAGGACCGGCCGAAGACCGTGCTGGTGTTCGACATCGCCGCCCTCGACACCCTGGATGCGCTGGGGGTCGAGGTGGCCGGGGTGCCGGGATCGAACCTGCCGGACTATCTCGGCCGGTATCGCGATCGCCGCTATGCCAAGATCGGCACCCTGTTCGAGCCGGACTACGAGGCTGTGGCCGCCGCGACGCCGGATCTCATCATCATCGGCCCGCGCTCGGCGCCGAAATATGCCGAGCTCTCGCAGATCGCGCCGACCCTCGACGTAAGCGTCGAGCCGGGCCGCTTCGTCGCCGGCACGCGGGAGAACGTGACCTTGCTCGGCCGCATCTTCGGCCGGGAGGCGCAGGCGAGCGCGCTGCTGGAGCGGGTCGACACCGCGGTCGCGCGCGTGAAGGCCGATGCCCCCGGCGCCGGCCGCGTGCTGATGGTGATGGTGAACGGCGGCAAGCTGACCGCGTTCGGCCCCGGCTCGCGCTTCGGCTGGATCTTCGACGAGCTGGGCCTGACGCCCGCCGGACACGGCGGCACGCCATCCGCCCACGGCGAGGTCATCTCCTTCGAGTACATCCTGAAGACCGATCCCGACTGGCTGCTGGTGCTCGACCGCGACGCCGCGGTCGGCCAGGCCGGGGCGGCCGCGCGGGCGGTGCTGGACAACGAGATCATCGCGGCGACCCGCGCCGCCAAGGCCGGGCACATCCTCTATCTCGATCCGGTGCGCTGGTACATTTCGGCGGGCGGCGGGGCCGCGCTGCCGGTCATCCTGGAAGACCTCGCCGCCGCCTTCGGCGCGGCACGGCCGAGATGACGCCAGGGCACGGCCGCCCGATGTCCCCAAAAGCCGTCGCCGAACCCGCTGCGGAAACCCTTGCCCAGGCTGCTGCCCCGCATCGGCCGGGGCGGGCGTTCGCGCTGGCGCTGGCGGGCCTGCTGGCCCTCGCCCTCGCCAGCCTGCTCACGGGCAGCGGCGCGCTGAGCCTCGACGCCCTCGTCTCCGGCGATCCGCAGGGCCATGCCGCGCTGGTGCTGATGGCGAGCCGGGTGCCGCGCACCCTGTCGCTGCTGTTCTCCGGCATGTCGATGGGGGTGTGCGCGGCGCTGATGCAGATGCTGTTCCGCAACCGCTTCGTCGAGCCCACCACCGCCGGCACGGCGGAGGCGGCGACCCTCGGCCTGCTCGCCGCGGCCCTCCTCGCACCCGGCCTGCCGATGCTGGGCAAGATGGGGGGGGCCGCCGCCTTCGCGCTCGCCGGCACGCTCTTGTTCCTGAAACTCGTGGAGCGGATCGGCTATCGCCAGACGGTGATGCTGCCGCTGGTGGGGTTGATGCTGGGCGGCGTCATCAATGCCGTCACCACCTTCTTCGCCTACCGCTACGATCTGCTCCAGTCACTCGCGGCCTGGACCAACGGGGATTTCTCCGGCGTGCTGCGCGGGCGCTACGAGCTGTTGTGGATCAACGTGGCGCTGGCGCTCGCCGCCTATCTGGCGGCGGATCGCTTCACCGTCGCCGGGCTGGGCGATGCGGTGGCGCGCAATCTCGGCCTCGACTATGGCCGCACGGTTGCCATCGGCGTCACCATCGTCGCCCTGGCGACCGCCGCCTGCATCGTCACCGCGGGCACGGTGCCCTTCCTCGGCCTGCTGGTGGCCAACGTGGTGGGGCTGGTGATGGGCGACAACCTGCGCCGGACCCTGCCCTGGATCGCCCTCTCCGGCGCCGCCTTCCTGCTGGCCTGCGACATGATCGGGCGCCTGGTGCGCTATCCTTACGAGATCCCGGTGGGGAGCGTCGCCGGCGTGGTCGGCAGCGCGGTGTTCCTCTATCTCCTGTTGCGGCGGCGCGACCGGCTTGGCTGACGCGCGCACCATAAGGGCACGGCGGGTGCTGCTCGTCCTCGTGATCGCCGCGCTGCTGTCCTGCGTGGCCTTCATGACCGTGGGCGCGCGGGGCAACTGGTCGTTCGTGCTCACGCTGCGCGGTGGCAAGCTCGCCGGCCTGGCGCTGGTGGGCATCGCCGTGGCGGTCTCCACCGTGCTATTCCAGACCCTGACCGAGAACCGCATCCTGACCCCGGCGGTGATGGGGTTCGATTCCCTCTACGTCGCCCTCCAGACCGTGCTGGTCTTCGCCCTCGGCGGGCAGGGAGCGACGCTGATCGACCCGCGCCTGCGCTTCCTCGGCGAGACCGCGCTCCTCGTCGGCGCGGCGCTGCTGCTCTTCCGCTGGCTGTTCGACGGGCGGCGGGGCTTTCACCTCGTGATCCTGTCGGGCCTCGTCTTCGGCATCCTGTGCCGCGGGGTGGCGGGCCTGCTGCAGCGGATCCTCGACCCCAACGAGTTCGCGGTCCTGCAGGCGTTCATGTTCACCCGCTTCAACGTGCTGGACACCAGCCTGCTGCCCCTGGCCGCCGGCATCATCCTGGTCTGCGCGGCGACGGCGTGGCGGCTGGCGCCGGCGCTCGACGTGATGGCGCTCGGCCGCGACGGCGCCATCACGCTCGGCATCGACTACCCGCGCATGGTCACGGTTCTGGTGGCGATCATCGCGGTGCTGGTCTCGGTCTCGACCTCGCTGGTGGGGCCGGTGCTGTTCTTCGGGGTGCTGGTGTCGAACCTCGCCTATCTCGCGCTGGGCACCGACGCCCACCGCTACACCCTGCCGGGCACTGCCCTGGTGGCGATCGCCTGCCTCGCCGGCGGCCAGACGGTGCTGGAGCGCGGGCTCGGCTATGACGGGACCTTGTCGGTGGTGATCGAGTTCGCCGGCGGCCTCGTCTTCCTCATCCTGCTTCTGAGGGGCAGCCGGACATGATCGAGATCGAGCACCTGGCCAAGAGCTACGGCGCCGCGCGCGTGCTCGACGACGTGAGCCTCTCTTTGCCGGCCGGGGGCCTCACCGCCATCATCGGCCCCAACGGGGCGGGGAAGTCGACGCTGCTGTCCATCGCCGCCCGGCTGCTGCGCCCCGACAGCGGGCGGGTGCGGGTGGACGGGCTCGACGTGTTCGCGACCCCCGGCGATGTGCTGGCCAAGCGCCTCGCCATGCTGCGGCAGAGCAATCCGGTGACGCCGCGCCTCACCGTGGAGGAACTGGTGGGGTTCGGCCGCTTCCCCCATTCGCGCGGCCGGCTGACCGTCGAGGACATGGCGCGGATCGCCGAGGCCATCGCCTATGTGGACCTCACCGCCTATGCCGGCCGGCTCATCGAGGAATTGTCCGGCGGCCAGCGCCAGCGGGCCTTCATCGCCATGGTGCTGGCCCAGGATGCGGCGAGCCTGCTGCTGGACGAGCCGCTCAGCAATCTCGACATGAAGCACGCCGCCGCCACCATGCGCCTCCTGCGCCGGGCGGTCGACGAGCTGGGCAAGACGGTGGTGGTGGTGATCCACGACATCAACTTCGCCTCCTGCTACGCCGACCGCATCGTCGCCATGAAGGCGGGGCGGCTGTGCGTCGAGGGCCCGCCGGACGACATCATGCGCGAGGAGGTCCTCGCCGCCGTCTACGACATGCCGATCCGGGTGCGCGACATCGACGGCCAGCGGCTGGCGACCTACTACCGGTAGCGGCCGGAGCGGCGCGGTGAAAGCCGCGGACCAACCTGGGGCGATGGGAGGCCCTGCCCCGTCTTTCAAGCGCCGACGGCGGTCGATGCCGCCAGACTCGGCGAGGATCGGCAGCGCAGGATTGCGCCGAAAGATCCCGCCGAGCGACCCGACGAGGTCTTGTGACAGGCTCTAAAGCCGTGGGGCGAGGGCGAGCAGCGCGTCGGCGAGGGCGCCGCGCCAGACGAAATAATCGTGGCCGCCGGAATATTCGCGGTAGCTGACGTCGTAGCCTTTGGCGCGCAGCACGTCGCGCAGGTGGCGGGAGGTGTCGCGGATGCCGGGCGTCGCCCCGTGTGCGCCCTCGAACCGGCCGGCCGAGAGATGGAAGCGGATGTCCCGCTTCTCGCCGCGGGCGACCAGATCGGCGACGTGCTCCGGCGCATCGGCCGGGGCGCCGTCGGGATGCCACCAGAAGGAACCGGACAGCGCGATCACGTTGCCGAAGCGCCCGGGATACGCCAGCGCGACGGTAGCGGCGGCCAGCCCGCCATAGCTCGATCCGGCAAGGATCGTGCGGGCGGCGGGAATGGCGGCGCCGGTCCGCCGGCCGATCTCGGGCAGCAGCTCCTCGGCCATGAAGGCGGCGAAGTCGGGATTGCCGGGCAGTTCGCGGCCCCGCGTCTCGCCGTCGATCTCGGAGACGAACACCGCCACCGTCGGCGGCAGCCGGCCGGCGGCGATGAGGCTGTCGAGGATCTGCGGCGTCGGCACCTTGGTGAGATAGGCGCGGGCGTCGAACACCAGCAGCAGCGCGTTGCGCGGGTCGGCGGGGTCGAAGCCCGGCGGCGTGTAGAGGGTGATCGCGCGGCTGTTGCCGAGGCGGGCGCTGGCAAGGCGGAATTCGCTGAGGCTGCCGCGCGGGCCGCCGGACGGCTCCAGCCCCGGCTGTGGCGGCGCCGCGGGCAGGGTCAGGGTGGAGTCGCGGTTGAAGGCGTCCCGCGCGTCGGCGGGCCACGGGGCGGGGGTGGGGGGGTCCGCCCTGGCGGGGGCGAGGAACGCCCTCCCGGG
>CALMSN010000099.1 GCA_937872325.1 uncultured Xanthobacter sp. | reverse complement strand
AGAGGAGGCGGCCTTGCCCCCTCCCCAACCCTCCCCCGCAAGCGGGAGAGGGAGCTCGGCCGGCATCAGCTTCAAACTTACGCGGTATCATCAAACCGTCTCGCCCGGTCTTCGCCCGGTGCCGATGGGATAGGCCCAGGCGCCGCGCGGGCGTGACCAAAGGCCCGAGAGCAGGCTCGCAAGTTCTCCTCGCGAGCCCCTGCGATGTGCTCATAAATCCGGGGTGCGTCCGGGACGCAGATCCGTAACCGCCCCGGCCAACGGGCCGGGCGCAGTGCTCCGCGGGACGGAGCCATATGCGGCTGTGTCGCCGAAGCGCCGACCGTCCCGCGATCCGGGCGGCCGGGCGATGTCGCGCCGCCTCAGCGGGGCAGGGTGGTGGCGCCCATCAGGTCGAGGTCGATGGCGCGGGCGGCCTGCCGGCCCTCGCGGATCGCCCACACCACCAGAGACTGGCCGCGACGCATGTCGCCCGCCACATAGAGCTTCGGCACCGAGGTGAGGTAGCCCTCATCGTCGGCCTTCACGTTGCCGCGCTTGTCGATGGCGACGCCGGCCTGATCCAGCATGCCCGCGTAAAGCGGATGGGCGAAGCCGATGGCGAGGAAGACGAGATCCGCCCGCAGCACGAACTCGGTGCCCGGGATGGGCTGGCGCCGGGAATCCACCCGGGCGCACTTGACCCCGGTCACCCGGCCGTTGCGGCCCTCGACGCCGAGGGTGGCGCAGGCGAACTCGCGCTCGGCCCCTTCCGCCTGGGAGGAGGAGGTGCGGAACTTGGTGGGCCAGTAGGGCCACACCGCCATCTTGTCCTCCTTGATGGGAGGCACCGGGCGGATGTCGAGCTGAGTCACCGAGAGGGCGCCCTGGCGGAAGGCCGTGCCGACGCAATCGGAGGCGGTGTCGCCGCCGCCCACCACCACCACGTGCTTGCCGGCGGCGATGATCGGCACCTCGCGCTCGGGCTCGTCGCCCTCGCGGCGGTTGGACTGCACGAGGTAGGGCATGGCGTAGTGCACGCCCTCCAGCTCCTGCCCGGGCAGCGCGGGATCGCGCGGGGCCTCGGAGCCGCCGGCCATCAGCACCGCGTCGTGGCCGTCCAGCAGCTCCTGCACGGAGGTGGTGACGCCCACGTTCACGCCGTAGTGGAAGGTCACGCCTTCCCCTTCCATCTGCGCCACCCGGCGGTCGATGTGGTGCTTCTCCATCTTGAAGTCGGGGATGCCGTAGCGCAGCAGGCCGCCGGCCTTGGGCTCGCGCTCGTAGACGTGCACGTCATGCCCGGCGCGGGCGAGCTGCTGGGCGGCGGCCATGCCGGCAGGGCCCGAGCCGACCACGGCCACCTTCTTTCCGGTCTTCACCTGCGCCGGCTCGGGCCGGATCCAGCCCTTCTTCCAGCCGATGTCGGCGATGGACTGCTCCACCGTCTTGATGGTGACCGGCATGTCCTCGATGTTGAGGGTGCAGGCCTCCTCGCAGGGCGCGGGGCAGATGCGGCCGGTGAATTCGGGGAAATTGTTGGTGGTGTGGAGGTTGCGGACCGCCTCCTCCCACTCGCCGCGATAGACGAGGTCGTTCCAGTCGGGGATCTGGTTGTGCACCGGGCAGCCGTTGGGGCCGTGGCAGAACGGGATGCCGCAATCCATGCAGCGCGCCGCCTGATTGACCACCTCGGCCTCGGGCAAGGGAAGCGTGAACTCGCGGAAATGGCGAATGCGGTCGGACGCGGGCTGATACTTCTGCTCCCGCCGGTCGATTTCCAGAAAGCCCGTGACCTTGCCCATAAAGAAACCTCTTTGGCGAGCCTCGTTAAGTGGAGCCGGCCCCGTGCGCAGCGGGTGCTCCCTTACAAGAATTAGTCAAACTTGAGGACTCGATTTTCGCGCGGTAAGGGCCGTCGCGGTCGCCGAGCCGTGGGTTGCGGCTTGCCCCTCCCCCGCAGGTGGGAGAGGGCTTTTGGCGTCAAATTCCCTCTTCCGAAGCGGCAGGGGGAAGGGCAGGGCGCCCTTACTCGGCGGCGACCAGGCCGCGGCGTTTTTCCATGTCGCGCAGCGCCCGCCGGTATTCCACCGGCATCACCTTGACGAACTTGGAGCGGTAGTCCGCCCAGTGGTCGAGGATCGACTGGGCGCGGGCCGAGCCGGTGAAGTGCAGGTGCCGCGCGATGAGCTGGTGCAGGCGCTCCTCGTCGTGGCGGGACATGTCGCCCTGCACGTCGATGCGGCCCTTGAACTCCAGGTCGCCGCCATGGTGGTGGAGGCGCTCCAGGAGGTCTTCTTCCTCCTCGACCGGCTCCAGGTCCACCATGGAGAGGTTGCAGCGCTTGGCGAAGCTCTTGTCCTCGTCGAGCACGTAGGCGACGCCGCCCGACATGCCGGCGGCGAAGTTGCGGCCGGTGGGGCCCATCACCACCACGATGCCGCCCGTCATGTACTCGCAGCCGTGGTCGCCCGTGCCTTCCACCACCGCGATGGCGCCGGAATTGCGCACCGCGAAGCGCTCGCCCGCAATGCCGTGGAAGAAGCACTCGCCCTCGGTGGCGCCGTACATGACGGTGTTGCCGACGATGATCGAGTTCTCCGGCACGATGGCGGCGTTGGCCGGCGGCCGGACGATGATGCGCCCGCCCGAAAGGCCCTTGCCCACATAGTCGTTGGCCTCGCCCACCAGGTCGAAGGTGATCCCCGCCGCCAGGAAGGCGCCGAACGCCTGCCCCGCGGTGCCGGACAGGGTGACGTGGATGGTGTCGTCCGGCAGGCCGGCGCCGCCATAGGCCTTGGCCACCGCGCCCGAGAGCATGGCGCCCGCGGAGCGGTCCACCGAGCGGATCGGGGTCTCGATCACCACCTTCTCGCCGCGCTCCAGCGCCGGGGCCGCCTTGGCGATGAGGGTGCGGTCGAGCACCTTCGCGATCGGGTGGTTCTGGCGCTCGGTGTGGCGGATGCCGACATCGGCCGGCACGTCGGGCTTGGCGAACAGCTTCGAGAAGTCGAGGCCCTTCGCCTTCCAGTGGTCGATGGCGGCCTGCTGGTCGAGCACGTCGGAGCGGCCCACCATCTCCTCGATCTTGCGGAAGCCGAGCTCGGCCATCAGCTCGCGCACTTCCTCGGCGACGAAGAAGAAGTAGTTGATGACGTGCTCGGGCGTGCCCTTGAAGCGCTTGCGCAGCACCGGGTCCTGGGTGGCGACGCCAACCGGGCAGGTGTTGAGGTGGCACTTGCGCATCATGATGCAGCCCGCCGCGATCAGCGGCGCGGTGGAGAAGCCGAACTC
>CALMSN010000098.1 GCA_937872325.1 uncultured Xanthobacter sp. | reverse complement strand
GCCAATGGTCGAACGACATGATGGCGGCCTTGCCGTCGTAGGCGGCCAGGCGCCGTGCGACGGCCGCCACCAGCCCGTCGTCGCGGCCGGGCGTGCCTTTCAGCTCGATCACCAGCGGTACGCGGCCGCCGACCAGGGCCAGCATCTCGTCCACCGTCGGCGCGTGGTCTTCCGTGCCGCCGATGCGCAGGGCGGCCATCTCGGCCGCCGTGCGCTGCCACACATAGCCGTCCTGTCCGGCCAGCCGCACGAGATCGTGATCGTGGAAGACGACCGGCACGCCGTCGGCGGTGAGCTGCACGTCGCATTCGATGGCGTAGCCCTTGTCGGCGGCGCGGGCGAAGGCCGACAGCGTGTTCTCCCAGCACGCCTTGTTGAGGTCGTGCAGGCCGCGATGCGCGATCGGGCGGGCGGTCAGCCAGGAAAGGTCGGCCATGGCGCGCTCACTCGACCTCGATGACGGCGTCGATCTCGACGGCGGCGTTGAGCGGCAGGGCAGCCATGCCGACCGCGGCGCGGGCATGCTTGCCGCGCTCGCCCAGCACCTCGGCCAACAGGTCGGAGGCGCCGTTGGCGACCAGATGCTGCTCGGCGAAGCCCGGCGCCGAGGCGACGAAGACGTTGATCTTCACCAGCCGGCGGATCTTTTCGAGGTCGCCGAGGGCGGCCTTGGCCTGCGCCAGTATGTTGATGGCGCACAGCTTCGCCGCGGCGCGGCCGGTCTCGATGTCGACCCCGCCGCCGAGCTTGCCGGTGATCACCTTGCCCGCCGCGTCGATGGAAACCTGGCCGGAAATGAAGAGGAGCTTGCCGCTGCCCACCACAGGCACATAATTGGCGAGAGGAGGCGTGGGGGTAGGCAGGACGACGCCGAGGTCCGCAAGCTTTTGCTCGATGGGGGAGGTCATGAACAACTCCGTCAGGCGGCAGGTTTGCCACACGTTGCGCGCAATTCGGCCTTCCTCTTCGCCGAAGCATTCGCCAAGCGCAAGCATCGCCGCTCGGCCTTAGGAGCATTCTGAAATGGACGTCCGACCGACCCTCTCCCCGCGCCGTCGCCCGGCATTGCTGGCATTTGCCGCCGTCGGCGCGCTCGCCGCGCTGGCGGGTGCGGCCGTGATCGCCCCCGCGGGCGCTTATGCCGCGCCCACCGGCGAGGCCAACGCCCTGCTGCCGCACAAGGCCACCTACAGCCTCATCCTCGACGGCGCGCGCAACCCCGCCATGGTCGACGACCTGACCGGGGAGATCGCCTACGAGATCACCGGCGACGCCTGCGCCGGCTACACCACCGTCACCCGCCAGAAGAGCGAGGGCGTCTCGGACGCCAGCGTCACCAAGCAGGAGGTGACCTCCACCGCCTGGGAATCGGGGGATGGGCGCAGCTACCGCTTCCACACCGCCACCACCTCCACCGGCGACGACGAGGACGCCGAGGTGGAAGCCAGCGTGACCCGCGCCGAGCCGGACGGGCTCAAGGTGGTGGTCACCCGCGCCAAGAACCGCACCATCGACCTCAAGGGCCGGATCCTGCTGCCGACCGAGCACGTGCGCGCCGTGCTGGAGGCCGCCGGCCGTGGCGAAAAGACGTTCCAGGCCAAGGTCTATGACGGCACCAGCGACCCGGGGAAGGTGTTCGACACCCTCGCCATCATCGGCCGCCCGGCGCAGGACGATGCGCGGGTGACCGAGCCGGCCGCCAAGTCGGCGCTGGCCGGCAGCACCTATTACCCGGTCACGGTGTCCTATTTCGAAGGCCAGCTCGATCGCCCGCCGACCTATGTGATGAGCTACACGCTCTATGAGAACGGCGTGGTCGGCACCCTCAAGATCGATTACGGCCGCTTCGCCGTCACCGGCAAGCTGGCCAGCTTCGAGGCGCTGAAGGCCGGCGCCGGCTGCCCGAAATAGGCGCCGGTCCGGCCGGCATCCGGGACCACATCCATGCAGGTGCGCCATCTCACGCTCACGGGACGGGTCCAGGGGGTGGGCTATCGCCAGTGGTGCGCGTTCGAGGCCGGCCGGCGCGGGCTCGCCGGCTGGGTGCGCAACCGGGCCAGCGGCGCCGTCGAGGCGGTGATCGCCGGCCCGGCCGATGAGGTGGCGGCGATGGTGGAGGCCTGCCGGAGCGGTCCCGCCGGGGCGCGGGTGGATGACATCCTCGTCCATGAGGCCTCGCAGACCGCGCTGGCCGCCGGCGGCCGGGACCGCTTCACCGTCCTGCCGACGGCGTGAGGTCCCAATACCGCAAGTTGCATCCGCGCCGACCGTGCCTGAGCGTCCGCGGCCCGCTGGCCGCGGCACGGCCATTCATCCGCGTGCCCGCCCGGCCGGCGCGCCGTGCTCGAGGTGGCGATCGCGGGGCGCGATGGGTATAGAGGCGCTCACAACCTGCCGGAGTTTCGCAGTCCCGTGACCGAAATCCTGAAAGTCGCCCCGCTCGCACCCGCCGCGCCGCAAGATGCGGCCCCGGCTGCCGTTCCGTTCTGGGCCCGCCCCGAAGGGGTGGCGGTGATCATCGCGGCCTGGGCGGTGATCCATGCGTTCATCGGCAGCTTCTTCGAGATCGCCGTCAATGCCGACGACGCGGTCGAAAGCTACATGGTCCAGTCGCTGGAGCTGAGCTACGTCCCGCGCAATCCGCCGCTGTACGACTGGCTGCTCTACGGCCTGCAGCGGGTGCTGGGCACCGGGCCGCTGTCGTTCGCGGTGCTGCGCTATGTGCTTTTGTTCGCCTGCGCGATGCTGGTGTGGCGCATCGCCCGCCGGGTCATCGCCGATCCGCGGCTGCAGGCGCTGGCGACCTTCTCGCTCTCGGCGATCTGGGTGATCGGCTATCACAGCCATCGCATCCTCACCCATTCCAACGTGATGATCGTCGCCATCGCCGGGGCGGTGCTGACCATTCTCGCCCTGGCGCGGCAGCCCAGCACCCGCCTTTATGCCGGGCTCGGCCTCTGGATCGCGGCCGGGCTGCTGGGCAAGTTCGGCTTCCTCGGCTTCCTCGGGGTGTTCGTGGTGGCCATGCTGCTGGAGCCGCAGTTCCGCCGGGTGCTGCTCGACCGGCGGATCGGCATCACCATCCTGGTGGCGGCGTTCCCGCTCGCCATCTATGGCGGCGCCCTCTACATCCTCAAGCAGGACGTGGCGGCCGCCGTGGCCCAGACCATCGGCGCCACCAATGCCGGCTTCGACGACGTGCTCGGCTCCTTCCTCGGCGCGCTGGCGGGCTACACCCTGCCGCTGGCGGCGTTGATGGCGGCGGTGTTCCTGCCGTTCAACCGCGGGGAGGGGGCGCTGCCCTCGTCGCCGGATCGGGCCGCCGCCCGCCGGCTGCTGCGCAACTTCATCATCATGGGCGTGGTGGTGACGCTGATCGGCGTGCTCGTCGCCCAGACGTCGAGCCTGCGCGACCGCTATTTCCACGTCTTCCTGCTGCTGCTGCCGGTCTATCTGTTCGCCGAGCTGGAGCGCCTCGGCGGCTGGCGGCCGCGGGTGACCCTCTATCTCGCGCTGCTGGCGCTCATCGCCGTGGGCGTGGTGGGGGGGCGGATCGCGGTGCCGCTGTGGCCGGATCCGCGCCTGTGCGGGCGCTGCATGGCCGCCGAGCCGCTCTACAAGCTGCGGGTGGCGGTGGCCGGCCGGCTCGGCTCGGCGCCCACCCTCGTCGCCGACGATCGGATCTCCGCCGGGCGCCTGCGGGCGGCCATTCCCGGGGCGCGGGTGGTGATCGCCCGCGAGCTGCAGTATCGCCCGCCCTCCCGCCCGGCCACCGGCTGCGCCCGGGTCACTGGCATCGCCAACGGCCTGCCGTTCCTGCTGCTGCCGCCGCCGGGCAAGGACACCGCCGAGCCGTCGGTGAAGTGGTGGTCGCCGCTGATGAATCCGCATCGGGTGAGCGACTGGCAGATCACCAAGCTGCCGCTGGAGGATCCGCTCTGCCGCTGAGGCGGCGGTTCCGGCCCGCCCCCTTGCCGCAGGCGCATCGGCCGACTAGGTCTTAAGGTGCGCCTTGATCGGACGTTGCGTCCGATCGGGAAGGAAATGTTCTGGAATCAAGGTTTTGGAGCGCCTCGGTGTTGTCGTGAGACACTGAGGCGTTCGAAAGCCGCGCCTTGGAAATGCGCCTTCGGGCCGCCGCCGGGGACAGCAGGGGGAAGCATGCCATGGCCGTTGTCCAGGGACAGCCGATCGCGCTCTACTACTGGCCGACGCCCAATGGCTGGAAGATCTCCATCATGCTGGAGGAGTGCGGGCTTCCCTACGACGTGAAGCTGGTGAACATCGGCCGGAGCGACCAGTTCAAGCCCGATTTCCTGGCCATCTCGCCCAACAACAAGGTGCCGGCCATCGTCGATCCCGAGGGGGCGGACGGCGCACCGGTCTCGGTGTTCGAATCGGGGGCGATCCTGCAGTATCTCGGCCGCAAGACCGGGCTGTTCTACCCCCAGGCCGACCGCGCCCGGGTGGAGGTGGAGCAGTGGCTGTTCTGGCAGATGGGCGGCCTCGGCCCCATGGCCGGGCAAGCGCACCACTTCCGGATCTACGCCCCGGAGAAGATCCCCTACGCCATCGACCGCTACACCAACGAGGTTAACCGCCTCTACGGGGTGATGAACGCCCGGCTGAAGGACCGCGCCTATCTCGCCGGCGACTACTCGATCGCCGACATGGCCTGCATCGGCTGGGCCAAATTGTGGGAGCGCCAGGGCCAGGACATCGCCCAGTTTCCCTATTTCAAGGCCTGGCTGGAGCGGGTGCTGGCGCGCCCGGCGGTGCAGCGGGGACTGGCGCTCGGCGCCGACAGCCGCACCGACCTTGCCAAGGACAAGCAGGCCCACGCTGTGCTCTTCGGCCAGAAGGCGCCGGGCTAGGCCGTCGTCCGGGCCGCGATCGGCCTGATGCACCGCCTTCGGCCCGGCTGACGGGGGCGCCTTCCATCTGGCCGTCGCCATGTCCGCGCATGCGAGAGGCGGCCGCCGAGAAATCCGAGAGCTTGATTGGAAAATCGGCGGCCGAGGCCTGCCGGCGGACTTTCTGCGCTCCGGAAACGCCGCCCGATGCCGCGCATCGGCCCAGGTTTTTGAGGCCCGGGTGCCGGAGTGACGCGGTGCGCGACCCTGTCCGATTTTCCAAACAGGCCCAAGAGCTTGCAGACAAGTCTCCGGTGTTGGCTGATCGCACCTTTTGGCCCCCCGCGGCTTCGCCGATCCTCGCCAATGCTGACCGCATCGAATGCGTTCGGCGCCCAGCGGGCGGCCCAGAAGCCCTTGGCCATCCTCGACCCAGAGGTTTTGTCAGGCACTCTCAGCTCCGTTCGCGCCACGCGGGCTTGACCGAAGCAGCCTCGATCCGAGCCGCCTTGGCCGGGCTCTTCCCGTCCGGTTTGCCTTGGCCATTGGCTTGGCCGCCGCAAGCTGATCTAACAAGGGCTGTCGTATCGTGAAGCCGAGATCCGGGTGCCGCCCATGTCGCAAGATGTCCGCGCCGAATTCGAGCGGGCCACCCAGCTTCACCGCAGCGGGCAGCTCGACCGGGCCATCGAAATCTATCGTCGCCTGGCCAAGGCCAGCACCGGCAATTTCGATGTCCGCCGCCTGCTGATCTACGCCCTGCTCCAGGCCGACCGGCTGAAGGAAGCGACGGCGAGCGCCCGGCGGCTGCGCGAGCAGCATCCCGAAAATGTCCATTCGCACCTGCTTTTCGGCGCCGCGGTGCAGGCGACGGGAGCGCTGGAGCCGGCGCTGGACTCCTTCCAGACCGCCATCTCGCTCGCCCCCGATCTGGCCGAGGCCCACTATCTCGCCGGCAACATGCTGGGTGCGCTCGGCCGCTACGAGGAGGCGGTGGCCCGCTTCGACACGGTGGTGATGCTCGACCCGCGCAATTGCGAGGCGCGGGTCAATCGCGGCGCGCTCCTCGGCCTGCTCGGCCGGGAGGAGGACGCGCTGGCCGATTATGCCCGCCTCAGCGAGATGCAGCCGTGGCAGGCCTCCTATTTCGTCCTGAAGTCCCGCGCGCTGGCCGGCCTTGGCCGCTTCGCCGCGGCGGCGGAGGCGGCCGCGGCCGCGCTGTCGCTGTCGCCGCGCGACGTGGAGGCCCTCGCCGCGCTGGGCACCGCGCGCATCGGGCTCGACAATCTTCAGGCCGCCCTCACCGCCTTCGAGCTGGCCGCCGCCGGCGCGCCGGAACGGATGGACCTGCGGGCGCGGATCATCGACCTGCAGCGTCGGCTCGGCAATCTGTCCGCCGCCGAGGCCGCCTGCAGCGCCGCCCTCGGGGTTGCGCCCGGCGCCTCCACCGTCCTGCTGGCCCGCGCCGCCCTGCGCTTCGAGGCAAGGGATCGCTCCGGCGCCCTCAGCGACCTTGCGAGCGTGCTGGCCGACGAGCCGGAAAATGAGGATGCCCGGGCCCTCCAGGCCCTGATCGCCGCCGCCGAGCCGGCCGCCGCGCAAGGGGGCGCCCCCCTCGACGCCCCCCCGGCGGCAGGCGCCGACGCCGAAGCGGCGACCGAGGCTTCTGCGATCGCGGCAGCATCGGATGGGGAGCTCGCCGCCACGCCCCAGCCTGGGGCGGAGGACTTTGCCGGGGTTCCGACTGCGGAGGCAGATCTGCCGGCGCCGCTTGCGACCGCCGTGGCGGATGCAGGGGGGGAAGCTGAGGCTTCTGTGATTCCCGCAGCGCCGGATGGAGGTCTCGCCGCCGTTCTTCAGCCCGCGGCAGAGGGCTTTGCAGCGGTCCCGGCCGTGGAGACGGATCTGCCGGCACCGCTTGAGACGACCGCGGCGGATCCAGAGGCGGAAGCTGAGAGTTCTGTGATTCCTGCCGTATCGGACGGGGATCTCGCTGCCATGCCGCAGCCTGGGGCGGAGGACTTTGCCGTCGATCCGACTGCGGAGACGGATCTGCCGGCGCCGCTTGCGACCGCCGTGGCGGATGCAGAGGCGGAAGCTGAGAGTTCTGTGGGTCCCGCAGCTCTGGATAGAGGTCTCGCCGTCGATCTTCAGCTCGCGGCAGAGGACTTCGCCGCGGCTCCGGCCTCGGAAACTGATCTGCCGGCACCGCTTGAGGCGACCACGGCGGATGCCGAAGCGACACACCAGGCTTTTGTGATTCCGGCAGCGCCGGATTCGGAACTTGCCGCGAATCCTGAGCTTGCGTCGGAGGAGTTGGCCACGGTTCGGGCGCCAGGGACCGATCTTTCGCCTGCGCCAGAGACGATCATGGTAGAAGCCGAGGCGGCAAACGAGGCGTTTGCGATTTCGGCAGCATCGGATGGCGATCTCGCCGCCGTTCCCCAGCCTGCGCCGGCGAATCTTGCCGCGGTTCAGGCGCCAGAGACAGACCAGCCGTCTTTGCCCGCGACCACTACGGCAGAAGCCGAAGCGGCAAACGAGGTCGCCGTGATTCCGGCGCTGCCGGAGGCCGCTCTCACAGCAGTTCCTCATCCAGCGTCGGAGGATTTTGCCGTTGTTTCGGCGTCAGAGACGGTGTTGCATGCGCCTGAGACGACTACGGCAGAAACCGAAGCGGCAAACGAGGCGTTTGTGATTTCGGCGCCGGCAGATTCGGATCTCCCAGCCATTCCTAAGCCCACGCCGGAGGATCTCGCCGCAGTTCCGGCGCTAGAGGTAGACCTGTCGCCTCTCCACAGGACGACCGCTGCGGAGGCCGAAGCAGCCACCTCTGTCATCCCCGCGGTGTCCGATACGGATCTCCCCGCCATTCCTCAGCATGCCTCTGAGGAGTCGGCCACGGTTCCGGCGCCAGAGACAGACCCGCCCACGTCCGCGGATGTCGCGTGCGACGCCATGATCGCGGCGACGCTGTCGTCCGGTCTCGATCCGGATCTCCCGGCGCGATCCGATGGCGATGCGCCGCTGCCCTCCGTCGCCGCCGAGCCGGCGGGGTCGGCAATTGGGGAGGCGCCGTCGCAGCAGCCGGCTCCGCTTTGGGATGATGCGGCGCCATCGCCCGCAGCGCTGCCGGAATCTGCGTTCGTGGCATCTTCAACCGATGCCCTGATCGAGGGCGGCCCGGAAGCAGAGCACCCATTCGCGCCCGAGGGGACTGACGCCGCGCCGCCGCCGGCATTGCCCCCGGCGGACACGGTAGTGCCGGCACTCGATGATGGGACACTCGCCCCGCAAGCGACGCCCCCCGCCGTTGGGTGGAATGACGCGGCCGCGCCCCTTGAGGCGCCGAACGTGTCGGACCTGGCGTTCGCCGGCCCCCTGCCGGATCTCCCGGCCGACGAGGAGCCGCACGCACCGCTGCCCGACGCGGTGGGATGGCATGACACCCCATCGCCCGTCGCGCCGCCGCTGGCGGATGAACCGGCGGTCGAGGCGCCTGTGCCCGATGGCCCGGTGGAATTCCGGCCGGAAACCGACCTTCCGACCCCCGCCGAGGCGCCATCTGACGCCGCGGCGGAGGGGGCATCGCTCCTTCCGGAGGCGACGGCCGGCGTTTCGCCGAGCGACTTCGGCGCTTCGCAGATCGCCCTTGAGCCTCTCGTCGACGGGGCCGCCCCGGCGACCGCGCAGCCGCTTCCGCTTGCCGCGGAGCCCGCGCCTGAGCCGGTGCGCCCTGCGCCGCGACCGCTCAGCCCGGCGGCGGCGCAGCGGCAGGCCGAGGCGGACCTTGCGGAAGGCCGGTGGGCCGAGGGCTGGGCGGGCTATGAGAACCGCATGCTGGCCCTGCCTGCCCTGCCGGTGCGCCTGCCGCGCTGGGATGGGTCCGGCCAGCCAGCGGGGCTGCTGGTTCTGGGCGAGGGCGGCCTCGGCGACGAGGTGCTGTTCGGCCGCCTGCTCCGCGCGCTCGCCGATCGCGGCATTCCCACAACTCTGCTCACCGATCCGGCCCATGTGCCGGTGCTTGCCCGGCTCGACGCGCGGGTGACGGTGATCGGCGATATCGGCGCTGCCGATCTCGCCCGGCCGGGCCTCGCGTACGTGCCGCTGGCCAGCCTGCCGATGCTGCTCCATCCCGATCCGGCCGGCTGGCCGCGCCCGCCCTATCTGAGCGCCGATGCGGCCCGGGTGAAGCGGGGGCGGGTGTTGCTGGCGGATGCGCTCGCGGACGCCGGGCCGGACGTGGTCCTGCGGGTGGGCATCTGCTGGGATGCGACCCCCGGCGGGCTGCCGCTGGCGGCGTTCGAGGAGGCGAGCTCGCTGGCGGCGATCCGCCTCGTGAGCCTTGCTCCGGCGACCGCGGAGGCCGATCTCGATCTGATGCCGTTCGGAGATCAGGTCACGCGCCTTGCCGCGGATCGTGACCGCGACGGCGCCCTCGTCGACACATCTGGGGTGATCCAGCATCTGGACTTGGTGGTGACCGGGCCTGGGGCGTTGGCGCATATCGCCGGCGCGCGGGGGCGCCCCGGGGTGGTGGTGCTTGGCCGGCCGGACTGGCGCTGGGGCGGAGCGGGGGAGGTGTCGCCGTTCTACCCTTCGCTGGGGATCGTGCGATTCGATGATCCGCGCAATATCGGCCCGGCGCTTGCCACCGTGCTGGCCCAGATCGGCGTCATGACAGCGCTTTCGGCGCAGGGCGAGGCGGCATCGGCGCAGTGACCGCAGCGCCGTGCCCGCCCGGCTCCCTTGCCGGCGACGCCGCTGCCGAAGCGCGCCGGGCCGAACCGCGCCCGGCGAGGCGGCTTTGCGGCGCGCTCCCGGCGATGCCCCCTCACCAAGCCGCCCTTGCCAAGCCGCCTTCGCTTCGGCATAGGAGGGGGCGCCGGAGACGTGGCCGAGAGGCTGAAGGCACTCGTTTGCTAAATGAGCAGACCCCAAAAGGGTCTCGAGGGTTCGAATCCCTCCGTCTCCGCCACTTCAGTCCCTGAGTGGGCACCGAGTTCGTCGCAAGGGTTCGCAGCAGCCGGGACTTCGATCCCATGGTGCGGGCCTCGCCGTCTGCGACATCTACCCTTTGGGCGAGCCCGCAAAGACGAGCCGCCGGAGGCCTCCCTAGGGTCAGGACCCATTGATATGAGCGTCGTGATGTGATTCAGGCTCCGTAAGGAGATCAGGATGAGCGACCTGTTTTGGCTGACGGATGGGCAGATGGAGCGGCTGCGGCCGTTCTTTCCCAAGAGTCACGGTAAGCCGCGGGTGGATGATCGGCGGGTGCTGAGTGGCATCGTGTTCGTCAACCGCAACGGCCTGCGCTGGCGTGATGCACCCAGCGCCTACGGCCCACACAAGACGCTGTACAACCGGTGGAAGCGCTGGGGCGAGGCAGGCGTGTTCACGCGGATGATGGAAGGGCTTGCTGCGGTTGGCGCTGAACCAAAGACGGTGATGATCGATGCGACCTATCTGAAGGCGCACCGCACGGCATCGAGCCTGCGGGTAAAAAGGGGGACCTTGGCCGCCTGATCGGCCGCACCAAGGGCGGCATGAACACCAAGTTGCACGCCGTCGCCGATGCGAATGGCCGTCCCCTGAGCTTCTTCATGACCGCCGGACAGGTCAGCGACTATACCGGTGCGGCCGCTCTGCTGGACGGTTTGCCAAAGGCGCAGTGGCTGCTCGGCGACCGAGGCTATGACGCCGACTGGTTCAGGGACGCGCTCCAGGCCAAGGGCATCCAGCCTTGCATCCCGGGGCGGCGATCTCGCAACGAGCGGGTCAGGTACGACAAGCGCCGCTACCGGCGTCGCAGTCGCATCGAGATCATGTTCGGCCGCCTCAAGGACTGGCGCCGCGTCGCTACCCGCTACGATCGCTGTCCAACTGCCTTCTTATCCGCCATTGCCCTCGCTGCCACCGTAATCTTCTGGCTCTGATCAACGAGTCCTGACCCTAGCTTCCAGGGGTCGTAACTTACCTTGGTTGTGATTTTACATGTTTGCCATATGCATACGCCATGATTGGCGGCAGTTTCCTGATGCTGTCATTGTGGTCAAATATTTATTTGAACAGATATATTATTGAAAGATGGCAGCTGGGAATCTGGTTCCCCCGTAAAACCCATGTCTCGCTCCCGTTCGCGCGCGCCTTCTCCGCGGTCCTGAAACGAGGCAGGCGATGGCGCGATCCGGAATATCCCCGGCTCCGGACGAGCCACGGGGAGAGCCTCCGCCCTCTCATGTTCTTTCACCCCACCGCAAACCAGCAGCCATTCCGGCGGTGATGAACGCCAAGCCGAGCAGCGTCGCGGGGCTCGGATATTCGCCGAGCAGCAGGTAGCCTCCCAGCGTTGTGAGGCCGGGAACCAGGGCGGTGAAGGTGGCGACGGTCGCCGCGCCCAGCAGCCCGACCGCGCGGGTGTAGACGAACACCGAGACGACGCCGATCAGCACACCCTGGAAGACCCCCTGCAGCGCCAGGTCCCCCCAACTCGCTTTGGAGAGCCCGGGGCCCGGCAGCCATCCATAGACTGGCAGGAACACGAGCCCCGACAGGCCGGCCACGATCGCCGCCGCCTGCACCGCAGGTAGGCCGAGGCGCCTGACATAGAGGCCGTACCCGGACCAGCAGAAGGATGCGGCGAGAAGGCAAAGGTCGCCCGCCAGCAGCTCCGGCGAGGATTGCCGCACGCTATCCCACGCCATGGTCAAGACGCCCAGCGCGATCGCTCCCAGCGCGAGGCCGCGCCGGGGGGCGACCCGCTGTCCGCCAAGGATGCGCAGCAGCATGGCGGTCGTCAGCGCGAGCGTGCCGTGGAGCAGGATGGCGCCGTGCGCGGCCGGCGCGAGGGCGAAGCCGGCATAGGCGAACAGCGCGAAGCCGAGCCCGCCGAGCCCCGCCAGGCCCGCCGCCTGGGCCGGTCGCAGGCCGCTGAGGCCATGGCGGATGAGCACCGGCGACAGCAGCAGCCCGCCGATGCCGAACCGCAACGCCGCGATATCCGGCAGGGAGAGGGTGGTGGACAGCCCGTGGCGCGACAGCAGGACGAAGCCGGAAAACAGCGCCACCACCACGCCCGCATAGGCAAAGCCGCGCGCACGCGGCGGCATCGACGCGTCATCCGGCATCGGGCTGGTCCTCGCATAAAGCCTGCATCTGGTGCGGGCCCGGCCGGTCGGCGGCGGTGCTCCGGAGACGGGCCGTGCTGGACGCAAGCTTATGATGGGCAGGACGTTCCGCCGATTCACTCAGCGGTATACGTGCCGCGACAGGCCCGCGAAGGATGCGGGCGCGCCCTCAGGCTCCGCCGGTTGAGGTCTGCGGCCGGCGCGGATGCGCCCGGATGAGCGCCCGCGCCGCGGCGGCGGCCTCCTCGAACCAGCTCGCCTCGCGATGGACCAGCGAGGCGGAGAAGGCGCCGTCGAGCAGCAGCAGGATCTGCCGCGACAGGGCGGCGGGGGCATCGAGGCCGGCGGTTTCCATCTCGCCGGCCAGCCAGCCGGCGAAGGCGGCCTTGTGGCGGGCGCCGATCTTCACGGCCGGATGCCCCGGCAGGGCTGCAAGTTCCGCCGTGGTCCGCAGGAAGCCGCAGCCCTTCCACTTCGGATGGCGCGCGCTCTTCGCCAGGGCCTCGAAGATGGCGGCCACCTTCTCGTCCGGGCCGCCGGCGGCGGCGGCGAACCATGCCGCCATCTGCTTCAGGTTGGGCTGGTCGCGGGCGTCGAGATAGGCGGCGACGAGGTCGTCCTTGCTGTCGAAATGATAGTAGAGGGTGCGCTTGGTGACGCCGGCCTTCTCGGCCACCGCGTCCATGCTGACGCGTCCGATTCCTTCGGAATAGAACAGCTTGGATGCGGCCTGAACGATCTTCCCGCGGGTGTCCAAAGGCTTCGGCATGGTCGCAAGGTATACCGTACAGTGAGTGTACTCAAGCCGCCGCCGACCGCATCGTGCCCTCCTCGCCGAACGAGAGGAGACACCCATGACGGCATATGTGCTGAAGACGGTCGAGGGCGCGATCGCCACCTTGACCCTCAACCGCCCCGAGAAGCTGAACGCCCTGAGCTACGGCACCATCGATGCCCTGCTGCGCCTGCTCGACGAGATCGAAAGCGATGGCGACATCCACGGCCTCATCCTCACCGGCAGCGGGCGCGCCTTTTGCGCGGGCGGCGACATCCCCGAGTTCTCCGGCTCGGTTTCGCACAGTCCGGAGGCGGCGCTGCGGGATTTCGTGGCGCGGGGCCAGCGGCTGACCGCGCGGATCGAGGCGTTCCGCAAGCCCATCGTGGTGGCGGTCAACGGCCTCGCCTATGGCGGCGGGTGCGAGGTGACGGAAGCCGCCCCGCTCGCCATCGCCAGCGAGCGCGCGGTGTTCGCCAAGCCGGAGATCCGCCTCGGCATGCCGCCCACCTTCGGCGGCACCCAGCGGCTGCCGCGCTTGGCCGGGCGCAAGCGCGCCATGGAGCTGCTGCTCACGGGGGAGACTTTCTCGGCGGAGCGCGCGCTGGAACTCGGGCTGGTGAACGCCGTGGTGCCGCATGACCGGCTGCTGCCGAGAGCCCGCGACCTGCTGGAGCGCATCCTGGTCCATTCCCCGCTGGCGGTAGCCACCATCCTCACCGCGGTGACGCGCGGCATCAACGTGCCCATCGGCGAGGGCCTGCTGGTGGAGGCCGAGCAGTTCGCCCGCATGGCGCCCACCGCCGACCTGCGCGAGGGGCTCGACGCCTGGATCGGGCGGCGCGAGCCCGCCTATCCCGGCCGCTGGTCGGCCGCGACGGGAGGCTGAGCCATGCAGGGGCACACCAGCTTCACCCGGGACGTCTTCGACGCCTTCGCGGCCGACGACCGCCCCGGCCCCGTGCACATGCTGAACCTGATCCGGCTGCGGCCGCAGGTGGCCTATGCGGACGGGCGCATCATCACCGGCATGGAGGCGTACGATGCCTACAGCCGGCTCAGCGCGCCGGTACTCGCCGAGATCGGCGGGCGCATCGTCTGGCGGGGCGACTTCGAGCTGTCCCTGGTCGGGCCGCCGGAGACGTCGTGGGACATCGCCTTCATCGCGGAATATCCGAGCCCGTCGGCGTTCGTGACCATGCTGCGCGATCCGCGCTACCGCGCTGCGATGGCGCATCGGCAGGCGGGCATCGCCGACAGCCGGCTGATCCGGTTCGCGGCGCTGCCGCCGGGAACCGGGTTTGCGGCGTGAGCCCGACGGCGCGGCATCGCCCGGTGCCGCGCCGGCCTGCCGTTCCGGGAGCAGCCTGCCGGCGATCCGGCACGGGGGCGAGGGCCGGCCGCCGGATGCATCGCGTCTGAAACCGGCCGCTCGCGGCGCGCCGGCGCATCGCGGGCGGAGAGTCCGGGCCGCGACCGCGGAGAGTCCGGGCCTCGTTCCCGGCTCGCGGCCGCTGCAGAGACCGGTGAGACGGTGTCACCGATTTGAGCGCAAGCCTCCTTTGGAGTGTCCGGCAAAAGCTCGGGGGATGGCTGAGCGGGCCTTTTGGCCTCTCGCGGCGGTGCCGATCCTCGCCGATGCCTGCCGCATCCACTGCGGTCGCGCCTGGCGGGAGACGCAAAGTCTTCGGCCCGGAGGTGTTGTTACAAGCTCTTCGTTTCCAGCACGGATGATCACCCAGGAGACCCTCATGACAGCCCCCGCGCGTACCCCGCTCGCGGCGATGGACGTGCCGCCACGCCGCAAGCCCTCGAACTATCCGGCGCCGTTCGCAGCGCGCATGGCCGGCCGGGAGAAACGCCAGCTCGGCGATGCGTTCGGCCTCTCGCGCTTCGGGGTGAACCTCACCACGCTGGCGCCCGGCGCGCAGTCCGCTTTGCTGCATCGGCATACGCGGCAGGAGGAGTTCATCTACATCCTCAGCGGCGCGCCGACCCTGCGCACGGACGAGGGCGAGTTTCCCCTGCGCCCCGGCATGTGCATCGGCTTTCCGGCGAACGGGCTGGCGCACCACCTCGTCAACCAGACGGGCGAGGACGCCTGCTACCTCGAGATCGGCGACCGCGACCCGCAGGACGCGGGCGAATATCCCGAGGACGACCTGATGGCGAACTTCTCCGCGCAGGGCTGGTCCTTCACCCGGAAGGATGGGTCGCCATGGTGAGGAAGGGATGATCGCGCATTCTCATGCCGGCGGCGGAGGAGCGTCGTCCTGCGCGCCGGCATGAGGTGGAGGCAGAAGCGCGTCGCGCCGAGGCTCTTCCCCGGCCGAGGCGCGCTCATCGCTTCGTCCGGCGGGAAAAGGGCCGCGGGGCGGGGAGGGGGCCCTGGCCGATGGCGACCCCGGCCATGATGAGGGCGGCGGAAAGGATCAGGCCGGGGTCCGGCCCCTCGCCGAGAATGAGCGCGGCAAGGCCGATGCCCACGGCGGGGGTGACGAGAACCCCAAGCGCCGCCGTGGCCGCCGGGACCCTCCGGTTCACCACCGTCATCGCCCAGTAGCCGAGGGCGGTTCCGATCACCCCGTTATAGGCGAGCGCCAGCAGCGCCGGCGTTCCGATCCGCGAGGGCGGAGGCCCTTCGATCAGCAGGGCCAAGGCGGCGAGCACCGCGGTCGCAATGCAGCACTGCCAGGGCAGGAGCTGGAGCGGGGTTGCCGTCCAGCGATGGGCGCGGATCGCGATGATGCTCACCGACCAGCAGAGCGCGGCGAGGATCGGCAAGGCGTGGCCGAGCACGGCCGGCCCGCTGGTCCAGTCGATGGCCCCCGGCCCGGCGAGCAGCAGCAGGCCCGCCATGCCCAGCCCGATGCCGGCGGCCTGCCCCATCGTGACCCGCTCCCGCAGGAGCACCAGGGCGGCCGGCGCCACCCAAAGCGGCGTGGTGTAGCCGAGCACGATGGCGCGACCCGCCGGGACCAGGGTCAGCCCCGCAGTCATGAGGGCCGCGAACGCGACCATGTGGAACAGGCAGATGACGAGCACGATGGAATAATCCGCCCGCGGAGGAAGCGCGAGCTGCCGGACCGCGCCGAGGACGGGCACAAGCACCGCGGCGGCCATGGCGGTGCGGATGGTCACCGCCCACAGGGGCGGGACATCGGCCACGGCGAGCTTCATCACCACCCAGTTCAGGCTCCAGGCGACAACGACGAAAGCGAACAGCCCGATGGTGGACAGGGCCTGCCCGCCGGGCGGCGTTGCCGGTCCGGCGGGCGAAGGGATGCGGGGGGAGGGCATGGGGCGGCCGGGTCACGCCTCAGGCGAACTGCGCGCCGCCGCCCACCGACCAGTTCTCCTTGGGCGCATCGGCGACCACCACGAACACATCCTCGGGCCGGATGCCTGGGCTTTCGCCGAGCAGGTCGGCGATGCGCTGGAACAGCGCCTTCTTCTGCTCGGGCGTGCGCGTGTTGAAGACGGTGATGTCGATGTAGAGGAGGTCATCGCTCCTGTTCACGCCGAAGGCCTTGCCATGGCGGAAGTTTCCGGCCGCGTGCTCGGTGATGGTCATGAACTGGTCGTCCTCGGGCACGTTCAGCGCCTCCCGCAAGGCGCGGTAGAGGCTGTCGAGGATGGCCTGCCGATAGGCTTCGGGCTTTCCGGAGCGCATGGAGATGTGAATGAGCGGCATGAGCGGTCCTTTCCTGTGGTCCGCTTTGACGTTAGCCGTGGGCCGATCATTTTATAATGTTATTCAATTCTATATCAGTGATATCGATTTGAAATGATCGGGTGCCCGCCTTTGAGCGATGCGGATGCCGGGGATGTGGAGGCGCCGTGTCCCGCGCATCGGGAATGCAGGCCTGCGGCGCCGCGTCGACGCCCATCATGCGATGGCGGGGCGGCGGCCATGCCGGGAGCATTCACCGCGCCCATCGACTTATGGATAACGATTTGTATTTATTGTATTTTCCGCGCGCGCCGGTGCCCGTTCGGCTCCAGTGCGCGCTAGCCGCGCACCACGCTCCGGAACGCCGCCGAGAGGGCGTCCAGGGCATTGCGCGGCGGGCCGCTCTTTATCCGCGTGTGCAGCAGCACGGGCAGGCGAGGCAGCTCGGGCAACCCGAGCCGGCGCCCGACATCGACGGCCCCAAAGGGCAGCATGCGCGGGGACAAGGCGGCGACGCCCAGGCCCGCCGTCACCGCGGCCGCCACCGCCGCGACGCCGCCGCCGACGAAGATTTCCGTCCACGGCAGGCCTGCGGCGTCGAGGATCTGCCCGGCCAGCGCCCGCACGCCGCAAGGCTCGGCCATGGTGGCGAGCGGCAGCGGCTCGCCCGCGCGGTGCTGCCAGTGCGGGGCGGCGAACCAGCCGAACTTCTCTTCCGCCAGCAATTCCCCGTCGCTCCGCCCGGCGTGCAGGCGGACGATGACCGTGTCGAGCTCCCGCCGGTCGAAGCCCTGCAGCAGGTCGCCGGACGAGCCGATGCGGATGTCGATGAGGAGTTGCGGATCCTGCGCGTTCATGCGGGCGATGAGGGCCGGCAGCTCCGGCCCGGCCACATGGTCGCTGATGCCGATGGTGAGGCGCTGCCGGGCGCGGGCGAAGGCGGCCAGCGCGCGATCGTGCACCTCCAGAAGCTCGCGCGCATCGTGCAGGAAGATCTCGCCGCGCGCTGAAAGCTCGACATGGCGGGGGTTGCGCTCCAGCAGCCGGCAGCCGAGCCTGCCTTCCAGCCGCTTCAGCTTGAGGCTGATGGCGGCCTGGCTGGTCTGCAGCACCTCTGCCGCGCGGGTGAAGCTGCCCAGCTCGGCAATGCGAACGAAGGCCCGGACGGCATCGAGATCGAGGGGCTGCGGGATCATTTGAAATGATTATCACTGATGCTGATAGTCATAGCATAGCAAAATCATATGGGGTGAACACGCCGCGATCCCGCCGTGGCCTCAGGATGGCGGCGTCTCGGCCAGCAAGCCCGTCGCCATCAGGCGGAACGCTGCGATGGCCTTGGGGAGAACCAGGTCCGGCTGGTCGCTCGCGGCCACCCACAATGCGGCATTCAACGCTGCGCCGCACAGAAGCCGGGCCGCCGCCTCGCTGTCCACGGGCTTCACGACCCCGCTCGCGATCAGCTGCGCCACGGCCTGCTTCGTCATTTCCAGGCAAGCATTCTGGCTCGGCCACCGTGAGGGGTCTCCCAGAAAGGCAGGTCCGTCCAGCAAGACGATCCGGCGGACCTGCGGGTCCAGCGCCATCTCGATATAGGCCGATGCTTCGGCCAGCAGGCCTTCCCACGCGTTCGGCGCCGTTGCCCCCACCGCCTGCGCCCGCAGGGCCATCTCGCCGTCCAGCTGGGCGACCACGGCAGCCAGAAGCCCGGTCTTGTCACCGAAGTTGTGATAGAGCGCGCCGCGCGTGAGGCCGACAGCGGCGGTGAGCTCGTCCATCGACGCCGCCGCAAAGCCTTTCACGGCAAAGGCCTGGCGAGCCGCGGCAATCAGCTTGGCACGGTTCTCTTCCATGGTTTCGATGCGTCGTCTGGGCGTCACGAACCGCTCCCGTTTCACATGCATGGCGTATTTCGTTTGACATACGCCGTGCATGCCAGCTACTTCACATGCGCCGCGTATATCAGATCGCGCCGCCCGCAAGAACCCCGGCCACGGCCGCGGCGTCTGCGGCGTCCAAGCCAATCCAGCTCCCAGGAAGGTCGATGCGATGACACAACGTAGGGCCGTCTTTCCCCCGAACCGCCACGCGCTCTACGAGGCGCACGGCTATTCGGCCGCCATCGCTTCCGGCGACCTCCTGTTCGTTTCCGGCCAGGTGGGAAGCCGTGCCGATGGCTCGCCGGAGCCTGATTTCGCCGAGCAGGTTCGGAGGGCCTTTGCCAACCTGGAAGCAACCTTGGCCGCCGGCGGCTGCACCCTGGACGACATCATCGACGTCACGACGTTCCATACCGATCCCGAAAACCAGTTCGACACCGTCATGACGGTGAAGAACGAGGTCTTCCCGCAGCCGCCCTATCCGAACTGGACCGCGGTCGGGGTCACCTGGCTCGCCGGATTTGACTTCGAGATCAAGGTGATCGCCCGGATTCCCGCCGCCTCCTGACGCCGGATCGCCGCGGGCCTCAGCCTGATGCTGCGACCCTGGCCGCGGCCCGGCGGAAGGCGAGCGGGCTGTGGCCTTCCCAGCGGCGGAAGGCCCGCACGAAATGGGCCGGATGCCCGTAGCCGAGCGCCCGGGCGATGGAGCCGATCGGCAGATCGGCGCTGAGGAGATGGTGCCGCGCCTGCTGGTGCCGCCAGTCATCCACCTGCGCCTCGAAGGAGGTGCCGAGGCCGGCGAGGCGGCGCTGCAGGCTGCGGGGTGAAATGCCGAGGCTGCGCGCGGTGTCGGCGAGGCCGAGGGTGCCGCCCAGCGCGGAGCTCTCCACCAGGCGGGAGATCGCGCCCAGAAGCGCCGCATCGTCCCGCCACACGGCGTCGGTCGCCATGCGCTGCATCTGGCCCGGCCGGCCGGAGTCGTCGTCGAAAGGCGCCCCGCCCAGCAACAGGTTCGGGCGATCGAGCCAGCTGGCGTCGAAGCTCAGGGTGATGTCGTCGTTGCCGGATCCGAAGCTCACCCGGGCGCCGAGCTTGTCCTCATAGACCCGGGTCGGGGCCTGGGCGCGATGGGGCAGGCTGATGCCCAGCCGTTCCGGATCGATCCCGGCGATGGCCCTCAGGGCGTTGGCCATGAAGGCCGCGACGCCCTCGTTCAGCACCCGTGCGTGGGCGCAATCGCTGTCCGCCATGCGCTGGCCCCAGCGGGCGCGGCCATCGCGCTCGTCCACCCACAGCGCCACCCCGCCCTGCAGGCTCGGCATCTGCCGGGCCAACGCGGCGAGGCATTCGCGCAGGGTGCGGCCGGCGAACAGCGCCCGTCCCGCCAGACCCAGCCGACCGGGATCGGCCACCGCCGCCAGGTCCAGGCCGATGGCCGGATCGCCGGTCTGCTGCGCCAGATTGAGCAAAAGGGTGCAGACCTGCGCGCGCGCGACCACCCCGCCGGCGAACGCCTCGTCCGCCGAGAGACCCGCCCGGGCGAGAAGCGCGGCCAGCGGCACGCCGTGCCGCTCCGCCACCGCGGGAAGCATGTGCACGAGCGAGGTGCGGACCGGGTTGCGATCCCACATGAGCCGGCGGACTCCGCTGTCGCGATGATGCGGCGACATCGGGCCGCCCGCCCGATCTATGAAACCATTGGGCCCCGGCAGGTCAAGCGTGGCCGGATCAGAACCGGTAGGTCGCGCCGATGACCGGCCCCTGCATCAGGACATCGTAGAGGAAGGCGCCCTTTTCATAGTCCACCGCGAGGGCGCGGTAGCCCAGGCGCAGCGCCAGGGCCTCGTTCCACTGGTAGTTCACGGTGGAGAAGACCTGCCAGGTGACCTGCGAGCCGAGGCCGAGGCCGCCGATATCGCCGAACACGGTGAGGCTCCACGGCCCGCCGAGCCGCGCGGAAATGCGAGCGGCGACGAGCGGGTCGGCCCAGCCCTGCGTCTCTTCGAAGGTGATGCCAACCGGCAGCAGGCCGGGGCCGATGGAGATCTTGTTGCCGAGCTGCCAGAAGCGCAGGCCGGCGCCGACGTCCACGTCGAGGGCATCGGACTCGTAGAGCCGATACAGCACGTCGCCCTGGAGCGTGAGGGTGCGCGAGCGCAGCTCGATGCTGGAGGCAAAGGGCCCCGGCAGGGTGGCCCCGGGCGAGACCTGGGTGAACATGGCGTCGACGATCGTGCTCCAGCGCCCCGTCCGCATCTCGACCGCGCCCATGATGCCGCCGTCGAAATGCTTCAGGATGTCGGCGAAGGAGAGGTCCACGTCGGCCGCCGGCAGGGGCGGCAGGGTGGAGGTGGTGCCGCTGAGCGCGCTCCCCCAGAGATAGGCGGTGCCGAAGAAGACCGGCGCGTCCGCGTCCTTCACCGCCGAGGGTGCGGTGGGTGCCGGCGCGGGGGCGAGATCGGCCGCCGCCGCGGGCGCGGCGAGCATCGCCGCCGCGACGCATACGGCGTGGGGCAGGGCGCGGCGCCAAAGGCGGGCCATGGGAGCGCGATGGGCCGGCATCAGTCGTCCTCGAGGCCCATCTCGTAGAGCGCCATGCCGGGCGTGGAGAGCGGCGCGGACACCGCCGCCTTGAGCGCTGCGGCATAGAAGAGCGGCGGCGCCATGGTACGGGCGAGCGCGATCACCTTGCCCTGGAGCTCCGCCACCTTCTCCGGATGCCGGGCCGAGAGGTCGGTGGCCTCGCCGGGGTCGGCATCGAGGTCGAACAGCTCCGCCTGCGGCGGCAGCACCACCCGCCAGACCAGCTTCCACTTGCCGTCGCGCACCGCGCCCTGGGTCGGCTCGATGTTGTAGACCACCCCGCTGCGCCCGGCCTCTCCGGCGGCCAGCGCCGGCCAGACGTCGACGCCGTCGAGCGGCTTGGACTTGCCGAGGCTGGCGCCGGCGAGCTTCGCCAAAGTGGGCAGCATGTCCACCACATGCATCACCCCCTCGGCCGCGCCCGGGGCGATGCGGCCCGGCCAGTTGGCGAGCGCCGCCACCCGGGTTCCGCCCTCGTAGAGCGAGCCCTTGCCGTCGCGATAGGGGGCGTTGCTGGCCGGCAGGTCGCCGGCGACGGCGCCCTCGCCGGCGAACATCTTGGAGCGGGTGCCGCCATTGTCGCTGTGGAACACGATCAGCGTGTTCTCCCGCATGCCGCGGGCCTCCAGCGCGGCGACGACCTTGCCGACCTGGTCGTCCATGGCGGTGATCATCGCCGCATAGGCGCGCCGCTGCGGATCGGCGATATGGGCGTAGCGGTCGAGATAGGCCTGGGGCGCCTGGAACGGCGTGTGCGGCGCGGTGAAGGCGAGGTAGAGGAATAGCGGCGTCTTGGGGTCGTGCCCGGCGATGAGCCGCGCCGCCTCGCGGCCGAACAGCTCGGTGTCGTAGCCCTCTTCCTTCACCTGGGTGTTGTCGTGGTACCAGTCGGTGACGCCGTGCGCCTCGTGCTTGAAGTGGTCGATCTCGCCCACCAGCGGCCCGTAGAAGCTGTCGAAGCCGCGCTGGCGGGGCCAGAACTTCTGGTCGGCATGGCCCAGGTGCCACTTGCCGACGAGGGCGGTGCGGTAGCCCACCTCCTTCAGCGCCTGGGGCAGCAGGAACTCGTCGGTGGCGAGGCCGTAGCTCGCCCCGGACGGGATGGCGCCCACCTGCAGGCCGTAGTGGAGGGGATAGCGGCCGGTGAGGAACGCCGCCCGCGTCGGGGTGCAGAAGGGCTGAGTATAGAACTGGTCGAGCCGGGCGCCGCCGGCGGCGAGGCGGTCGAGGTTCGGGGTCTTGATGTCCGAGCCGCGGAAGCCCACGTCGGCGAAGCCGAGATCGTCGGCGATGATGTAGAGGATGTGCGGGCGCGGCGCATCCGCCGCCCGGGCGCCGGACGAGAGCAGCGAGAGCCCGGCGACCGCGGCCAGGAAGCCGGCGCCGCCGGCGAGCACGTCGCGCCGGCTCGGCTGGGCGGGGGCTGCGTTCGCGGATTCGGGGGTATCGCTCATCAAGGGCTCCTCATGGGAGCATCGACGTCTCCCGCCTGCGTTCATGCCGTGGCAAGGCTTTCGGCTGCCGGCGAAACCGGCGGCCTGCGGCCATCGAGGGGATCGCTGTAGCTTGGGCGACGGGCCCGCTCAATTGCCATTTGGCGCCAGACGCGCCGCCGGCTGATCGCGCCGCCCCCGGCGGCCCTGCGCTTCGCGGGGCGGTCGCGACCGGCGGCCGCTACCGCGCAAGCCTGTCCTTCAGCAGCGCCTCCAGCCAGTCGGCGAACACCTGCACCCGGCGGGAGAGGTGCTGGCGGTGGGGATAGAGCAGCGCGATCGGCAGCGGCTCGGCGCGATAGCGGGGCATCACCTCCACCAGCTCGCCGGCATCCAGGTGGCCGCGCACGTCGTAGGCCGGGATCTGAATGAGGCCGAGGCCGGCCAGGCAGCAGGCGATGTAGGCCTCGGCGCTGTTGACGGTCACCCGTCCGGCCATGGGCAGGGTGCGGGTCAGGTCGCCGTCGGTCCATTCCCACGGCTCCACCCGGCCGGTGGAGGGGGAGGCGTAGTTCACCGCCAGATGGCGGGAGAGGTCGTCGGGCGCGAGGGGCGTGCCGTGCCGGGCGAGGTAATCGGGGCTGGCGACGTTGATCAGCGCCAGCTTGCCGATGCTCCGGGCGATCAGGCCGGAATCGTTCAGCGGCCCCACCCGCAGCACGCAGTCCACGCTCTCGCCCACGAGGTCCACCGCCCGGTCGGTGACGCCGAGGGTAAGCTCGATCTCCGGATAGGCGTCGAGGAAGGCCGGCAGCGCCGGGGCGAGGACGAGGCGGCCGATCCGCCCCGGCACGTCGATGCGCAGCTTGCCCGAAGGCTTGGCGCCCTGGCGGAACAGGCTCTCGGTCTCCTCCACATCGGCGATCACCCGCAGGCAGCGATCGTAGAAGGCGGCGCCGTCCTGGGTGGGCGAGACCTTGCGGGTGGTGCGGTGGAGCAGCCGGGCCCCGACCCGGCCTTCCAGCTCCGCCACCGCGGCGGAAACCGAGGAGCGCGGCAGGCCCAGGGTCGCCGCGGCGCGGGTGAAGCTGGACGCCTCCACCACCCGGGAGAAGATGCGGAAAAGATCGATCCGGTCCACCGGCTGCCCCGCTCATTGTTCGCCGGATGTGGCGGATGATGTCGTAACGGCGTTATTTATCGCTGGAATGCGGACGATAATATGCCCTCCACGATTGGCCGCGCGGTGCGGCCCCATCGTCCCGAAGAGGCTCGCTCCATGCCTGACCATTCCATCAAGGGCAAAACCGTGATCATCGCCGGCGGCGGCAAGAATCTCGGCGGGCTCGTCGCCCGGGATTTCGCCGCCCATGGCGCGAAAGCCATCGCCATCCACTACAACAGCGCCGCCTCGAAGGCGGAGGCCGAGGCCACCGTTGCGGCGGTGAAGGCGGCGGGGGGGCCGGGCCGCGCCTTCCCGGGCGATCTCACCAGCGCGGCGGCGGTGGAGAAGCTGTTTGCCGATGCCGTGGCCGCCATCGGCCGCCCGGACATCGCGATCAACACCGTCGGCAAAGTGCTGAAGAAGCCGATGGCGGAGATTTCCGAGGCCGAATACGACGAGATGAGCGCGGTCAACGCCAAGGCGGCGTTCTTCTTCCTCAAGGAGGCGGGCCGGCACGTCACCGACAACGGCAAGATCTGCACGCTGGTGACCTCACTGCTCGGCGCGTTCACGCCCTTCTATTCCAGCTATGCGGGCACCAAGGCGCCGGTGGAGCACTTCACCCGCGCGGCGGCCAAGGAGTTTGGCGATCGCGGCATCTCGGTGACCGCCATCGGCCCCGGCCCGATGGACACCCCTTTCTTCTACGGCGAGGAAAGCCCGGAAGCGCAGGCCTATCACAAGTCGGCCGCGGCGCTTTCGCCGTTCTCGAAGACCGGCCTCACCGACATCGAGGACATCGTGCCGTGGCTGCGCTTCCTGGTCTCGGACGGGTGGTGGATGACCGGCCAGACCATCCTCGTCAACGGCGGCTACACCACGAAGTAAGGCCGCCGGCCCCGGCCGGTCGCCTCCCTCGGGCGGCGGACCCGGCGGCGCTTCTGCCGCCGGCGTGCCGGCGCATCGAGGCTGGCATGGATGTCCCGATCCGTGGGAGCCTGTGGGGAGCCTCGGCGGTGCAAGCGCCGTCGAGGCCCCAGGCCCGCTCCGAGACCTTGGGTCTCGATCCCTGCCCGGCGCCAGGTGGGTCCGCGCGGGCGTCACCCCCGGCCCATGCCTAAACCGCGCGGGCGTTGGCACGAGGCAGTCGCAAATGCCTATTCCTCAAGACATGAGGCCTTCCCCCGGCGATCCGAGGCCCGGCGCGTGCCGGGGCGGCGAAGGCGTCGCCCTGGAGCCTATCCCGGTCGGAGCCGCGCCGCGCCTCGATCGGAAGTTGCAGGGGAGGGCGCCATGAGCGACATGACCCCCCGGCCCGCCGAGGGGGGAGGAGGCGGCTGGGGGGCATCAATCCCCCCTCCCCCTCACCCTGGAGCACATCCGTTACCCCAGCT
>CALMSN010000097.1 GCA_937872325.1 uncultured Xanthobacter sp. | reverse complement strand
TGGGCCTCGAACGCCTCCGGCGCCGGGATCAGGGAGCCGGCCAGTTCCACCTCGCCGGCCAGCAGGATCTCCTCCAGCCGCTTCGAGCCGTGCTCGGTCAGGCGGATCTCGATCCCCGGATAGCGCGCCCGGTAGATGGCGAAGAGCGGGGCGAACAGGGTCGCGGCGCCGAGCGGCGGCAGGCCGAGGCGCAGGCTGCCGCGCCTGAGGCCGCGCAGGTCGTCCAGCTCGCCGATCAGGTCCTCCCGCGTCGCCAGCATGGCGAGGGCGCGGCGGTGGACGATCTCCCCGGCCGCGGTCGGCGCGGCCGGGGGGCCGGCCCGGTCGAGCAGCGTCACGCCCAGCTCGTCCTCCAGCTGGCGCACCGCCTTGGAAAGGGTCGGCTGGGTGGCGTTGATGGCCTTGGCCGCGGCGGAAAAGCCGCCATGCCGCACCACCTCGACGAAGGCCCTGAGGGTTCGCAGTTCCATCATTATGCCGATATGGAATGACTAGAATTCAGTCAATTCATTTCTTCCATACATCCCACCGGGGTATGGTTCCCGCCATGGCACCTGCGTGCCGCCGCCAGTTTCGAGATCATCGCCATGCCCCGCACCGTCCCCGCCTCTCGCCTTGCCGCCTCCCGCACCCTGCGCGGGCTCGGGGTGCGGGCCCGGCACCTGCTGCGCCGCTCGCGCCTTGCCCAGATCGGGGTGCTCGCGGCCTTCTGGCTGCTCGGCGAAGCGGTGGCCCGGCTCGCCGGGCTGCCGCTGCCGGGGGGCATCGTCGGCATGGCGGTGGTGCTGGCGCTGCTGGCCGGCGGCTGGCTCCGCCCGGCCGCGGTCTCCCGCGGCGCCGCCTGGCTGCTGGCGGAAATGCTGCTGTTCTTCACCCCGGCGGTGATGGCCGTGCTCGACCATCGGGAGCTGGTGGGGCTGGTGGGCCTCAAGGTGTTCGGCGTGGTCCTCCTCGGCACCGTCCTGGTGATGGCGGGCACCGCGCTCACGGTCGATATCGGCCTGCGCCTGATGGCCGCCCGCGCGCCCGCCGGCGGGGAGGCCTGCGATGCCTGACCTGTCTTTCGGCTCGTCCACCCTCGCGGCGGTGGAGACCACCCTCTTCTGGTCGGCGGTCACCATCGGCTGCTACCTTCTCGCCCGCCTCGTCCATCGCCGGATGGACGCGTGGTGGACCACGCCTCTGCTCCTCGCGCCGGTGGCGGTGGGCGCCATCGCCCTCAGCCTCAACGCCCGCTACGACAGCTATGCCGCCTCCACCCACTGGCTGGTGCTGATGCTGGGACCGGCGACGGTGGCCTTCGCCATTCCCATCCACGCCCAGCGGGCGCTGATCCGGCGCTACTGGCCGGTGCTGCTGGTGGGGGTGGTTGTGGGCAGCGCCATCGCCATGGGCACCGCGTTCCTGCTGGCGGCGCTGCTGGACCTGCCGCAGTCGCTGCAGTTGTCTCTGATGCCGCGCTCCACCTCCACGCCGTTCGCCATGACGGTGTCCGGCGACATCGGCGGCATCCCGGACCTGACGGCGGTGTTCGTCATCCTCACCGGCATCAGCGGGGCGGCGCTCGGCGACCTGCTGATGAAGGTGATGCCGCTGCGCTCGGCGGTGTCGCGCGGCGCGCTGCTTGGCATGGGGGCGCACGCGGCCGGCGTCGCCCGGGCCCATCGGCTCGGCGGCCAGGAAGGCTCCATCGCCGGCCTCGTCATGGTGCTGGCCGGCCTGTTCAACGTGTTGATGGCGCCGCTGGTGGCCGGCCTGCTGCGCTGAGGCATCCCCGATCCGGGGCGGCGTCGGATGCACCGCATCCTGCCTCGCACCGGCCGGGATCCTCTGGACCGAAGCGGGAGCGACAGGGATGTCGGTGGACCTGAAGGGCGACTGGACCGATGCCGACCTGGCAGCGCTACTCGGCGGCGTCACCGACGACCGCGACTGGCGGCTGGAGGTGTCGGCCGAGGGCATCGCCAGCCTTGCCGACAAGACCAACGCCTCCACCGGCGCCGATGACGATACGGGCCTGCACGGCTATTTCGAGACCTGGATGGCGGGCACCGATTTCGTCGGCCCGGGCGCTGCGGGCGACAGGGCGCTGGTGGGCAAGCTCGCCCGGGCGCTCCGGGCCAACTATCCGGAGCTCAAGGCCGGCCGGCTCATCTACCCCGACTTCTAGATCGTTTCAGTGCGTCATGGGAACGCTGAAACGATCTAGCATTTTGTTTCTAAAGCGTTTCTCATCCGATCGGATAGCGCTCTACGGGTCCGCGCGGTGCCATCGCGCCGGTTGCGGCTGAGCAGAACCGGCGGCCGCTTCCTATCGGGCTGCGGACGGGCGGATCCCGCCCTCGGCCGCCGCCCGGCGGCCCGCGCTATCCACCGCATGCAGGGTGGCGCCGATCAGCACCAGCGTCGCGCCGAGCTGGTGGGCGAGGGCCATGTCCAGCGGCACCTGGTGGATCAGCGTCAGGATGCCCAGCGCCGCCTGCCCGCTCACGAGGCCGAACAGGAGCCACGCCCCCCGGACCCCGGCCCGCCGGCGGCTGGCGTCGAGGGCGTGCAGCAGGGCCAGCGCCCACAAGGCATAGGCCAGCATGCGATGGTCGAATTGCACAGTCAGCGCGTTCTCGAACAGGTTGCGCCAAGCCGGCTCGGCCGCGAAGAGCTGGGCGGCGGAGGGAATGAGGGCGCCGTCCATCAGCGGCCACGTATTGTAGGCCATGCCGGCATCGAGCCCGGCCACCAGCCCGCCGGCGAAGATCTGCACCAGCACCAGCGCGACGAGGCCCCAGGCCGCGATCCGGATCCGCGGCGGCGCCCGCATCGCGGCGGCGGGAGAAAGCCCGCGCGCCACCGCGACGATGGCGCTCAGGATGATGCAGGCCAAGGTGAGGTGCACCGCCAGCCTATACTGGCTCACCGAGACCCGCTGGGTGAGGCCCGAGGCCACCATCCACCAGCCCACCGCGCCCTGCAGGCCGCCCAGCACGAACAGCCCCGCGCTTTGCGCCAGCAGCCGCCCGCGGATGACCCCGCGCCAGACGAACCATGCGAACGGCAGGAAGAAGGCGAAGCCGATCACCCGGCCGAGCAGGCGATGCGCCCATTCCCACCAGTAGATCCGCTTGAAATCGTCGAGGCTCATCCCCTTGTTGACGAGCTCGTACTGCGGAATCGCCTTGTACTTCTCGAAGGCGGCCTGCCAGTCGGCGGTGCTGAGCGGCGGCACCGCGCCGGTGACCGGCTTCCACTCGGTGATGGAGAGGCCGGATTCGGTCAGCCGCGTCGCCCCGCCCACCACGACCATGGCGACGACCAGCGCCGCCACCGCATAAAGCCAGAGCCGCACCGCACCGATGCCCCGCGGCGAGGCGCCTCGGGTGGCCGTCGCCCGGCCGGCGGGCATCGGGCCGGCGACCTGCACTTCCGTCTTGCTCACCGCCCAGTTGCTCCCGTCGTGGCGCCGAAATCCGGCCCTTGAACCGCCAGGCCGATTTGCGGCCAGGGGATTCGCCTCCATCCCATCATCCGGCACGCGCTCCGCGCCGATCTGCCCGCTGGAGCGTGATCCGATCAGATTGAGGCGATCTGACCGGTCAATCGATAGAGAACGCGTGATCCAGCCGCCCGGCATCATTGATGGAGAACGCACGGAAATGAAAGTCGGCGCCGCCGCAGGGCCCCGGCAAGGGGCAAGGGCTCTGCCGCCCGGCCCGGACCCGTTCTCCCGAATGCCCCGTAGCCGCCCGGCCCGATCCGTTATAGAGGGCATCGCAGCCGTGCAAGATGCGGCGCCGCCATGGGCTGCCCCTCCGGGCCGGGCCGGCAGGAAGAAGGACGATCGGCATGCCGCAGCGCATCCGCAAGCTCATCGGAACCGTGGTGCTGCTGATCCTGGTGGTGGTGTGGGCCCTCATGGCCATGGCGCTGGCCCAGGGCCGGGTCACCACCCTCCATTGGGCGTGGCAGACGGTATGGTACATCGCCCTCGGCACGCTGTGGGTGGTGCCAGCGGGCGCCCTTATCTGGTGGATGGAGCGGCCCGACCGCCCGCGCGGCTGAGATCCCGTCAGCGCGGGATTTGCCCCGCTGTCTTCCGGCGAGCCTGTATCGACTTCGCTCGAAGGCCGACTGAGTCCGCGCAAAACGCCCTGTCAGGACGGCGGCCTTTCCAGCCTCCGGATCGGCGGCAATTCGGCCCGGTGCGTGGCCCGGCGCCGGCATCTCCTCCGGTCGCAGCCATGGCGTGCCCGGCGCTCGCGGGCGGTTGATGCTCCACACCCGCGGCCGGCCACCCGCCCCGGGTCCCGTGCGACCGTCCGCCGCTCTGGCCGTTCGTGCATGCAGGGCGCACCTTCTGCTGATGCCGCAGGCCCGCATCCGCATCCTCTCCGCTATGTCGGACATCCCCGCCGCCCAGTGGGATGCCTGCGCCGCGGCCGGCGCGCCCCGGCCCGAGCCGTTCGTGCGCCATGCCTTCCTCTCCGCTCTCGAGGAGGCGGAATGCGCCGCGCCGCGCACCGGCTGGCTGCCGCAGCACCTGGTGCTGGAGGCCGAGGATGAGACGGCTGCGGCGGTGGTGCCGGCCTATCTCAAGTCCCATTCGCGCGGCGAGTACGTCTTCGACCAGGGCTGGGCCGACGCATATGAGCGGGCGGGCGGTGCCTATTATCCCAAGGTGCAGGTGGCGGTGCCGTTCACCCCGGCGACTGGCCGGCGGTTCCTGGGCCGCGATCCCGCCGATGCCCCGGCGCTGCCGGCGCTGGCCGCGGGCCTGCGCGAGCTGTTGCGGCTGCGGTCCGCCTCCTCCGCCCATGTCACCTTCCCCACCGAGGGCGAGTGGGAGGCGCTGGCCGGCCTCGGCTTTCTCCAGCGCACCGACCGGCAGTTCCACTGGACCAATGCCGGCTATGCCGACTACGAGGACTTCCTCGGCGCCCTCGCCTCGCGCAAGCGCAAGGCCCTGCGCAAGGAGCGGCGGGAAGCGCTGGCGGACGGCATCGCCATCGAATGGCTCACCGGCGCCGACATTACCGAGGAAGCCTGGGACGCCTTCTTCCGCTTCTACATCGACACCGGCAACCGCAAGTGGGGCCAGCCCTATCTCAACCGGCGCTTCTTCTCGCTCATCGGCGCGCGGATGCCGCAGGACATCCTACTGGTGATGGCCCGCCGCGACGGGCGCTACATCGCCGGGGCGCTGAACCTCATCGGCGCCGAGACCCTCTACGGCCGCTACTGGGGCGCCATCGAGGAGCACCCCTTCCTGCATTTCGAGGTCTGTTACCACCAGGCCATCGACTTCGCCATCGCCCGCGGCCTGAAGGTGGTGGAGGCCGGGGCGCAGGGCGAGCACAAGCTCGCGCGCGGCTATCTGCCCACCCCCACCTATTCCGCCCACTACATCGTCGATCCCGCCCTGCGCGACGCAGTGGCGCACTACCTCAAGCGGGAGCGCAGCCACGTGGCGCAGGATGCCGCGGAGCTGACGGATCTCGGACCTTTCCGCCGCGTCGAAGCCGCTGAGCAGGATTGAGCCGGACACACCGCTGGTGCATTGCAGGGCATCGTGACGCATCGCTATAGTCGCCGCGCGGAGCCGCTTGCTCCGGACGGGCGCCGGCTCCGGCATCCCGTCGCACCACCTGTTCCTCCCGCGTTCACGGGTCGGGGGCGCCTCCGCCGAGGGAGGCCGCGCCGCACCCCAAGGGCCAGAATATGACGTATTGCTGCGGCGTGCTTGTGCGTGACGGTTTGGTGCTGATCGCGGATACCCGAACCAATGCCGGGCTCGACAACATCTCGACCTTTCGCAAGCTGCACATCTTTGAGGAGGGCGGGCGCCATATTCTGGGCCTCGCCTCGGCGGGAAACCTGTCGGTCTCGCAGTCGGTGGTGAGCCTGCTGCATGAAGGCGTCGAAGATCCGGAAACCGGCGAACTGCACCAGCTGCGCGAAAGCCGCTCCATGTTCCAGGCGGCGCAGCTGGTGGGCAATGCCATCCGCCAGGTGCACCGGGTGAACGGCGTGGTGATGGAGATGGCGCACGTCAATTTCGACGTGTCATTCCTGCTCGGCGGCCAGATCGCCGGCGGCCCGCTGCGGCTCTTCATGATCTATTCCGCCGGCAACTTCATCGAGTGCACCCAGGACACGCCCTTCCTGCAGATCGGCGAGCACAAGTACGGCAAGCCGGTGCTGGACCGCGCCATCACCTACGAGATGGAAATCTCCGACGCGCTGAAGACGTCGCTCATCTCGATGGATTCCACCATGCGCTCGAACCTGGGCGTCGGCCTACCCATCGACGTGCTGGTCGCCTGCCCGGACAAGCTGCAGGCCGAGCTGAAGTATCGGATCGAGCCGGGCGAGCCCTACTTCCACGACCTGCGCGAGCGCTGGTCGGCGGCGCTGCGCTCGGCCCATGCCTCGATCCCCCGCCCGCCCTATCTGCGGGACGTGCGCGGCTACGCCAAGGCCGCCGAGGAAATCTGACACGCAGAGCGCAGGCCGGCCCTGCGCTCTGCAACGACCGCCGGGGATGCTCGGCGGCGCGCCAGGAAGGAGCCCCGGCCGGGCAGTTCATAGGCGCCCGCGGTGTCCGCCGGAGGGCGGTAAGGCCGCTATTGGGCCTTGCTCCCTGAAGGAAGAACGGCCCGGGCGGCCGCCCGGCAGGCCCCTGTCTATATTGGGCCAGTTGCTATTGGGGCCGGCCCCCGGCAGGGAGATTTCCAGGACCGCCGCAACGATCGCGCCTTCGATGTACGCCGGGCGCAGAAATGCCGTCGTCACAGACGCCTACCGGCTCGGCGAACGCCCAGGAAAGCGCGGCCCGAACGTCGCCCGCTGCAGACGCCGCGGCCACGATGCCACCGTCGGAGCAGCCTCCCGGCAGGAGATCTCCCCGGACCGTCGCTCGAACAGCGCCTGCGGTGGGCTCCGGAAATCGTAGTGCCGCTATCGGGTCCGGCACCCGGAAGAAAGAACTCCTCGGCCGATGCCCAGCCGGTCCGGTAAACGCCGGATGCCGAAATGCCGCCGGCACGGATGCCCCCCGGCAAAGCCGACGCTGAGCCGGCCGCCGCCAGACCCCCCTCCGGCAGACGCCGCGGCCACGATGCCGCCTTCGGGTTCTCTTACCGGCGTAGGACCTCAGGATCGCCGCCGCGCCGAACTCAACCTCCCCCCGCTCCTAAAACGTGAAAGGCGCCCCGAGGGGCGCCTTTCCTGCGGGCACGCGCGCCCCGGATCCCAAGACCTTCGGAAATCCCTACCGGGGGCGGCCGAGGCTCAGAGTCCGGCAGCGTCAGGCCTTGGGAGCGAGCTTGGCGGAAACGATCTTGTCCGGATCCTTCACCGGCTCGCCGCGCTTGATCAGGTCGACATTCTCCATCCCGCCGACCACCTCGCCCCAGGCGGTGTACTGGCCATCGAGGAAGCGGGCATCGGCGAAGCAGATGAAGAACTGGCTGTCGCCGGAATTGGGATCCATGGCGCGGGCCATGGAGACGATGCCGCGCTTGTGCGGGGTCTTGTTGAACTCGGCCTTCAGCTTCTTGCCCGAGCCGCCCATGCCGGTGCCGGTGGGATCGCCGGTCTGGGCCATGAAGCCCTCGATCACGCGGTGGAACGGCACGCCATCATAAAAGCCCTGGGAGACCAGTTCCTTGATCCGCGCCACGTGGCCCGGGGCCACGTCCGGCAGGAAGGCGATGGTCACGGGGCCCTTGGTGGTCTCTAGGACGAGCAGTTCTTCAGACATCTCGCATATTCCTTTCCCGCGCCGGTCCGGGCGGCCCAGCGCGGCCTGTGGGGAGAACCTTATAGCACCGGCCCGGCCTGCGACCGACGCCGTGCGGAGGGACGCTCAGCCGCCGTGCGGACCTGCCGCCGGCATCACTTCGCGTCGGCCGCGACCCGCACCTTCACGATGCGGTCGGGCTGCTGGACGGTGCCGTTGTCGGCCGAAGACCCCTTCTTGATCTTGTCGACGACATCCATGCCCGACACCACCTCGCCGACCACGGTATACTGGCCGTTGAGGCTCGGCGTCTCGGCCAGCATGATGAAAAACTGCGAATTCGCGCTGTTGGGGCTGCTGGCGCGCGCCATGCCCAACACCCCGCGCTTGAACGGCACGCCCGAGAACTCGGCCGGCAGGTTGGGGTACTTCGAGCCACCGGTGCCGTTGCCGAACTGCCCGTCGCCGGTCTGCACCATGAAGCCGTCGATCACCCGGTGGAACGGCACGTTGTCGTAGAAGCCTTCGCGCGCGAGGGTCTTCATCCGCTCGGCGTGCTTGGGCGCCAGGTCCGGCCGCAGCGCGATCACCACCCGGCCGTGCGGGGTCTCGAGGACAAGGGTGTTCTGCGGATCAGACTTGGGCTGGGCCAGCGCCGGAGCCGTGAAGCCGGCGATGAGCGCGGCGGCGGCAAGGCGGGCGAGGCTGCGCCGGGCGAAAACACGCGTCATGAAACTCTCCCTTCGAGCCCGCGCCGGCCGGAACAGCCCTGGCCGACGCCGCGCTCCTTCCAGTTGCAAAAGGTATCACCGACGAGGAGAAACCCTGCCGGATCCCGCTTCTCGGACATGCCCGGTATCGCCGGGCGCACATAAGGCAAGCGCTGCGGCGAGGCCTCGTGGCCGCACGCGGTGGCGCCGTGGGATGGCCGCTTCATGAACCGCCCTTGAGCGCTCTTGGCGGACGGTTCACCTCCATAACCCTGAGCGGCCTCCGACTTGCCGCTAGAACCCTTGATCGCAACAGCACGCAAGGCAGGCCGGGCGTGGGTCAAAGCGGGTCCGAGCGAAGAGGACCGAACTCGCGCCCGACACACGCGTTGACCCAATGACTCCTGAGAGTTTCCCGCGCGCGGATGCGAACGGGAACTGCCCTAGCGCCGATGCCTCTCATTCAGTCTGGCGAGAACCAGGGGCGGGACGAATGCCGAGACATCGCCGCCCATGGCCGCGATCTGCCGCACCAGAGTGGCGGTGATTGGGCGCACATCGGGAGAGGCGGGAAGAAACACCGTCTGCAGCGTCGGTGCCATCACGCCGTTCATGCCCGCCATCTGCATTTCGTAGTCGAGGTCGGTGCCGTCCCTGAGGCCACGAATAAGCAGCCCGGCCCCGACCTCAGCGGCCGTCTGGACAATCAAGCCGGAAAAGGTGACCGCGGAGAAGGCGACCCCGGCCTCCGCCGCCACCGGGCCGCAGACCTCCTCCAGCATCGCAAGGCGCTCTGCAGGAGTGAAGACCGGCGTCTTGCCCGGATGAATGCCGACGGCAAGCACGAGCCGGTCAGCCAGCCGGCAGGCCCCGCGCACCACATCGAGATGGCCGTTGGTAAGCGGATCGAAGGAGCCGCCATAGATGGCAGTGCGTAAGGTGGTCGCGGTCATGACATCTCGGCCGGATGGTTTGAAACGGCGTGACCCGCCAGCGGGCGCATTCCCGATGCAGCACTGGCAGGAGGCACGACCGCACGGCAGGCAAACCCAGGCTGCGCGGGTGCGTGCGCGCCCGCCGGAGAGAGCATGTTCGCCCGCGCGGCGCAACCGTCAGGCCGTGCGAAGACCTTACGCAACGCGATACCCCCGGCTCCGCGCCGACGCTCAGCCTTAAGGTCATGCAAGGCCGCGCGAGAGAGGAGAATATGCCGTCCGCGCAGGCTCAGCCAGCGTTTGCCACTCATGACCACAGGACCCTGCCCTACCGCGGCGAACGGAGCCGCTTCGGCAGGAAATCCTCCGGACGGCTGAAACATGTCGGCCCGGCGTCGCCATCTGCACATCATTCCTCAGCGCCGACCCGCCGCCAGCAGCACGGCGGCGCCGCCCATCAGGATCCCGGCCGAAAGACGATCCGCGACGCGCGCGAACCGGCCCGCCAACGCCGCACGCGCACGCGCCGCAGCGGTGGCCCACAGAATGTCCCCGATCAGCGCAACCGCGCCGAATACGGCGGCGAGGATGGCGAGCTGCGGCAGCGGATTTGCCGTATCGGTCACGAATTGCGGAAGAAAGGCCGCATGGAAGAGGAGCGTCTTGGGATTGGCGAAGGCCACGGCGAGCCCGCGGCCGAACGCTGCCCGCGCGGACGGGGCCGGTGCGCCCTGCCCCTGGCCCGCATTGCGCCATTGGGTAATGGCGAGCCAGGCGAGATAGGCCGCACCAGCATAGCGCACGAGATCGAAATGCCGGGAAAAGGCATCTACGAGATAGGCCAGCCCTCCCGCCACCATGGCGAGCTGGACCAGGAGGCCCACATTGACCCCCAGTGCCGTGAGAATTCCGGACCGCCGCCCATAATTGAGGCTCGTGCCGACGATGAGGGCCACGTTCGGCCCTGGCGTCACCGCAAGCGCGATGCAGGCGAGGACGAAGAGTGCAAGGCTTGCCGGGGCGATCATGGCGCCTGCGGGCCTTCCTCGCCCACGTCCCCGGCCGCGGCGTCGTCATCGCCGTCGGGATCCTCGCTAATATGCTCCACCGACACGACCCGCTCGCCCTCGGCGGTATTGAACACGATCACGCCCTGGCTGGCGCGGCCGACGATGCGGATGCCGTCCACCGGGCAGCGGATGAGCTGCCCGCCATCGGTGACCAGCATGATCTGGTCGGGATCCTCCACCGGGAACGATGCCACGAGCCGTCCGTTGCGCTCGTTCACGGCCATGGCCACGATGCCCTTGCCGCCGCGCCCGGTCACCCGGTACTCGAAGGACGAGGTGCGCTTGCCGTAGCCGTTCTCGGAGACGGTAAGGATGAACTGCTCCGCCTCGCTCATATCCACGTAACGCTTCTGGCCGAGCTGGCCCACCTGGGCATCGGCCTCCTCGGCATCGACATCGCTCGCGTCGACGACCTCGCCGGCCAGAGCACGACGCATCTTGATATAAGCCAGCCGCTCCTCGGCGCTGGCGTCCACATGGCGGATGATGGCCATGGAGATGACGCGGTCGTCCGCCTCCAGCCGGATCCCCCGGACCCCGACGCTGTCGCGCCCTTTGAACAGCCGCACATCGGCTGCGGGGAAGCGAATGCAAGCGCCGTTGGCGGTCGTGAGCAGAACATCGTCCGCCTCGGTGCAGAGCGCGACCTCGGCAATGGCCTCCCCATCGCCGAGCTTCATGGCGATCTTGCCGTTGCGGTTCACCTGGGCAAAATCGGCAAGCGCATTGCGCCGAACCGTACCGCCGGTGGTGGCGAACATGATCTGCAGGCGCTCGTCATCCTGCTCGCGCTCCTCCGGCAGCAGCACAACCGAGGTGATGCGCTCATCGCTTTCGAGCGGGAGAATATTGATCAAAGCCTTGCCGCGTGCCTGCGGGGCCGCGAGCGGCAGGCGCCACACCTTGAGTTTGTAGACCTGGCCCTTCGACGAAAAGAACAGCACCGGTGCATGGGTCGAGGCGACGAACAGCCGGGTGACGAAATCCTCGTCACGCGTCTGCATCGCCGAGCGGCCCTTGCCACCGCGCCGCTGCGCCCGGTAGGTCGAGAGCGGCACGCGCTTGACGTAGCCGGCATGGGAAACGGTGACCACCATCTCCTCGCGCTGGATCAGGTCCTCGTCATCGAGATCACCGAAGCCTTCGACAATCTCGGTGCGGCGCGGGGTGCCGAACTCCGCCTTGATGGCAAGGAGCTCGTCGCGAATAATGCCGCGCATGCGCAGCCGGCTGGCCAGGATATCCAGATAGTCGGCGATCTCCGCCGCCAGCTTGTCCAGCTCATCGGCAATCTCGTCGCGGCCAAGCGCAGTGAGGCGCTGCAACCTGAGGTCGAGGATGGCCCGCGCCTGTTCCTGGGACAGGCGATAGGTTCCATCGTCGTTCAGCCGATGGCGCGGATCCGCAATAAGCGCGATAAGCGGCGCCATGTCCTTGGCCGGCCAGTCGCGGGCCATAAGCGCCTCGCGCGCGCTCGCCGGATCCGGCGCCGTGCGGATAAGGCGGATCACCTCGTCGATATTGGCGACCGCAATGGCAAGGCCCACCAGCACATGGGCACGCTCGCGCGCCTTGCGGAGCAAGAACTTCGTACGCCGGCTGATCACCTCCTCGCGGAAGGCGATGAAGGCGGTGAGGATATCGTGCAGCGACAGCACGCCCGGCTTGCCGCCGGAAAGCGCCACCGTGTTGACGCCGAAAGACGTTTGCAACAGCGTCTGGCGATAGAGGTTGTTCAGAACGACGTCTGCCTGAGCGTCGCGCTTGATCTCGATCACCACCCGCAGACCGTCGCGATCGCTTTCATCGCGAATTTCGGCGATGCCCTCGATCCGCTTCTCCCGCACCAGATCGGCGATCTTCTCGATCATCGACGCCTTGTTCACCTGGTATGGGATTTCTGTGACGATAAGCGCTTCGCGCTCCTTGCGGATGGTCTCGATGGAAACCCGCGCCCGCATCAGCACCGAGCCACGGCCGGTGAGATAGGCTTGGCGGATACCGCTGCGCCCCAGGATGAGCGCGCCGGTGGGAAAATCGGGACCGGGCAGGATGTCCAGCAGCGCTTCAGGCTCGAGGCCGGGGTCGTCGAGCAGGGCGACTGTCGCGTCGATCACCTCGCCGAGGTTGTGCGGCGGAATGTTGGTCGCCATGCCGACCGCAATACCACCCGCCCCGTTCACCAGGAGGTTCGGAAATTTCGCCGGCAGGACGACCGGTTCGTGCTCGCTGTTGTCGTAGTTGTCCTGAAAATCCACAGTCTCCTTGTCGAGGTCGTCGAGCAAAGACTGGGTGACCTTCTCAAGACGCACCTCGGTATAGCGCATCGCCGCCGGCTGATCGCCATCTACCGAGCCAAAGTTACCCTGGCCATCAACCAGCGGCACCCGCATCGCGAAGGTCTGGGCCATGCGCACCAGCGCGTCATAGACCGACTGGTCGCCATGCGGGTGATACTTACCGATGACGTCGCCAACAACGCGAGCCGATTTACGATAGGACTTGTTCCATTCGTACCCATTCTCGTGCATCGAGAACAGGATGCGCCGGTGCACCGGCTTCAGCCCATCACGGACATCCGGCAACGCCCGGGCAACGATAACGCTCATGGCGTAATCGAGATAGGAGCGGGAAAGCTCGTCGGTTATGGAAACCGGCCGAATGTCGGAAGGCGGCTCGGAACCGCTTGGCGTATCAGGATCGGCCAAAACGGCGCCCTCGCTTTATTTAAACGTATCACACTTTAGCTGATTCACCCCCGAGCGGCCAGCGAGCCCCCTCGGAGCCATGCGCTTTCCCGAACCCTTCCAATGGGTTGGGCTACCCCGACTCTGGACTGGGGCAGATCGGGTCCGAGCCGGGCTAGAAAACCGCCCCGGACCGCAAGGGGTCAGAAAGGGATTTCATCGTCGAGATCCACCGCCGGTCGACCTCCACCGGAGGAACCGCCGCCGGAACTCGTGACCGAACCGCGCCGCCCGCCGCCGCCGCCGTAGCCGCCCATGGGACTGGAGGCGCCGAAATCGGAACCTCCGCCGTACTCCTCGACACCTTCACCACCCGACCGGCCATCCAGGAGCGTGAGCTCACCGCGATAAGGCCGGAGAACAACCTCGGTGGTATAGGTCTCACGCCCGTCTTTTTCGTACTTGCGCGTCTCCAACTGCCCCTCGATATAGACTTTCGAGCCCTTTTTCAGGAAACGCTCAGCCACACCGACGAGATTTTCGTTGAAGATCACCACGCGGTGCCATTCAGTGCGCTCGCGACGCTCACCGGACGCCTTATCGCGCCAGTTTTCGGAGGTAGCGATCGAAAGGTTGCAGACGCGCCCACCACTTTGGAAACTTTTCACTTCCGGATCACGGCCCAGATTGCCGATCAGGATCACCTTGTTGACGCTGCCGGCCATCCTTACCTCCGTTGCTTGCACGCACGACCGAACATCCCACTGGATGATATCGAGTCCATTATCCTAGCCGCTCGCGGATGAGATGCCGTGACCCGTCGACGTTATCCACGGAAATCACACGGCATCGGATGTCATCGCGCCCCTAAATGTTCTTTTTATGTTCTACCGCCCTCGCGCTCCGCTCACAAGGGACTATCTGTCCGGCCGTGAATTTAATTTGACTGGCCGCAGCCAAGGGTTCCTGCTATGTTCCTCATCGCGTCGCACAATTTTGCAAAAGATAAGATGCGTTACATACATCCTGCCGAAGCCGTTATCGGACGAGGCGCGCGATACAGTTTGCCTCAACGGATAATCCCGGTCTCATCCTGGGATGATCCGCCAGCGTACGCCTGACGCCGCTCGCGCCTTCCGTTCACTTGGGATTGCCTGCCTTCATGTCCGATCGTGATCCGTCCCGACACCAGCGCCAGCCCATTCTTCGGCGGGACGCCCGCACGCTCTCCGTACGCGGCGCGCGCGAGCACAATCTCAAGAATGTGGATCTCGAAATCCCACGGGACAGTCTTGTTGTTTTTACGGGACTGTCCGGATCAGGAAAGTCGTCGTTAGCCTTCGATACGATTTATGCTGAGGGCCAGCGCCGTTACGTAGAAAGCCTCTCTGCTTACGCGCGCCAGTTTCTGGAAATGATGCAGAAGCCGGATGTCGATCAAATCGACGGATTGTCCCCTGCAATCTCCATCGAGCAGAAGACAACGTCTCGAAATCCTCGGTCAACAGTCGGAACTGTCACCGAGATATACGATTACATGCGCCTCCTCTGGGCCCGGGCGGGCATTCCCTATTCTCCGGCAACCGGCCTGCCTATCGAGAGCCAGACCGTCTCACAGATGGTCGATCGTATCCTGACGTTACCGGAGGGGACGCGTCTTTATCTGCTCGCGCCGGTCGTGCGCGGCCGAAAAGGGGAGTACCGCAAAGAGCTGGCCGAATGGATGAAAAAGGGCTTCCAGCGGGTCAAGATCGATGGTGCCTTCCACGAAATCGGCGAGGCTCCCGCGCTCGACAAAAAGCTCAAGCATGACATCGACGTGGTCGTGGATCGTATTGCGGTGCGGCCGGATCTTGCGCAGAGGCTTGCGGATAGCGTCGAGACCGCGCTCGGCCTTGCGGACGGCATCCTGGTGGCAGAATTCGCCGATGAACGGGACGCGGACGGCATCGCGCGGCGTATCCTGTTCTCGGAGAAGTTCGCGTGTCCGGTTTCCGGCTTCACGATTTCGGAAATCGAGCCGCGGCTGTTCTCCTTCAACAATCCATATGGGGCCTGCCCCGCGTGCGACGGGCTGGGCGTCGAGCAGACCATCGATCCGGAACTGGTTGTGCCGGACAAGATGCGCACCCTGAAGCAAGGCGCCATTGCGCCTTGGGCCAAGTCCACCTCGCCCTATTACGGCCAGACGCTGGAGGCGCTGGCCGCGCATTATCATTTCAGCCTGTCGAAGCCGTGGGCGGATCTTCCGGAAAAGGCCCAGGATGTTCTGCTCTTCGGCTCGGGGGCCGAGAAGATTACTTTTGCCTATAATGACGGCGTCAGAGCGTACGAGACCGCCAAGACCTTCGAGGGCGTCGTCCGCAACCTGGACCGGCGCTGGAAGGAAACTGAAAGCGACTGGGCGCGCGAAGAGATTTCCAAGTATTTTTCTACCGTTCCCTGCGCCGCGTGCAACGGCTATCGCCTCAAGCCCGAGGCGCTGGCCGTCAAGGTCGCGCAACGGCATATCGGCGAGGTGGGCGCACTGTCGGTGCGCGCCGCGGCGGCGTGGTTCGCCGGTTTGCCGGCACAGCTCACCGCGAAGCAGAACGAAATCGCCGGGCGGATCCTCAAGGAGATCCGCGAACGCTTAGCCTTCCTGCTGGATGTGGGCCTCGAATATCTCACCCTCGCCCGCGGCTCCGGCTCCCTCTCGGGCGGCGAAAGCCAGCGCATCCGGCTCGCCTCGCAGATCGGATCCGGCCTGACCGGAGTGCTCTATGTTCTCGACGAGCCGTCCATCGGGCTTCACCAGCGCGACAATGCGCGTCTCCTGGAAACGCTCAAGCACCTGCGGGATCTCGGCAATACCGTGATCGTGGTGGAGCATGACGAGGACGCGATCCTCGCCGCCGACCATGTGGTGGACGTGGGGCCCGGGGCCGGGATTCATGGCGGCCGGGTCGTTGCGCAAGGCACGCCCCAGGAGGTACTCGCCAACCCGGCTTCCCTGACCGGGCGCTATCTCACCGGCGCGCTTTCGGTGGGGGGGCCGGCCCGCCGGCCGCCCAACCCGAAGCGGATGCTGCGCCTGACCGGGGCGCGAGGCAACAATCTCAAGAACGTCACTGCGGAGATCCCGCTGGGGCTTTTCACCTGCGTCACCGGGGTCTCGGGTGGGGGCAAGTCCACCCTCCTGATCGACACCCTGTACAAGGCCGTCGCGCGGCGGCTCAACAATGCGACCGATGCCCCGGCCCCCTATGATCGCCTGGACGGGCTGGAGAATCTCGACAAGGTGATCGATATCGACCAATCCCCCATCGGCCGTACGCCGCGGTCGAACCCCGCCACTTATACCGGCGCGTTCACGCCAATTCGCGACTGGTTTGCCGGGCTGCCGGAGGCCAAGGCCCGCGGCTATGGAGCCGGGCGATTCTCGTTCAACGTCAAAGGCGGGCGCTGCGAGGCGTGCCAGGGCGACGGCGTCATTAAGATCGAAATGCACTTCCTGCCCGACGTGTACGTCACCTGCGACGTATGCAAGGGCCGGCGCTATAATCGTGAAACGCTTGAGGTGACCTTTCGCGACAAATCGATTGCGGATGTGCTGGACATGACCGTCGAAGAAGGCGCGGCTTTCTTCAAAGCGGTACCGTCGGTCCGGGAGAAGCTGGAAACCCTTCACCGTGTGGGGCTGGACTACATCAAGGTCGGCCAGCAGGCGACCACCCTGTCGGGAGGCGAGGCGCAGCGGGTCAAGCTCTCGAAGGAACTGGCGCGGCGGGCTACCGGCCGCACGCTCTACATTCTCGACGAGCCCACGACGGGCCTGCACTTCCATGACGTCAAGAAGTTGCTTGAGGTGCTGCACGAGCTTGTGGAGCAAGGCAACAGCGTCGTTGTCATCGAGCACAATCTGGAGGTCATCAAGACCGCCGACTGGGTGATCGATCTCGGACCCGAGGGCGGGGATGGCGGTGGCGAGATCGTCGCGGCCGGTCCGCCCGAGGCGATCGCGGCGAATCCGCGCTCGCATACGGGATTGTTCCTGGCGGAGGTGCTCAGCCGGAGGCCGATGCCACGGCCGGCGGATCTGCCCTCAGACGCCCCATCAGGTTCGGCCCCGTTACAGGCGGCTCCCGCTCCCGCTTCCGATCCGGAGGCGCCGCTCGCGAGCCCCGCACGGGGGCGGAGGGCGCGCGGGGTTCGGACGACGTCGTCCGCCAACGCGGAAACGGACACCCAGAAAGCTGCCCCTCCTCCTGCGGCGACAGGGAGCAGCTCGTCATCACCCTCGGCGAACCGAACCGCTACAAAAGGCGCTAAGTCGGGGGCCGGCACAAGCCGGAAGGCAGGTAAGCGAGGCCCGGCGAAGTAGCGTCGCTTCGGAGAGGCCGGCGGGGATGGGACTTGACGGAACTTGGCACGATTCTGCGTCACTCATACCGGCGCCAGATCCTCAGGGGAATGAGGAGCTTGTGCCAAGCTGTCGCGTGGCGGTAGCACCGGGATAGACAGTGTCGGCTTTCACAAAGTGCCGAGGGCGTTTCAGACGATGGAGTGCGCAGTCTCGGATACGACTTTCTTGCCGTGATACGATTTGTACTGCACGGAAGTGGTGCCCATCTGGCGGAGAGATTGGGAGCTTTGCGAGGCTTGGCTCGACGTGGCTGAAGCCATTATCCACGTCGCTCGGGGCAGTCTAATCCTAAAGCGCATCACCCACTGAAAAGCGTTTCCAAACGGACTCTCAGGCCGGATGTGCGTGAAAGCGATTACGCACCCGGCGCACCAGGCGGCCGAGCCCGTAGGTCCAGAGCAGCTCCACCCGGCCGCGCAATGTGAGCGGGAAGTTGTAGCCCCGGGGCACAAACCAGCCATTGTGACCGCTGCGTCGGACCAGACGGTAACGATTGCGCCGCATAATCGAGCAGGTTTCCCCGAAGCGTTCCTTGTCGTCCACGAGGACAAGGCTCGGCTTGAAGCGAGTGAAATCGAGGCCGCGCAGCACATTCGGCTCCGTACCGCAGACGTCGACGCTCAAGAAGTCGATCTCGGAAACCCCCAGCTCGTCCAGAATGCCGGTCAAGGTCGCCACCGGCACCTGGATGATATCCTGCGGCCCCGCTTTCCTGACATCGAACCTCAGGCTGCTGGCTGAGCGCCGATCCAGCATCGGCAAGACACCTGACGCCACCTCGTCCGGGCTAACGCAGGCCCGTTCCACCACCGCACCGCGGCGGCTGCGGCGCAGGTTCTCCGCCTGCTCCGCCAACGGCTCGATCAGAACCCCATCCCAACCTTGCAATTCAAGTTGATAGCTTTGGCTCTGATAAACGGCATCGTAGGCGCCGACTTCTACGAAAGTACCTTTCTGCGATGTGAAAAAAGCTGCGATGAGTGGTCGTTCCATATTCGTTGGAAAAACGGCGTGCTCGGTCGCATATTCATTCGCAGGCATACTCGATCTCCACCCTGCGTTGCGCGAACAAATATTCGCTTCCCGCGCAGGTTGATTTCCCACTATGCAGCACAATACCATAAAATGCTGCGGTGCAAATATGTAATCGCAAGCCGTTACCAGATTAGATCATACCCCAGCGTCACGGCATCTCATTTTCGTTCGACGCAGAACCAGCCATCGTGCAACCGTAGGGCGGCGGGCCCATGCGACACCTGCAATGCTGCAATGCAGCTTCGCCCATTGGCGACGCAGCATAAGGGCGTATCTTTTCGAGTAACGGATTACGGGCCCACGCCGCGCAACGGCGGGCGCCCGAAGAAGTCCAGCCGGACGGAGAGGCCGCCGGGCCGGACTTCCAGCCACCCGCATGGAGGCTAAAATGCTGCTTTGGGGTTATATCGCGCGGCACTTCCGTCGCTGGCAGATCTACAACCGCACCCTTGCCGAGCTGTCCCAGCTCGACGATCGCGGCCTTTCGGATCTTGCCATTTCGCGCAGCGACATTCGGCGCATCGCCCGGTCCACCGCCTACGGCGTGTGATCACCCGGTTTGTCCTCGACATCTGGCGATTGCGGCTCCTGCGGGAGCCGTAATTGTTTCTGCCGGCCCCCGGCACAGCGCTCACACGGCTCCCCTGCCCCGCGGCCTTGAACATCAGGCTCGCCTCATGGCAAACCGGATCGGCCAGCCGCGACGCAAGCGCGCCGTCGGCCGAACGGAGAGGATCACGGGAACCATGGATAGCGTGCATGTGGTGGGCGGTGGCCTTGCCGGCTCCGAGGCGGCGTGGCAGCTCGCGACACGCCAGGTTCCGGTGGTGCTGCATGAGATGCGTCCCACCCGCACCACCGAGGCGCACCTCACGTCCGGCCTGGCCGAGCTGGTCTGCTCCAACTCATTCCGCTCCGACGATGCCGCCGGCAATGCCGTGGGGCTGCTGCATGCGGAGATGCGGCGGGCGGGCTCGCTGATCCTGCAATGCGCGGATGCCCATCAGGTGCCTGCCGGCGGGGCGCTGGCGGTGGACCGGGACGGCTTCTCCCAAGCCGTCACCGCGGCCCTTGAGGCGCATCCGCTGGTGGAGATCCGCCGCGGCGAGGTCGCCGGCCTGCCGCCCGCGGAGTGGGACAAGGTGATCCTCGCCACCGGCCCCCTCACCTCCCCGGCCCTGGCGGCGGCGATCCAGGAGCGCACCGGCGAGGATGCCCTGGCGTTCTTCGACGCCATCGCGCCGATCGTGCATTTCGACAGCATCGACATGGACCGCGCGTGGTTCCAGTCGCGCTACGACAAGCCGGGCCCGGGCGGCACCGGCGCCGACTACATCAACTGCGCGCTCTCGGAAGCCGAATACCACGCCTTCGTCGCCGGCCTGCTCGCGGGCGAGAAGGCCCCGGTGCGCGAGTTCGAGGCCAAGACCCCCTATTTCGACGGCTGCCTGCCCATCGAGGTGATGGCCGAGCGCGGCGTCGAGACCCCGCGCTTCGGGCCGATGAAGCCGGTGGGGCTCACCAATCCCCATGCCCCGGACATCAAGCCGTACGCGGTGGTGCAGCTGCGCCAGGACAACAAGCTCGGCACCCTCTACAACATGGTCGGCTTCCAGACGAAGCTGAAGCATGGCGAGCAGGTGCGGCTGTTCCGCACCATTCCCGGCCTCGAGGGGGCGGAGTTCGCCCGGCTCGGCGGGCTGCATCGCAATACCTACCTGAATGCGCCGCGGCTGCTCGACGGCACGCTGCGGCTGAAGGCGGATTCGCGCCTGCGCTTCGCCGGCCAGATCACCGGCTGCGAGGGCTATGTGGAAAGCGCCGCGGTGGGCCTGCTGGCCGGTCGCTTCGCCGCCGCCGAGCGGCTGGGGGAAGCGCTTTCGCTGCCGCCGGTCACCACCGCCCACGGCGCCCTGCTCGCCCACATCACCGGCGGGCATGTGGAGGCGGAGGGCGAGGGGCCGCGCTCCTTCCAGCCCATGAACATCAATTTCGGCCTGTTCCCCCCGCTGGCCGAGGCCCCGCGCGGCGAGGGCGGCAAGCGGCTGCGCGGCGCCGAGAAGACCCTGGCGAAGAAGAAGGCGCTCTCCGCCCGCGCCCTCGCCGACATGGACGCCTGGCTCGACATGCCGGTGAAGGCGGCTTAAGAGGCCGCCATGCCGCGCAATTCCGCCCCGCCGCCCCCCGTGGAATACGGTGCCGATCCGGCCCGCTTCGCCGTCGACACGGTGCTGAAGCGGGACGTCTTCTCCACCGTGGAGCGCGGCATCTGGACCGACCGCGAGGGCCGCCAATGGCCGGCCGTGCGCCGCCGGTGGGATGAGGTCTCGCCCTGGCTTTCGCTGCTCGCCCGGCGCCTAGCCACCTTCGAGGTGCATGCGCTGGAGAAGGTCACCCGCACCGGCGTCACCACTCCGCTCCTTGCGGTGGGGCCGCGCTTCCTCATCCGCGGCTGGGTGGAGGGGGTGCCGCTGCAGATCGCCCGGCCCACCGGCGACCTCCATTTCTTCCACTCCGCCCGCGACGCTCTGCACACGCTGCACCGGGCGGGCTATGCGCACAACGACCTCGCCAAGCAGCAGAACTGGCTGCGGGGGGCGGACGGCGAGGCCTGGCTGATGGACTTCCAGCTCGCCTTGCCGGTGAGCCGGCGGTGGAAGCTCGGCCGGGTGCTCGCCTACGAGGACCTGCGCCACCTGCTGAAGCACAAGCGCACCTATTGCCCGGACGCCCTCACCCCGCGCGAGAAGGCGATGCTGGCGAAGAAGAGCCTGCCGACCCGGGTCTGGATGGCCACCGGCAAGAAGGTCTATCGCTTCGTCACCCGGCGGCTGCTCTCCTATTCCGATACCGAAGGGCGCGGGCCGCGGGTGACCCAGGTGGGTCCGCGCATCGCCGCCGCCCTCGCCGCCCATCCCGCGGTTCAGGACGCCCACATGGCGGATTTCCAGACCCTCGGCGGCAAGGTGGGGCTCTACGCCTTCGTGGCCACCACCGCGCCGGTGAGCGTCGAGGATCTGCGCGCGCATCTTGCCGCCGCGCTGCCGGATCGGCCGCACCTGGACCACCTGCAGATCGTGACGGCCCTGCCGCGGGCGAACGACGGCAGCGTGCGCGACGACCTGCTTCTGCTGGTCGCCCGCAACCAGATCGAGATGCTGGATGCCCTCGCCGGCACCGATGATGTGCGCGCGCTGGTGGCCGACATCGCCCGCAGCCGGCTCAACCTCACCGACCGGATCACCCGCCCGGCGGCCTGAGGCCGTGCTTCCGGAAGCGCGGCTGACCGGAGACGGCAGGAAAAGCGCGGGGACAGCTACGCCGACCTGCGCCGTCCGGCCGTCACCCGGCCGAAGATCGGGCTATCGACCCTCACCGCAGCGCTGATCTTTCTGCGAGAAAAGTCGATCGGTCGGCGGCCGCCCGGAATCTGCGGCCCCCACGGGACCGGCGGTCCCCGCAGGCCACGCGCAACCTGTGTGGAGCGAAAGCCCTGGGGATCAGACCGCTATGCCATCGGTCCCGGTGGCATTATCTTCCACCGGCGCGTGGCGAATCCAGCCGTCGAAACAAGGGATCCAAATGCTGAATCGCAGAAATCTCTTCGGCCTGACCGCAGGCCTGACAGCCGCTGCGGCAGATCCCCTGGGGCTTGCGGCGCATGCCGCCGAAGCCGAGGTGCCTGCGACGGGGGTCGCCCAAATGGCCGCCGCGATTTCGGATCGGCTGTTCGACGGCGATGGCCTGGCGCGCCCCGTCCCCGACACGCCCACGGTCTCCGACCTTGCCCGCGGCCTGGACCGGACCCTCGTGCTCGGCGGGGGCGGTGAATACTACGTCGCGTGGTATTGCGGATTTTTCAATGGGTTGATGGAGCACGGGTTGGATCTCACCGCCGCCGAGATGGTGGTGGGCACGTCAGCCGGTGCTTATGCCGGATCCTCTTTGCTCTCGGGCCGTTTCGGTCAGCTGCGGGCGGAGATCGAGTTCTTCGGCCATTTTCCGGGCCTGTTCGCCAAGCTCGCACCGGTGACGTCTCCGAACACCAGCCAGAAGCGCGCGCAGGAGATCAATTTCTCGGTGAAAGACGGCAGCCCGGACACCATCCGCGCCATCGGCCACGCGGCGCTCGCCGCCGACAACCATCTTAACGGCCCCGGCGTCGAACGCCTCGCGTGGCTGCTGACGGGCGACAGCTCCACCGGATGGCCGGTGCCCAAGATGTTCACCACCGCCAACGATTGCTACACGGGCGAACGTCTCGTGGTGCACCAGGATGTCGCGCGGAAGAATGGCATTCCGCTCGCCCATGCGGCGGCCGCAAGCTCATCGCTGCCCGGAGTCATGGGGCCGACGCTGATCGGCCAGCGCTTCTGCATGGACGGAGGCATCTCGAAGACCTGGGCTCACACCGACCTCGTGGCCGGCTCGAAGCGCGCCATCGTCATCACGCTGACCAATGGCTACGAAGGCGCCCTGCTGAGCGGCATTCCGCACGACATCCACAAGGAGATCGCGGCGCTGGAGGCGGTCGGCACCAAGGCGATGCTCATCATCGCCGGCACCCCGCCGGGCGTGAACCTCCTCGACCCGAAGCAGATCGCCCCGGCCCTGCGCGCAGGCTACGAGCGCGCCGCAACCGAGGCGCCGAAGATCAAGACCTTCTGGGCGTAAGACGCGACGTCTGGACTGGCCTCTTCCCGTCCCAGGCGCCGATCGGGACTTCGGCGCCTGGGACGATGGCGACGTGCAGGCTGAGGTGGAAAGGCCGGTGCAATGGCGATGAACTCACGCAGCGCGGTGCTTCCCGCCAAGGCCCGGGTTGCCCCGCAGATTGACGCCGATGACACCGCCGATCATGGCGGGCCCGAAGACCCCGACGTCATCGGCGGCTTGTTCTATCTCGAATATCGGGATTCCAAGGGTCAGGAGAGCAGCCGGGATATCGTCCTGAGGCGCGTGATCTGGCGCGCTGAAAAGCTGCAGGTCGCGGCCCATTGCCTGCTGCGCGACCAGTACCGCTGCTTCATCGTCAGCAACTTCATCACCTTCGCGAACGGGCGGACGGGCGAGGTGATCGCCAATCCGCACCAGTTCCTGGAGGGCCTGGCTTCGACTGGCCCGGATCTGTCCGCGGACCTCGCTCGCCGGCGAGACGAAACGGGATTCGCCCAGCCCAAGGAGCTGAACGTGGCCACGATGCGGAAGGAGCTCCGCGACCTGGTGCGGCCGGCCGGCATCCTGCTGATGGCAATGGCCAAGGCGGATGAGAGACTGACCAAGGAGGAAGTCGGCGTCATCGCTGATCTGGTCTGGCAGGGCGCGCGCGCCACCCATGCGATCCATCAGACTGAAATGCTCACCGCCATGGTGGAGGAGCTATGCGCCCTCCAGCCCACGCCGCACCTCATCACGCGAGCGCTGAACGCCACGCTGGACCGATCTGCCTTTCCCGAGGACCTGCCATCCTGGCTATCCCGGATGGCCCGGGCGGACGGCGCAATCGTGGCGGAGGAGCACGTGGCCTATCGCGCGATCCTCACCACGCTTCGGCGGCTGGTTGATGCGCGGGCAGGTCGAACATAAGCGCCGACGCCGCCTGCGGGATCATAGGGACTGGTCTCGGCTATCGTTCCCGTATCCAAGCGCGCCGCTCAGTAGCCAGAGGATGCGCTCGACTGTCTCACGAAAGCTTTGTCTAATGCGGACAGCCTTTTGAAGGGGCGCGCAATTGAACCGGCGACAAATCTGCGCCGGGAACCGCTTCGCTTCTTCGAACGCCGTCAGGACATCAACCGAGCGAAGCTGGAACGGGCGCGCATCTGCATTGAGCGGGCATGACGCAGATGAATTCTGCCGGTGGCCGCTTCACCGTCGACTCCGCCCGCATGGAGCCCGGCAGGGATGAGCGCGTTTTGCCGAACGGGAAAGCGTTGACACAGCGGGGTGGATCACACCCGCCTGCCCATTCAATCCATTGATCATAAATGTGGAAGTCGATGGAATATGGTGCGCGGAAGGGAATCAATCTAATGTTACAGTAAATTGATTTTATTATCTAAAACTTTTTAGTAAATTTTACATGCCTACATATGTGCCTACACGTTTGGTTGCAGAGCGGGTTCGATTCTCGTCAATGTAAAATAGTACCATCCTGTTCGCCCTCGCGCGCCCGCGGGAGCCGGCTTTCTGCGCCTCACTCCTCGGCCTTAGCCTTTGCCGCAGCTGCCTTCTCCCCCTGCAACCTGAGGATCACCTCGACCTGCAAGACGGCGATCTCCAGCTCGTAGTCGTCCAGATTGTTCACGGCTGAAACCATCC
>CALMSN010000096.1 GCA_937872325.1 uncultured Xanthobacter sp. | reverse complement strand
GGCCATCGCCTGGGGCCTCGATGCGTTCGGCGCCCGATCCGCGATCCGCGAGACCGCGCTCGACGCCGCGCTGGCCCATGCGCCCCGCCCGCCGTCCCCGCCGCTGAGCGTGGTGGACATCGACAGCGCCAGCCTCGCCGCGCACGGCCCGTGGCCCTGGAGCCGGCTTTTGATGGCCCGCCTTCTCGCCGGCATTGCGGCGGCCCGGCCGCAGGCGGTGGCCTTCGACATCCTCCTCGAGGGCCCCGACCGGCTGTCGCCGGCCGCCGCCCTGCGCCGGATCGGAACCGAGGCGGGGCGGCCCGACATCGCCGCCCTCGCCGCCACCCTGCCGGACGGCGACCGGGCCCTCGCCGACGCCATGGCACTGGGGCTGGTGGTGCTCGGCGCGGTGCTCGAGCCCACGCCGACCCCGGAGTTCGAGGCCATCACGCCGGTTCTGGTGGAAGCGCCGGAGACCCTGCGCGACGCCTTGCCGGGGATATGGCGGGCGCCCGGCGGGAGCGGCCCGCCGCCCCGTCTGCGCGCCGCCGCCGAGGGGCTCGGCCTCCTGGCCCTGGAGCCGGATCGCGACGGCGTCGTCCGCCGGGTGCCGCTGGTGGCGGTGATCGCCGACACGCTGGTGCCCGGCCTCGCGGCGGATGCGGTGCGAGCCCATGAGGGGTCCGGCGTCGTCGTTTTGCCGGCGGAGGGCGACCTCGCCATCGGCTCGCGCACCGCCCCGCTCGATCCGGACGGGCGCCTGCGCATCCGGGCCTCGGCGCGGCCGGACTGGGCCGCGCGCACCCTCTCCGCCGCCGACATCCTCGCCGGACGGTTGCCGGCGGACCGACTGGCGGGGCAACTGGCGATCCTCGGCAGCAGCGCGGTGGAGGTCGGCGCGGTGCGCCGCACAGCCAGCGATGCCGCCGCGCCCTCGCTGCAGATCCAGGCCGATGCGGCGGCGGCGCTGCTCTCCGGCGACACCTTCTCCCGGCCGGCCGGTCTGGCGGCCTGGGAGCTGGCCGGGGCGATGATGCTGGGGCTTCTGGCGCTGGCGGCGGTGCAGGCGCTGCGCCCGCTGGCCGGCCTGATCGCCGGCGGCGCGATCCTGGCGCTATGGAGCGCGGGCGCGCTCGGCCTGCTCCTCTCCCACCACCTGCTGGTGGATCCCGCCGGCCCGGCGCTGGTGGGCGGCGGGGTGCTTGCGGTGGCGCTGGCCGCCGGCTTCATCGAAAGCGAGTGGCGCGAGCGGTGGCTGCGCCGGCGCTTCGGGCAGCATCTGGCGCCGGAGGTGGTGGCGCGCATCACCGCTGATCCGCAGATGCTCAAGGTGAGCGGCGAGCGACGGATGATCACCGCCCTCTTCACCGACGTGGAGGGCTTCACCAGCATGACCGAGCGCTCCGCTCCGGAAGCCCTGGTGGCGGTTCTCGACCGCTATTTCGATGCGATGAGCAAGGTGATCGCGGCCCATGGCGGCATGACCGACAAGATCATCGGCGATGCCATCTGCGCCTTCTTCAACATGCCCTTCGACCTGCCCGATCACGCCGGGCGGGCGCTGGCCTGCGCGCTGGCGCTGCGCGAGGAGAGCGAGCGGCTGCGCCGGGCGCCGGACTTCGCCGCCCTCGGCTTCGGGCCCACCCGTATCGGGCTCGAAAGCGGCCCGGCGATCGTCGGCGACGTGGGCGGGGGGCACAAGCTCGACTATACCGCCCACGGCATGGCGGTGAGCATGGCGGCGCGGCTGGAGGCGGCGAACAAGGACCTGGGCACCGGCATCTGCATCGGCCCCGGCGCCGCCGCGCTGCTGCCCGCGGGGGCGGTACGCAGCATGGGCCGCATCGCGGTGCGCGGGCGCAGCACGCCGGTGGAGGTCTTCACCCCCGCCGGCGATCCGCCGCCCGGCGGCAAGACGGCTTGATGCCATCGGCTCCGGCCTGCGACCGGTGCCAAGTGGGTCTGCTGAGGCGCCCGACCTGGCGTCATCAAAGGCTCATGAGACGAGCGGCTCACGGGCCTTTGGGGTGACACCGCGGGCTCGGCCGCCTCGCCAGACCGCGTCAGGACAGGTCGATGCCGATCTTGCCGAACTGCCCCCCCGCCTCCAGGCGGTCAAGCGCCTTATGCACGTCGGCGAGCGCGAAGCGGCTGTCGAGGTGGGGCCGGAACCGCCCGCGGCCGCAGACCTCCAGCAGGTCGCGGAATTCCGAGAAGGTGCCGTAGGTCGATCCCAGCACCTGGAGCTGGCGGATGAACATGCGGCGCAGGTCCGCCGACGGCTGGTCGCCGGAGGTCGCCCCGCAGGTGACGATGCGCCCGCCGCGGACCAGCGACCGCAGCGCATGCGGCCACACCGCCTCGCCGACATTCTCGATCACCACGTCGACCCCGCGGCCGGCGGTGAGCTCCAGAACCTGCGCGGCGATGTCGGGCAGCGTCCCGTCGATCGCCGCATCCGCGCCCAGGGCCAGCGCCTGCGCCCGCTTCTGCGGATCGCGGGAGGTGACGATGGCGCGGGCGCCGACCATCTTCACCAACTGCAGCGCCGAGAGGGACACCGATCCGCCGATGCCGAAGATCAGCACGCTGTCCTGGGGCGAGACGCGGGCCTTGGTGAACACCATCCGCCATGCCGTGATCGGCGCCACCGAAAGCGCCGCCGCCTCGACGAAATCGAAGCCGTCCGGCATAGGGAAGAGGTTCTGCACCGGCACGGCGGCGTAGTCGCGCAGGGTGCCGTCCACATGCTCGCCCATGATCTTCATGGAGGTGCACAGGATATGCTCGCCCCGGGCGCAGAACTCGCAGCGCCCGCACCCGAGCCCGGCATGGAGCACCACCTTCTGCCCCGGCCGCAGGCGCCGCTCCCCCGCATCCACTTCCACCACCTCGCCGGCGCCGTCGAGCCCCATGACCAGCGGAAGCTGGTGGGTGATGCCGGCGCCGCTGTCGCGCATGTAGAGATCGACCCGGTTGAGCCCCGCCCCGCGGATGCGCACCAGCGCCTCGCCCGGCCGGCGCTCCGGCACCGGGCGCTGATCGATCGCCACCACCGCGTTGTCGCCGTGGCCGGTCAGGAAGACAGCCTTGTTCCACACCATGCCCGTTTCCTTCGTCGGCGTGCTTTTTGCGCGCCCGTGTTCTTGTCCGGCGCGATCGGGCCGGTGAGGTCGCGGATGCGATTCCCCTGCCCCGGCCGGCCGGGCTCCTGCACCGCGCGGCGCTCATCCTGGCCGCACGATACCATATGGCAATATATTGCTGTACACTGACGAGGCCGATGCCGCCTGCGACCGGCGAAGGACAAAGGACATCATGATGGCCCGCCACAGACCGACCCCCGCGCAGGGCCGCTTCGAACTCGCCAACCGGCTGTTCTTCCGGCTGTACCAGTGCTCGAACCTGATGCACAAGACCGGCACCCGCCACATGTCCGACTACGGGGCCACCACCCAGCAATGGGCGGTGCTCGGCGCGCTCGCGCGGCCCCTGGTGAAGGACAAGGGCATGAGCGTGAAGGAGATGATCGAGTTCCTCATGCTCAGCCGGCAGAACCTCACCGCCGTGCTCGATCGGCTCGAGGCCCGCGGCTGGGTAGAGCGGGTGAAGGATCCCGACGATGGCCGCAGCCGGCTGATCCGCCTCACCACCGAGGGCGTCGCGACCTGGCAGGCCATGCAGGCCGCCATCGAGGTGTTCTACGACAAGGCGCTGACCGGGCTCAGCCCCGCCGAGCAGGTCCAGCTCTACCAGCTCCTCGACCGCCTCAGGGACGGGCTCGGCGCGGTCTGACGCGCTCGGCTCCGGTCGCCTGACCGCCGCCGCGGCGCGCGGGCGTGCGGTCTCCCCGGGGTTTGGATCGCGCCCGCTCACAGCAGGCCGCCACCGGCGCCGAGGCGGGCGAGGTGATGGTCGACGTCGCCGAACTCCTTGTCGATCATCGTCAGCCGCTTGAACAAATGGCCGACCTTGTACTCCATGGTCATGCCGATGCCGCCATGGAGCTGGATCGCCTCCTGGCCGATGAAGCGGCCGGACCGGCCGATCTGCACCTTCGCCGCCGACAGCGCCGCCGCCCGCGCCTCCGGGTCCGGCTCGGCCACCGACATCACCGCATAGAGCGCCATGGAGCGGGCCTGCTCCAGCGCCACGAACATATCGGCCGCGCGGTGCTGAAGCGCCTGGAACGAGCCGATGGCCACCCCGAACTGGGTGCGGGTCTTGAGATAGTCGACGGTCATGGCGAGGGCCTCGTCCATGGCCCCGACCGCCTCGGCGCACACCGCCGCGATGCCTTCGTCCACCGCCCCGCAGATCGCCGCGTAGCCGCCCTCCGGGTCGCCGATCACATCGGCATCGGCCACGAACACGTCGGCGAGCAGGATGTCGGCGGCGCACCGCCCGTCCTGGGTCGGATAGGCGCGAATGCTGACGCCTGCGGCCTTCGGATCCACCAGGAACAGGCCGATGCCGGCCGTGTCCGTCCGCGCGCCGGCGGTGCGGGCGGAGACCGCCAGAAGGTCGGCGATGCCTCCCGCCACCACCACGCTCTTGCGTCCGGTGAGGCGGTAGCCGCCATCGACCCGCCGGGCCGTGGTGGCGACATCGCAAAGGGTCCAGCGAGCCTGCGGCTCGGCATGGGCGAAGGCGAGCACCAGCCCGCCCTCGGCGATCTGCGGCACCAGCCGCGCCCGCAGTTCGGCCCCGGCGCCGCGGCGCAGGAGCGCGCCGGCGGTCACCACGGTGGGCAGGTAGGGCTCCACCACCAGCGCCCGGCCCACCGCCTCCATGACGATCATGGTCTCCACCGGGCCGGCGTCGAACCCGCCGTCCTGGGCCGCGAAGGGCAGGCCCAGCACGCCCAGCTCGGCGAGCTGCGCCCAGGCCTCGCGGCTCCATCCGTCTGGGGAGGCGAGGATCTTCGCCCGGGCCTCGAAGCCGTAGGCGCGGGACAGCGTCCGCTCGACGCTGTCCTTGAGCAGGAGCTGTTCTTCGGAGAGTTCAAAATTCATGGCGTGACGCTCCCCTCACAGCCCGAGAATGGCCTTGGCGATGATGGTGCGCTGGATCTCGTTGGACCCGCCGTAGATGGACAGCTTGCGCATGTTGAAATAGGTGGCGGCGCCGCCGCGGGCGAAGTCGTAGCCCTCGGGGCCGGCCCCCTCGTGGCGCACCAAAGCGGCCGGGCCGATGAGGTCCGTCAACAGCTCGGTGGTGGCCTGCAGCACCTCGGAGCCACGGATCTTGAGGATGGAGGAGGCCGGATTGGGCTTGCCCTCGCCGGCGCTGCGCTCGGCGGTGATGACGCGGAACTGGGTCATCTCCAGCGCCTTGATCTCCACCTCCAGCTCGGCGAGCCGGCGGCGGAACAGCGGGTCCTCCATGCGCGGCGGCGCGCCGTCGATGGAGCTTTCGGCGAGCTTGCGGATCCGGCGGGCGCGGGCCTTGGACAAGCCGACCCGGGCCTGGCCGTTGCGCTCGTTGGTGAGCAGGAACTTGGCGTAGTCCCAGCCCCTGTTCTCCTCGCCGACCAGGTTTTCCACCGGCACGCGAACGTCTTCGAGGAAGACTTCGTTGATCTCGACGCCGCCGTCGATGGTCTCCACCGGGCGCACGGTGATGCCCGGCGTCCTCATGTCGGCCAGAAGGAAGGAGATGCCGCTCTGCTTCTTCGCCGCCGGATCGGTGCGCACCAAGAGGAAGATCCAGTCGGCGTTCTGGGCCAGCGTGGTCCAGGCCTTCTGGCCGTTGACCACGTAATGGTCGCCCTCGCGCACCGCGCGGGTCTTGAGGGAGGCGAGGTCGGAGCCGGCGCCGGGCTCGGAGAAGCCCTGGCACCACCAGTCGTCGAGCCGGGCGATGCGTGGCAAAAAGCGCGCCTTCTGGGCCGGCGAGCCGAAGGTGTGGATCACCGGGCCGACCATCAGGGTGCCGAAGGAGACGGTCTCGGGAGCGGGAAACTGCTGGATCTCGTCGCGGAAGATCATCTGGCGGATCGGATCCCAGCCGGTGCCGCCCCATTCCACTGGCCAGTGCGGCACCGCCCAGCCCTTGGCGTGGAGGATGCGGGTCCAGGCGATGGTCTCGTCCTTGGTCAGCCGTCCGCCGTCCGCGAGCTTGCGGCGCAGGGCCTCAGGAAGCTCCGCCTCCAGGAAGCCGCGCACCTCGGCGCGAAAGGCGATCTCTTCTTGGGTGAAGCCGAGTTCCATCCCTCATCCTCCCGTTGCCGGCTGTGCCGCTGGCTTGTGGCCCGACGCCCATCGATGGCCGCCGCGTCAGCGGCGGCCATCGGCAGCGTTCAGTCCTTCTTCTTGATGACGTGGCGGCGGAAGTCGGGCTTGCGCTTCTCGCGGAAGGCGACGCCGCCCTCCTTGGATTCGTCGGTGTCGTAATAGAGGCTCAGCGCCGCCATCCCGAGCGAGGAGATGCCGCGGATGTTCTCGGTGTCGGCGTTGAACGAGCGCTTGGCCAGCGAGATGGCGGTGGGGCTGCGCTCCAGGAGCTCGGCGCACCAGCGGTCCACCTCGGCGTCCAGCTCGTCATGCGGCACCACCGCGTTGACGAGGCCCATGGCGAGCGCTTCCGCCGCGCTGTAGCGCTTGCACAGGTACCAGATCTCGCGCGCCTTCTTCTCGCCGACGATGCGGGCGAGGTAGGCGGTGCCAAAGCCCGGATCCACCGAGCCCACCTTCGGCCCCACCTGGCCGAGCTGGGCCTTGTCGGAGGCGATGGTGAGGTCGCAGATGGTGGCCAGCACGTTGCCGCCGCCGATGGCGAAGCCGTTGACCCGGGCGATGACGGGCTTGGGCACGTCGCGGATCAGGCTCTGCAGTTCGTCGATGGGCAGGCCGATGGTGCCGCGGCCGTCATACTGGCCGTCATGGGCGCTCTGGTCGCCGCCGGTGCAGAAGGCCTTGTCGCCGGCGCCGGTCAGCACGATCACGCCGATGGAGCGGTCCCAGCCTGCGGTCTGGAAGGCGTGGATCAGCTCGTCCACGGTCTGGCCGCGGAAGGCGTTGTACTTGTCGGCGCGGTTGATGGTGATGCGGGCGACGCCTTCCGGGCGCACCTCGTACAGGATGTCTTCGTAGCTCATCGGGTCCTCCCGGGGGGAATGTCGGCCGCCAGACGGGCGGCGGTTCTGCATCTGCTCGGGAGCGCGATCCGGCCGTCAGGCCCGTCGCGCTCCGATATCGGAGGGCGAGCCGGTCCTAGCCGGCGGCCTTGAGCGCCTCGCGGGCAATGATCAACTTCATGATCTGCGCCGTGCCGTCGCCGATCTGCAGCCCGAGCGCATCGCGCAGGCGTTGCTCGAAGGGCAGCTCGGTGGAATAGCCGGCGTGGCCGTGCAGCAGCAGGCAGGTCTGCACCACCTCGAAGGCGAGCTTGGGCGCCCACCACTTGCACATGGCGGCCTGCTTGGTGTGCGGCGCGCCGGCATCCTTGGCCGCCAGGGTGCGGTAGCAGAGCAGCCGCGCCGCCTCGACCATGGTCTCGGCCTCGGCGAGGGGGAAGGTGACGCCCTGGTTGTCGGCCAGCGGCCGGCCGAAGGACTTGCGCTCCTTCACATAGGCCCAGGTCTCGGCGAGGGAGATGCGGGCGAGCGCGAGGCACTGCAGGCCGATGAGCGCGCGGGAGAAGTCGAAGCCCTGCATCACCTGCACGAAGCCCGAGCCCTCGGCGCCCAGGAGATTGGCGGCGGGCACCCGCACCTGGTCGAAGAACAGCGAGCCGCGGCCGATGGCATGCTCGCCAAGGTCGTTGAAGCGGGTGCGGCTGATGCCGGGCGAGTTCAGTTCCACCAGGAAGGCGGAGACCCCGTGGGCGCGCTGCTCCACGGTGCCGGTGCGCGCGAACACCACCGCATAGTCCGACTGGTCGGCCATGGAGATGGAGGTCTTCTCGCCGTCGAGCACATAGGCGTCGCCATCGCGCGTCGCCTTGAGCACCAGGGAGGCGGCATCCGAGCCGCCCCTCGGCTCGGTCAAGGCGAGGGCGATGATGCTGTCGCCGGACACCACCCTCGGCAGGATCCGCACCGCCAGATCGGGCGCGGCGTGGCGGGCGACGATGGCGCCGCACAGGGAGCCCAGGAGCTGGATGTAGCCGACGTTGAAGTCGCCTTCGCAGATCGCCTCCAGCACCAGGCCCGAGGTGACGTGATCAGCGCCGAGGCCGCCATATTCGGCCGGAAATTCCACCCCGATGAGGCCCAGCTCGCCCATCTGGCGGCGCAGTTCCAGCGAGATGGAGGCGCTTTTCTCCCGCGCCTTGTAGCCGGGGGCGAGGACATCGCGGGCGAAGCGCCGGGTGACCTCGGCAAAGCCGGTCTGCTCGGCGGTGAGGCCGATGGGCAGAGAATTGTCGGCTTCCATGGAGTGGGAAACGGGATCGCTCATGTCACATACCCTCTGCCGGCGTCGGGCGACGCGGACGGACCCTTGCGGGGCTCGCCCGATGCGGATGGGGCCGTCGGCGCGAGGCCTTGGGTCCCATTGGTGCGTCGTCTCCCATATATAGAAATGCATTGCTATATTTTGGCGACACCATATGCAGTCGGCAAATTCGCGTCAATCTATTGCTATATTTTTTTCGATCGGCGAGAGTGCGCGCGGTCCGGGCCGGGCAGATCCGCCCTTGCCGACGCCCGTCGGGCGCCGCGGCAAGGGCGGATCTGCCCCCGCTCTCCCGCTTCGCGCCTGATCCGGCCGCCCGCGGCCCCGATATGCCCAGCGGATCCCGGGCCGGCGGTTCGGCGTCGCCGGATCCCCCTTTTCCCGACCCGGAGACCCAGATGTTCCCATTGATATTCGACGGCCTGCGCACCCCCTTCGGCCGCCATGCCGGGGCCCTGGCGCGGGTCCGCCCGGACGATCTCGCGGCCGGGCTCATCGCCGATCTGGTCCGTCGCACCGCGCTGCCGGCCGAGGAGATCGAGGACGTCATCCTCGGCTGCACCAACCAGGCGGGCGAGGATGCGCGCAACGTCGCCCGCCATGCCGGGCTGCTCGCCGGCCTGCCGGAGGCCGCCGGCGGGCTCACCCTCAACCGGCTGTGCGGATCGGGGATGGCCGCGGTGGCCGATGCGGCGCGGGCGGTGCGCTGCGGCGAGGGCGCCCTGTTCGTCGCCGGCGGGGTCGAGAGCATGAGCCGGGCGCCGTTCGTGACCGCCAAGGCCACCAGCGCCTTCAGCCGCGAGGTGACGGTGTTCGATTCCACCATCGGCGCCCGCTTCTCCAATCCGCGGATCGACGCCGGCTTCGGCACCGACAGCATGCCGCAGACCGCCGACAACATCGCCGCCGACCTCGGCATCGGCCGGGAGGAGTCCGACCTCTTCGCCCTGCGCTCTCAGGAGAAGTACGAGGCGGCCCGGGCCGCCGGCTTCTTCGATGGCGAGATCGCGCCGGTGGCGGTGCCGCAGGGCCGGGGCAAGTCGCCCCTCGTCGTCGCCGCGGACGAGCATCCGCGCCCGCAGACCACGGCGCAGTCGCTGGAGAAGCTGGCGCCGCTCTTCGCCGGCGGCGTGGTGACGGCGGGCAACGCCTCCGGCATCAATGACGGCGCGACGGCGCTGCTGGTCGGCTCGGCGACGCTGGCCGAGCGCTTCGGCGTCGCGCCGCGGGGCGGCATCCTGGCCAGCGCGGTGGCCGGGGTGGCGCCGCGGGTGATGGGCCTCGGCCCGGTGCCGGCGGCCAGGAAGGCCCTCGATCGCGCCGGGCTCACGCTGGACCAGATGGACGTGATCGAGATCAACGAGGCCTTCGCCACCCAGTTGCTGGGCTGCCTGCGCGGGCTCGGCCTCTCGGCGGACGACCCGCGGGTCAATCCCAATGGCGGGGCGATCGCCATCGGCCATCCGCTGGGCGCCTCGGGCGGCCGGATCGTGCTGACCGCGCTGCGCCAGCTGGAGCGCACCGGCGGCCGCCATGCTCTGGTGAGCATGTGCATCGGCGTCGGCCAGGGCATCGCCATGGTGATCGAGCGCGCCGGCGCCTGAGCCTGCCCCTTGGAGCGATGCGGGCACGGGACCGTAATGCGGTTCCGTGCCCGGTGATGCGACTCTAACTTCTTGAATGAAAGCGGCTATCGGCGATCGTTGGCGACCCAGGCGAGGATGTGGGTCGCCACGCTCACCAGCGTGCCGTCCTGGTTCCGGACCTCGATCTCCGCGGTCGCCCGCCGCTTCTGGGGATCAGTGGCGACGATCCGGTAGTCCACTGTCACGGTATCCCCCAGGAAGACCGGGGCGATGAAGCGGATGCGGTCATAGCCGAGGGACAGCGGCAGCTCGTCGGCGTCATGCGCGGTCCGGGTCGCGATCATGCCGGCCACGGTGGACATGAAGCCCACCAGCAGCGCGCCGTGCGCCTGCCGCTTCCCGAACCGCGAGCGCTCCATATAGGCTTGGTTGACGTGGTTGGCGGTGAAGTCGCCGGTGATGCCGGCGAACAGGTAGACGTCGCTCTCGCTCACCGTCTTCGAGAAGCTGGCGGTGTCGCCCACCTTGATGGGAAAAGCCTTCATGCGTCCTCCGGCATCGGCGCGGCTGCGCAGGACGGATCGCGTCCCTCGTCCGGCCTTTGGCCCCAAGGCTTACGGCATCTGGATTTAATATCAATAGGTGGACACATCAAAAATCGCGGGATTGCCGCCGGCCTCACCGGGCATCGGCCTCCGCCCGCCGCGCCCATCGCCCGCTGAAGGTGCCGGCAGCGATGACCGCCTCGGGATCGCCGGGCCGGCTGGTGAGCTCGATCCGGAAGATCCCGGTCCGGCTCCGCCGGCTGATCTGAACGCCCGACGCGTACACGGTCGTCCCGCCGAGGGCCGGGCGGATGAAGGTGAGGTCCGAGCCGACGGTCAGGATGGTGCCGTCATAATAGCCCGCGGCGCCGAAGGCCATGTCGGCGAGGGTCCACAGGGCGCCGCCGTGGCAGGTCTGGTGGCCGTTCATCTGCGCCGTGCCGACCTCCATGGCCAGCATCGACCGCCCCCGCCCGGCCTCCAGCAGGCGGATGGGCAGGGTCGAGGAGAACGGATTGACGGAGAACATGTGGAGGATGCGGGCGCGCAGTTCGTCGGCGAACGCGTCGCAGTCCGGTACCGTGGTTTCGCTCATGGGAGGATCCGTCATGGGGCGCGCGCTTCGGCGGCGATGAAGGGGCGCCGCGGGCGCGCCGGTTCGGCAGCGGCGGGGGATGCCGCGGTGAATTGCGATGTATTCGGTGTATTTCGACCGGTTGTCGAGGCCTTCCCGCGACGCAAGGTGCCGCGCGCCCCTGAGAGCTTCCAACAAAACCTCTGGGCTGAGGATGGTCGAGGACTTTTGGGTCTCCCGCCAGGCGCCGAATGCAGTCGATCCCGGAAGCCTCGGCGCAGATCGGCAACGCGGCAGGAGACCCAAAAGGCCCGGTCAGCCGCCCCCAGAGGAGTTGTTAGGTCCTCCAAGTCCCTCCGCGAAAGGTGCTGCGGGCGCGAGCGCGCGTTCCGGGCTATGAAGGGGGCTGCCAGGCCGGCCGGGGATCGGCGATGCGCCAAAGGCGGGGGAGGGCAGGGTGCCGCGAAACCGGGACGGGGCGATCCATCGGCTGCTGGCCGCGCTGCTGGTGGCGCTGGCCATGGCCGCGGGCGGGGGCCTTGCCGTCGCCGAGCGGGTCCCCGCCGAGCCGGTCCGCCTCGTCCTCGATCGCGCCGCCACCACCGCCCTCGAGCAAAGCGGCAAAGGCTTCGCGACGCTGATGGGCGCGCCCGATGCGGCGAGCCTCGACCTGCTCGCCGCCCGCAGCCCGCTCTATGCCGATTTCGCCGCCGCCATCGCCGCCGACGTGAACGAGCTGCGCGCCCGCATGGCCGCCGACGGGCGGCCGTTGTTCGAGGTCACCGATGCCAATGCCGGGCGGGTCATCGACCTCCGCTGGCTCTCCTCGCCGCTCGCCGCCTTCCGCCTTGCCGGGGTGGTGAACCGGGCCGACCGGCGCGATTTCACCGCCCTCACCGACCGGCCCTCCTGCGGCGAGGTGCGCCTCGTCTACCGCCTCGGCTATCGCTTCGCCCGCGGCGGCACCGAATATGCCTCGCGCCTGCCGGTGAACGTGAACGCGGTCTACGATGTGCCCGCGGGCGCGGACGGCGCCTGCCCGGATCTCGCCGCCCGCTGGATGCCGCCCGCCCCGGACCTCGCCGCCGCGCCGCTGGCGCAATGGCTGGCGCGGGGGCCGCTGGCCGGGCTGGCGCTGCGCCAGATAGAGCTGAACGCCCAGGTGGTGCGGCTGCCCTCCGGCATGGAGACGGAGCTTGGCGGGCAGGCCATCTACCTGATGCGGGTGTTCGCGGTGCGCGACGGCCGCCTGGTGCCGCTGCCGCTGGAGAATACCCCCGATGTCGCGCGCCTGAAGGCCGATGCCGCCCTGCGCGCCCGGCTGGTGGATTATGTGCGCACCCATGTGCGCGAAATCGACCAGGGGGTCTTCCAGCTTCCGGCGGACCTGCTGGCGGACAAGGCGCTCTCCTTCTCCACCTTCGGCAGCGCGCGCTCCGCCAACCACCCCTTCGCCGGCCTTCTTGCCGAGGCCGACCTCGATGGGCTGCCCTATGACGCGCTGAAGCTGGTGGCCTCGCCCGCCGGCCTCATCGCCCGGCTGGACGACGCCACCTGCACCGGCTGCCACCAGGGCGCTGCCACCGCCGGCTTCCACCTCATCGGCCATGACACGCCGGGCGGCTCGCCGTTCAACGTGGTGAAGGTGGCGGTCTCGCCCCACCTCTATGCGGAGGATGCCCGGCGCCGGGCCTATCTCGCGGCGCTGGCGGACAAGCGCGCGCCGGACACCTTCCGGCCCCTCTCCTACGCGCCGGCGCCGCCCTGGGATGGCGCCGCCCCGCACGCAAGCCCGGCCGCCGCGCCCTCCATGGCCTGCCTCCTGCCCCGCTTGGGGGCGGCGCCGTTCCGCGCGACCTGGGGCTGCGCCGCCGGCACCACCTGCCAGGCGATCGCCCGCGATCCGCGCCTGCCGGTGGCCACCGGCCAGTGCATGCCGACGCGCGAGGCCGACCTCGTCTCCGGCATGGCGTGCCTGGAGGGCGAGATCCGGCCCGGCCGCGCGCCCTATCTCGACGGCCTTAAGGTGGTGCGGCAGATCAACAGCCGCGCGGATCGCGCCTCGCCCGCCGCCTATACCTGCCGTCCGGCCAAGCTCGGGGTGCCGGGCGGGTCGGCCTACCGGCAATGCAATCCGGCGGAGCGCAGCTTCGCGACCTTCGGCAAGGGGCGGGCGCCGGCGGAGATCTGCGCGGTGGTGGGCGGCAAGGCCTTCGACCTGTGCGTCGCCACCGACAATTTCGCCCGCTGCATGGAGGCCAGCGTCGCCCGCGGCCTGCGCCCGGCCTGCGGCACCGGGCGCTTCTGCCGCGAGGACTTCATGTGCCAGGCGCTGCCGCCGATGCTCGATGGGGTTGCCGCCGCGGCGGCCGAAAACGGCTTCTGCGCGCCGACCTACTTCGTGTTCCAGATGCGCATCGACGGCCATCCCGACCCGGTGAAGGGCGTGCGCTGAGGGGCGCCGCCGGCGCGGCTCGGCGGGGGCGGGCTTTGGATCTCGACGCCATCCGCGCCCCGCTTCGCAACAGCGATCCAGCCGGGCGGCGCGGGTCGAACCGGGGGCGGGTGCAAAGTAAAGCCGAAGACGATACGAGGGGTCGCGCCTTGCCGCACCATGGCGGCGGCCCGACTGCCGGCGCACAGGAGGAAAGCATGACCGGTCGCGTTCTCATCGCCGGCGCCGGGCCGGTGGGGCTGACCCTGGCGCTGGAGCTGACCCGCTACGGGGTGCCGGTGCGCCTCGTCGACAAGGCGCCTGGGCCTTCGGACACGTCGCGCGCGGTGGCGGTGTGGTGCCGCACCCTGGAGCTGCTCGACCGCCCCGGCGTGACCGCCGATCTGCTGCAGCGCGGCAACCGGGTGACCGCCGCGAACATCCTGGCGGGCGGCGACAGCATCGCGCGCTTCACCTTCGATGCGGTCGCCTCGCCCTATCCGTTCGTTCTGATGATCCCGCAATACGAGACCGAGGCCGTGCTGCGCCGGCATCTCGACGGCTTCGGCATCAAGCCGGCGTTCGCAACCGAGCTGGTGGAGATCGATCAGGACACGGATGGCGTCACCGCCACCCTGCGCGGGCCGGACGGGACCGACATCCAGGAGCGGTTTTCCTGGCTCGTGGCCTGCGACGGGGCGCACAGCGTGGTCCGCCATCACCTGGGCCTCGATTTCGCCGGCGACACCATCGCCCTCGACTGGACCCAGGGCGACTTCCACCTGACCGGTTCGCCGTTCCCGACCTCGGAGCTCGCCACCTACTGGCACGAGGACGGCCCGCTGGTCTTCTTCCCCATGACGCCCGACCGGTTCCGCGTCATCGCCGCCCTTGGCCCGTCCACGAGCGCGCCGGCGGTGGCGCTGACGCGGGAGGCCTTCCAGGCGCTCATCGACCGGCGCGGGCCGGGCGGCATCACCCTCACCGACACGGTGTGGACGAGTGCCTTCCGGATCAACGAGCGCCAGGTGGGCCGCTACAGGAACGGCCGCATCTTCCTCGCCGGCGATGCGGCCCACGTCCACAGCCCGGCCGGCGGCCAGGGCATGAATACGGGCATGCAGGATGCCATCAACCTCGCCTGGAAGCTGGCGCTGGTGTGCCGGGGCTTGTCCTCCGCCCCCGAACTGCTCGACAGCTACGACCTGGAGCGCCGGCCGGTGGGCGCGGAGGTGATCCATGCCTCCGGGCGGCTGACCAAGATGGGCACGGTGAGCGACCCCACGCTTCAGCACATCCGCAATTTCGTCGCCCATCTGGTGCTGGGTTTGCCGCCGGTGCAGCACGCCGTGGCCGATCTGATGGCGGAGGTATCCATCGGCTATCCGTCGAGCCCGCTCAACGGCCCCTCGCACGGGGGCGGTGCGGATGCGGGATCGCGTGTCGGGCCGATGGCGGGGGAGGCGCCGTACGGCATCGGCGATACGCCGCGCTTCAGCCTGCGCGCCTCCGGCGAGGCGGCGCAACAGTTCGCCGCCGCATTTCCCACCCTTGTCGACGCCGAGGTTCGCCCGCAGACCGCGCCCGGCATCGCCCTGGTGCGGCCCGACGGCTACCTCGCGGCCTCCGCGCCCGGCGATCGCTGGGACGAACTGGTCGCCTACCTCAATCGCCTTGCCGCGCCGGGCGGAGGCGACGTGCTGGCTTAGAGCTTCGGGTAAAACCTCTGGGGATCCGCCGACCGGGTGTTTGGGCCGCCTCCGGCGGTGTCGATCCTCGTCGATGCTGACCGGATGGACTGCGTTCGGCGCGTGGCAGGAGGCCCAAAAGTCTCCGGCCTTCCTCCCCCAGAGGTATTTTTGGAAGCGCTTCGGCACGGCGCCCGGTCGCTCTCGGTAAACGCGGGGCAGACATGGGGGGCAGCGCGCGGACCGTAGTGCGATCGCCCGCAGGTGGGGCGCAACCCGGCGCGACCGGCGCCGCCGCGCCCGGCGGAGGCTCCCGCGATCGGAGTGCATACCGGCGCCGCGCCATGGTAGCGTCGCCCATGCGCCGACTCGAAAGCCAGAAGGATCGACATAGCGGCATGAGCGGGTTCCTGTCATCGGCGTGCCGCCGGCTCGCCCTCACGCTGCTGCTGGCGCTGGCCGCTCAAGGCCCGGCCCGCGCCGCCGATGCCGCCTTCACGCAATTCATCGCCTCGCTTTGGCCGGAGGCCAAGGCTGCCGGCGTCTCGCGCGAGACCTTCGAGCGCGAGACGCGTGGGCTCGAGCCCGATTACAAGCTGCCGGATCTCGCCTTGCCGGGCCGGCCGTCCACCGGCGCCTCGGGGCAGGCCGAGTTCGTCCAGGTGCCGGCCAGCTATGTGAAGGAGGCCACCATCGCGCGGCTGGCCGCCGAGGGGCGCCGCCTCCTGCAGAAGCACGGGACTGCGCTCGACCAGATCGAGCAACATTTCGGCGTGCCGGCGACCATGGTGCTCGCCATCTGGGGCCGCGAGACCGACTTCGGCCGCTACACCTCTCCCTACGACACGCTGCGGGTGGTCGCGACGCAGGCCTATGCGGGCCGCCGCAAGGATCAGTATCGCTCCGAGTTCATCCTCGCACTGAAGATCCTCGACGAGGGCGCAGTTTCGCGCAAGGATTTCCGTGCGTCCTGGGCCGGTGCCACCGGCCTCACGCAGTTCCTGCCGTCCGAATACTACAAGCACGGCGTCGACATGGACGGCGACGGCCGCGTCGACATCTGGCATTCGGTCCCGGATGCGCTGGCATCGGCCGCCAAGCAGCTCGCCGACAAGGGCTGGCAGCCGGGGCTGCGCTGGGCCTACGAGGTGCGCGCGCCCGCCAATGCCGATTGCACCCTGGGCCTGCCCGAGGTGCAAAAGCCCATCGGCGACTGGGTGCGCACAGGCTTTGTGCCGGTGCGCAGCGTGTCGTTCGCCGAGCAGGGGCAACCGGCATCGCTGCTGCAGCCCGAAGGCATTTATGGTCCATCCTTCCTGACGACGAAGAATTACTTCGTAATCAAGGAATACAATTTCTCGGATCTCTACGTGCTGTTCGTCGGCCACCTGTCCGACCGGATGCGGGATCCTTCACCGTTCGCGACGCCCTGGTCGGCGTCGACACAGCTGCGCACGAAATCAGTCGAGGCGATGCAGAAGCACCTGACGCGCCTTGGCCTCTACCGCGATAAGATCGACGGCAAGGCCGGCATGCTGACCCGCGCAGCCCTCGGCGCCTACCAGAAGTCCGCCGGATTGAAGGTGGATTGCTGGCCGAGCGAGGCGGTGCTGCAATCCATGGGTACGGCGCGATAGCAGAGTTTGGAGAAGCGGGCTGGCCGAGAATGGCAGAGATCATATTTATACATATAAAATCACTCATATTTCGCATAAGGAATTCTGAATATGAGGGGTTATTGTGATTATTTGTTTAATTTCATGTTTTAATTATACCTTCAGATGGTGAAAGATTCATATAATACCTCTTTTTTATAAAATAATTTATGATAAATATGCCATATGTATATATAATAATTATATATTTATCATAAAAATTTTAGCAAAAATTTTGCGGCTATTTCGGGCTTGTGATTCAAGACCTGCTCGCCGGAGGCATGGATCTGGATTCAAATTGCAGCGATCGATCCGGCGATCCGGCGATATATAGCTGGCCTGACGGACGAGGGGTGGTCGCAAGTCGAGCCTCTCCTGCCGCAGGCCGGAAAAGCGGGGCCGCGGCGGCAGACCGATCTGCGCAAAGCGCCGAACGCTATTTCGCCCGGATGTGATGTCGTCGGCGGATCTTGCTGGTGGATTTCCGCCCTGGCAGGCCCTCTGCTGGAGGCTTCGACACTTCGTGCGTCCGTTCCTGTTTCGTACGATCCGCGATCCCGCCGTGATGATCGACCGGTGCGGCGCTGAGCGGAGGCCAGCCCTTCGAACGGCATCCTCGACAGTCAGACCCTCAAGGCGCCTATCTCGATTTCGTTATCGGCGCGGCCAGGCGCGTCGAAGCGGAAAAGGACTTCTAGAGCCTCTAACAAAACCTCTGGGGTTGGCTGACCGGGCCTTTTGGCCTTCTGCGGCGTTGCCGATCCTCGCCGATCCTTGCGGAATCGACGGCGTTCGGCCCTTGGCAGGAGACCCAAAAGGCCTCGGCCATCCTCAGCCCAGAGGTTTTGTTAGACGCTCTTAGGTGCTTCCCTGTGGCGGAGTCGTCGGGCGGGCCTTTAGCTGGATGACACGCCAGTTCCGTCTGGTTCGCGACGACGAAGCCGGTATCGACGTGTCAGAAGTCATGGTTCACATCGCTCTGGGCAGCCTCATCCTCACGCGCATCGCACGCTGAACAACGTCTCCAAGGGGGGGGCAGGAGGAGTATGTCACTCATCATAGCCTCCTCAATGGAGACTGTGAATCAAGGGCGGAGTGAAATTAATAGGTCCTGAGTGATCCCTGTCCGCTTCTGAGTGCCGGCGGAGTTTTGCGTGGCTGTTGCGCCGAGGACATCCGCCGCCGCGCTCGGTGGATGTCCTTCAAGACCCGTTCCGCCGCAGCTTTCTCCTGCCCGGATTTATGTTTCATCTGCGCTATATAATGGGAGCGATGATCCAGATTTTCTGCCTTCCCGAAAATCCCAAGACTGTCTCAAAGGCAGTGACGGCGGGCAAGGGGCGATCGTGTCGCCATCCACAAGGAGAAGAGCCGCACGCTCGGATCTGATCACATTTGCGTCATCGGCGGGATTTGTTCGAATGTCACGAACTGCCTCTATTCATATCGCGGCGCACCGAAAAGTTCTTCCATCTCCACCTCGGCCGGCTGCTCTCGGCTCAACTACCGTGACCGGTGCTTGAATCCCTTGATTATCAAGCTGTTGAAGTACGCCCTGCTCAATGCAGCCTAAACCAACCCGGCTCAGCTTATTTACGCTTTATCCTTATTTTTAGTCAGGCTTCAAAATGCGGAATTTTTGCATCTTGCGATGAAGGTCGAATCTGGATAGATAAATAAAAAATATGTTATTTCTCCACTGTTTATCCGTTAAGTAGCAGTTTAGGGAGAGTTTAATGAGCGACGCTGACAGCGCCGGGTGGGCTGGAAATACGACGGGCCTGCAGGCCGAAATACTTGTCCACTATCCGCACGAAGTGCGGAGCGGCTGGCTCCCGCGCTCAAACAAGGCCCTGCAGAAGTTCCATGAGACGATCCACGCCGCCGAGAGGACCGAGCACGCTCCGAGCGTCGCCCGGCTCGACCAGTTCATCGAGGGCAATTCGGTCATCAAGTATCTGATCGAGGATGCCTGCGATCGGAACCTCAATATGGTTGAGGCGTGCGGAAAGGACACCGGCAACCCCGATCAGGTCCAGATTCCCCGCATCAAGGACAAGGACACCCTGCTGCACGGGTTCAACGAAATTCTGAAGCACCCGCCCCGCTTCGTAGACAATGAGCTCGTGGGGCTGCCGTTCTCGGCTTGGGTGGTGGGCATCGACCCGACGCTGAGCGGAACGGCGCTGTTCGCCCTGCCGATGTTCAATGAGAGGATGTCGGATATCTTCCAGGAGTGGTTTGACTTCCTCGGCTCGCCGCCCTCCGGCAATGTGCTGTTCAGCGTCGAGGGCGAGCAGTGGCTGTCGACCCAGGCAAAGCAGCAGTACAGGTTCGACGATTGGAAGAAGGATTCCGAGGCGCTGCCGTACTGGACGTCCTGGAATTCGTTCTTCACCCGGCAGTTCAAGGACCGCGACGCCCAGCGGCCGATCGCCGATCCCGATTCCAACGAGACCGTGATCGCCGCCAATGACGGCTCGCTGTTCCGCTGGGATTCGGATGTCACGGAGCGCGATGTCTTCTGGTTCAAGGACATGCGCTACTCGCTGGCCGACATCCTGAGCTCGCCGGTCAAGGAGCAGCAGGCGGTCATCGACCAGCACGATCTCGTGAAGAGGTTCACGGGCGGCTATATTCTCCAGACTTACCTGAACCCCTACAATTATCACCGCTGGTGGTCGCCGGTGAACGGCGAGGTGCTGTTCGACCCGTTCACCATCCCCGGCTATTACTTCAACAAGCTGGTCATCCCCGACTTCGGCGGGGCCACGACCGCGTCCCTGCCTTATTCGGCGCAGGTGAACGCCCGCGGCCTGATCGTCTTCAAGACCGAGGACTTCGGTTACGTCTGCTGCATTCCGCTGGGGATGAGCGAGGTCTCGACCGTGACCTTCGATCCCGCGATGGTCACGGGCGCCAGCGTCCGGAAGGGCCAGGAGATGGGCTCGTTCAACTATGGCGGATCTTCGTTCGTCCTCATTTTCGAGAACATCCCCAATAAGAAGCTCGTCTTTATTGACGACAAGGGGAACCTGATGCCCAAGCGGCCTATCCTGCCGTCAGGCAGCTCCAGCACAGGCGGCGTCGTGACCAGCATCGGCGCCAAGATCGGGCAGTGGATCGACATCTGAAGTGACGGGGGGGCGTCTTCGAGTGATGCGGATGCCCGCTTCGCGTGAAAAGAACGCAACCCGTAGATAACTCGGAGCCTTCCCGCTTCGACGAAGGCGGGAAGGCTCCGGAGCGCACATCGCCCGCGTGGATCCCTTCCGATCCACGCGGGCGATGTGCGGCTTCGCCGGTGCCAGCACGGCCCATTCCGCCGGGCCCTCCATTCCGAACACGTAAGAGCCGCCGTCGCCATGCAGGATAACCGAACAGACACCCCGGATACGGCAAGCCACGACGGCCAGAAGCTCGGCTTGATTGCATTGGTGGCGATTGTCGTCAGCTCGATGATCGGCAGCGGGGTCGACAGCCTGCCCCAGAACATGGCGCAGCAGTCCGCAGTCGGACCCGTCGTCATCGCCTGGATCATCTGCGGCTTCGGCATGTATTTCATTGCAAAAACATTCATAACACTTTCAGATCTCCGCCCCGACCTGCAGTCCGGCATCTATATGTATGCACGGGAGGGCTTCGGATCCTTTGCCGCCTTCATTGTGGCATGGGGATACTGGCTTATGACGATCTTCAGCAACGTGGCCTTCGCAGTGATGGTCATGGATACGCTGAATTACTTCATGCCGGGGACGTTCAAAGGCGGCAACAACGCCGCCTCCATCATCGGCGCCACCATATTGATATGGGGGTTCCACTTCATCGTCCTGTCGGGCGCCAAAGTCGCGGGCTCCATCAATACCATCGGCACAGTCGCCAAGTTGATCCCCCTTGCGATGTTCGTCGGCGCCACCGTTTATTTCCTCGACTATGCGGAACTCACCGGCGACATCTGGGGGCGTGCGGAAACCGCGGGCAGCAAGCCCTTGGGTTCGATCACGTCACAGGTTTTTTCCCCGCTGTTCGTGGCCCTGTGGTGCTTCATCGGCATCGAGGGGGCCGTCGCGCTATCCGGGCGCGCCAGGAACAAGAAGGACATCGGCCGCGCGACTTTGATCGGCTTCATCATTTCCCTCGTAATTTGCCTTTTCGTGTCGGTGCTGCCCTTCGGCATACTCAGCCAGTATGTCCTGAGCCAGATCCCCAATCCCTCGACCGCCGGGGTGATGAAGTCGATGACCGGCGAATGGGGCGAAGTGCTCGTCAATGTGGGCGTGCTGATCTCCATTCTCAGCAGCTGGCTGGCCTGGACCATGATCTGCGCAGAGATTCCCATGGTGGCGGCGAATAACGGGACTTTTCCGTCCTGGTTCGCCCGCAAGAACAGCAAAGGCTCGGCGTCGTCCGCGCTTTGGATCAGCACAGGCATGATGCAGCTCGTCGTGCTGCTGGTGTACTTCGCCAATCACGCCTGGCTGGCCTTGCTTGCGATTTCGGCGATCACCGTGCTCCCAGCGTATTTTGCCTCGTCGCTATACCTGGCGAAGATCTGCGTGAACGGTGAGTATCTCCGCAGGCAGTCTGAAGGGCGCACCATTGCCCTGGTCAGCGGACTCATCGGCGTCGTGTTCTGCCTTTTTATGCTCTACGCGAACGAGATCCAATATATCGCGATGACGCCGTTGCTTCTCACCCTCGGCGTGCCGCTCTACGTGTGGGCGAGGAAACAGGACAAGGACGCAGGTCCCCTGTTCAACAAATTCGAGCTCGGTGCGCTGATCGCTCTCCTGTTATCGGACGCCCTCGTCGCGTTCCTCATCTACAGGGGATCTGTTACGCTCTAGAAGATTGAATAATATAGAATATACACTTGTTGCATTGCGTTCGGCATTCAAGGGCCGAGCGGATGAGAGCAGATCGCTTTATTCGGATCCGACGGCACTTGCGGCCGGACAAATCATTCCTCCAGTTCGCAGAGGCGGAAAATGACTGAAAAACCTCAAGCGGCATCAGCTGCCGTCGCGAAGTCCGATGCGGGCAAGCTCGGGCTTCTGGCATTGATCGCGGTCGTCGTCGGCTCGATGCTCGGGGGCGGTGTTTTCAGCCTCCCCCAGAATACCGCCGCGACGTCGGCTGTCGGGCCGGTCATCATCGCCTGGGTCATCGCCGGCGTCGGCATGTATTTCGTTGCCAACGCGTTCCGGATGCTGTCGGATATGCGGCCGGATCTGCAGGCCGGCGTTTATATGTATGCCCAGGAGGGCTTCGGCTCTTTCATCGGGTTCATCGTGGCCTGGGGTTACTGGCTCATGACGTGCTTCGGCAACGTCGCGTTCGCCGTGATCCTTATGGACAGCTTCGATGAATTTTTCCCCGGCGTCTTCACGGATGGCAACAACCTCAATTCGATCATCTGCGGATCCATCCTGATCTGGGGCTACAATTTCCTGGTCCTGTCGGGGACCAAGACGGCGGGGCTCATCAACACCTTCGGCACCATCGCCAAGATGGTCCCGCTGGTTCTGTTCGTGGTGATCCTCGGGGTGATGATCGACTATTCGCAGGTGTTCGCGAACTTCTGGGGCACCGCCCCGCAGATCACGACCCAAGTGGGAAGCCAGGTGCAGCCGGCATCCCTGGCGGCGCAGGTCATGGCGCCGATGACCGTCACGCTGTGGGCGTTCATCGGCGTCGAAGGCGCGGTCGTGCTCTCGGGTCGTGCCCGCAATACCAACGACGTGGGCAAGGCGACGCTGCTCGGCTTCCTCATCGCCCTGATCGTCTACGTCCTGCTCTCGGTCCTGCCTTTCGGCAGCATGACGCAGGCGCAACTGTCCCAGGTCGCCAATCCGTCAACGGCCGGCGTCCTCGCGCATGTGGTGGGTGCCCCGTGGGGCAACTGGCTGATGAGCGTCGGCCTCATCATCTCCGTGCTGGCCGGGTGGCTCGCCTGGACCATGCTCTGCGCCGAAATTCCGATGGTCGCCGGCCAGCAGGGTGCCTACCCCAAGGCCTTCGCCCGCACCAATTCCAAGGATGCGGCCACGGTGTCGTTGTGGGTCAGCAGCCTCGTTATGCAGGCGGCCATGTTGTTGGTGTATTTCTCCAACAACGCCTGGAACACCATGTACAACATCGCCTCGCTGATGGTGGTCCCAGCCTATCTGACTACGGCCTTGTACATGGTCCGGCTTTGCGTGAAGCACGAGTTTCACAAGTATGCGAAGAAGGGCTATGCGCTCGGCCTTGTCAGCGGTGTCGTCGGCGCGCTGTTCTGTATCTTCATCCTGTATTCGAGCAGCCTGCAGTATGTCGTGATGGTCCCCATCCTGATCACCCTGGGCCTGCCGATCTTCATCTGGTCGCGGATCGAGAAGCATGACGGAAAGCCGATTTTCAATAAGCTCGAGCTGATCTATCTGGCCATACTTCTTGCCGTCGACGCGGTCGTGATCTGGGCCCTCTGGGCAGGCAAGATCTCGCTCTAGAGTATTTTCGAGCGAGGCCGATAAGGCGTCGCCTGAATGAAATGCGACGAAGCAACAAATTGGAGCGTTTTCCAGATTCGATGAATCGGTAAAACGCTCTATTTTCTGCCGATGGGAACCACGGTCACATCGGCCGCGGCTTCGTCGGTGCGGAGAGCGCCTGCCTGATTTCCCCCGGGATCTGAAGGGCTGGCTCCTCCCGAATGCAGATGACCTTCGCTGGCCTTGCCGCGATCGGGCACTTGGAGACGGTGGCCCCTTGGGCAGAGGACGCCGCCTCTAAGGCCGGGCGGCAAACGGCGCGGATCATTGATGGACAAGGTTAAGGTCGGAGGACGATGATGGTCATCAGGACATCGCGCGTAGTTCTCGCCGCCGGGCTGGTCCTGGCCGCCGCCGGGGAGGCGGGGGCTGCCGACGCGCAGGTCAAGAGCGCGGATGCCTATATGAAGCAATGCCCGGTGGCGGGCAGCAGTTCCTATGGCGGCTTCTGGTATGTGCCCGGCACCGATACCTGCATCAGCCTCGGCGGCTATGTCTGGGCGGAAGGCTATTACAACAGCTGGACCGGCATGCCGTCCAACTATAGCAAGCTTTATTCCATCGCCACCTACGGCATGCAGGTGGATACGCGGACCAGCACCGACTTCGGTGTGCTGCGAAGCTTCATCGACGTGCGCTTCCAGTATCGCTCCATCGACGAGTGGGGCGAGCCCATCACCGGCTCCCGGGTCCAGCTGAACCCGCAGAGCATCTATGTGTAGTTCGGCGGGTTCCTGGCTGGGTACAACCAGTCGATGTTCGATTTCTACGCCAACGAAAACATCCAGGGGACCGATCCGGCCACCATCGGCGACGACACCAACCTGCCGATGATCGCCTATACTTGGGAGCTCGCCCACGGCTGGAAGGCGACGGCCTCGCTGGAAGACGCGCACGAGCGCAATTCAGGCGTGAACATGGCGAACGCCGCCTCGACCCTGGCCACGGGCTGGAACTCCGACATGCCCGACGTCGTCGGCGCTTTCGGGCAGAGCGGTTCCTGGGGCCAGTTCCAGATCTCGGGCGCTCTCCATCGGGAGACCGTGTATCTGGCCAACTCCGCCGTGAACCCGTTGGGCGCCGATCGGGGCTTCTGGGGGTATGCGGTGCAGGCGGGCGTGATGTTCAACCTGCCGCATATCGCCAGCGGCGACACGCTCTACCTGCAGACCGCCTATGTGAACGGCGCCATCTCCTATCTCGGCCTCATCAACGCCTCCGGCGACTTCAGCCCGCCGGATGCCTTCATCAACCCCGACGGCAGCCTGAGCGAAGTCTCCGGCTGGAACTTCACCGGCCAGTACCTGCATAATTTCAGTTCCACCTGGAATGCATCGGTGTTCGGCGGTTATGCCCGGTTCGACCTGAACAGCGTCGTCGCCGAGAAGACGATCGGTGCCTCGGGGGGCACGAACTACAATGTGGGCGGCAACGTCACCTGGCAGCCCAGTGCCGCCTTCAGCCTGACGCTGCAGTACGGCTACAACATGTACAAGGCCAACAACTATCGCAAGACGGCCTATGGCATGCCGCAGGCCTCGCAGGATGCCTCGCAGTTGCTGTTGATCGCCCAGCGCAATTTCTGAGAGCTGGGCTAGGCAGTGTCCCCATAAATTTGCGTTATTGGGCTTGTGGTGATTCAAGCTCCCGAACCGGGAGCGTTCGAGATG
>CALMSN010000095.1 GCA_937872325.1 uncultured Xanthobacter sp. | reverse complement strand
GGGGGGGCGGGGCCGGCGGCCTGCGCGGGCCCCACCGCCGATGCCTTCACCCTGTTCGAGCGGCTCGAGGGGAAGCTGGAGCAATATCCCGGGCAGCTCCAGCGGGCCGCGGTGGAGCTCGCCAAGGACTGGCGGACCGACCGCTACCTGCGCCGGCTGGAGGCGATGATGATCGTCGCCGACGCCCAGATCTCGCTCGTCCTCACCGGCACCGGCGACGTGTTGGAGCCGGAGGCCGGGGTGGCCGCCATCGGCTCCGGCGGCGCCTATGCGCTGGCCGCCGCGCGGGCGCTGCTGGACACCGACCTCTCGGCCGAGATTATCGCCCGCAAGGCCATGCAGGTGGCCGCCGAAATCTGCATCTACACCAACGACCGGGTGACCCTCGAGGCGCTGGACGCGCCATGATATCGGAACCGACTCTCGCCGCGGCGCTCGCCCAGGGGGTGCTCTCCCCCGACCAGGCGGCGCGGCTGCGGCAGATGGAGGACGCGCGAAAGGCCGCCGCGGCGCTGGAGCCGCCCGACGAGGAGAAGCTGCGCTTCATCACCGGCTTCGGAGACATCTTCGTCTCCATCGGGCTCATTCTGGTTTTCGCTGCCTGCATGAACTTCCACTGGCGGACGCTCATTCCGATCGACGCGCCTGCTTTTCCGCCGATCCCGGTTTATGTGCTGGCCGACGTGGCGCGATGGGCGTTGATCGGGCTTCTCTCCTGGGGACTGGCGGAATACTTCACCCGGCGGCGGCGGATGGCGCTGCCCAGCATCCTGCTCGTCCTCGCCTTCTGCTGGGCGGTTTTCCGCGCGACGGGGATCGCACTGCTGATTTCAGGATTGGTGCCCATATCGCGATTCCCTCTTGATCTGCAGGGGCCCTCGGTACCGGCTGTCATCGCGTCGGCCTGTGCAGCGGCCGTCGCGGCATGGTTGCATTATCGTCGCTTCGGCGTGCCCATTGCGCCGGCGCTCGGCGCGGCCTCCCTCCTTCTTGCAGGGGTTGCGGCGGTGAACGTATTGGCGCCGGGCGCGGCTCCCCTCGTCATACACGGCGTGTTGCTCGTTGCCGGCATTGCGATCTTCGCCCTGGCCATGCGCTTCGATGCGCGCGATCCCCAGCGGGTGACGCGGAATACGGACATCGCCTTCTGGTTGCATCTTCTGGCGGCGCCGCTGATCGTCCACACGCTGATCGGCGGCCTATGGCACGGCGATAGAGCGGAAACTGGGTCGGCGTTCGCGGTGCTCAGTCTCTTTCTCGCGCTCGGCGTCGTCGCGCTGCTGGTCAACCGCCGCGCGATTCTGGTCTCCGGTCTCGTCTATGCCGGGCTGGCCTTCGGCACGCTGCTCTACACCTCCGGTGCCCGCAGCATCTCCGTCGATCTGACACTGCTGGTCCTCGGCGCTTTCATCCTCATCCTCAGTGCCGGCTGGCAGCGGCTGCGGCGCCTCGCTCTCGGGGTTTTGCCCGGCCGCCTCGTCCGGTTTCTTCCTCCTCTCACGGTATCGGCAACATGAGCGACTTTTCCCCCCGCGAGATCGTTTCCGAGCTCGACCGCCACATCGTCGGACAGGCCAAGGCGAAGCGCGCGGTGGCCATCGCCCTGCGCAACCGCTGGCGCCGCCAGCAGCTCGACGACCGGCTGAAGGAGGAGGTTCTGCCCAAGAACATCCTGATGATCGGCCCCACCGGCGTCGGCAAGACCGAGATTTCCCGCCGCCTCGCCCGCCTCGCCGGGGCGCCCTTCCTGAAGGTGGAGGCCACCAAGTTCACCGAGGTCGGCTATGTCGGCCGCGACGTGGAGCAGATCGTGCGCGACCTCGTGGAGGTCGGCATCGGGCTGGTGCGCGATGCCAAGCGCAAGGACGTGCAGGCCAAGGCCCATCTCAACGCCGAGAACCGGGTGCTCGACGCCCTGGTGGGCGCCACCGCCTCGCCCGCCACCCGCGACGCCTTCCGCAAGAAGCTGCGCGCCGGCGACCTCGACGACAAGGAAGTGGAGATCGAGGTCCAGTCCGGAGGCTTCGGCATGCCCATGTTCGAGATCCCCGGGATGCCGGGGGCGCAGATGGGCGCCATCTCGCTCGGCGACATGCTGGGCAAGGCCCTGGGCGGTCGCGCCAAGCCGCGCCGCGTCAGCGTGAAGGAAGCCCACCCGCTACTCCTCGCCGAGGAGGCCGACAAGCTGATCGACCAGGAGGCCACCGTCCAGGACGCCATCCATGCGGTGGAGAACAACGGCATCGTCTTCCTCGACGAGATCGACAAGATCGCCGGCCGCGAGAACCGCTCCGGCGCCGACGTCTCCCGCGAGGGGGTGCAGCGCGACCTGCTGCCGCTGATCGAGGGCACCACCGTTTCCACCAAGCACGGGCCGGTGAAGACCGACCACATCCTGTTCATCGCCTCCGGCGCCTTCCACGTCTCCAAGCCGTCCGACCTGTTGCCGGAACTGCAGGGCCGCCTGCCGATCCGGGTCGAGCTGGAGGCCCTGACCCGGGCCGACTTCGTGCGCATCCTCACCGAGACCGAGGTCAGCCTCGTCAAGCAGTCGGTGGCGCTCATGGCCACCGAGGGCGTGACGCTGGAGGTGACCGCCGACGCGGTGGAGGCCATCGCCGACGCCGCGGTGGAGGTGAATTCCAACGTCGAGAATATCGGCGCCCGCCGGCTGCAGACGGTGATCGAGCGGGTGCTGGACGAGCTCTCCTTCTCCGCCCCCGATCGCTCCGGCGAGACCGTGGTGATGGACGCCGCCTATGTGCGCGCCCGCGTCGCCGACCTCGCCCGCAACGCCGACCTCAGCCGCTTCATCCTGTAGCGCCTGGGGGAGGGGGAGGGGGCTCGCGCCGTCACGGGCCGTCTCCCGGATCCGGCGCGGCCTTGCGCTAACGCTCTGGGCACCGGCGTTGGCGCGCGGCCTGTGCGGCTTGCGGTCTTGGCCGCCCCCCGGGCTCAGGGCACCGGCTTCACCGCGGGTGCGGCCGGCGGCGGCCAGGTGAAGTCGTCGGTGCGGCCGCGCACGGTGGGCATGGCGATGCCCTCGGTGAGGGCCCGCGCGGCGCCGCGGCTGGCTGCGGCCGGCTGGACGCTGGCTTCCGGACCGCGCACGCCGGGACCGCCGGCCAGTGCCGAGGCCCGGCTGGCGCCTTCGGCCGTCGGCGAATCGGTTCCCGGCTTCACCGGGTCCGCCAGCAGGCGATTGAGCTCCTTCTGGACGAAGAAGGCGAGCTTGCGCCCCCCCGCCCGGGTGAAGCGGACGCCGTCCGGCTGGCGCAGCCGCCGCCGCTGGCCATCCACCGCGGGTCCGGTGGCCATGAACTTGCCGTCCTCGTCCACGAAGCCGTCCCACACCGGAGCGAAGGTGGCGCCGGCCCGGGCGGCGCGGGCGCGCAGCACCTCGTTGAGCTTGGCATAATCGTCGGAGAGCTTGCCGTTGGCGACCGGGGCGAGGCCGGCGAGAATCACCCGCCCCGCCTTGCCGCGCACCGCCGCTTGGCCTTGGCCAAACGCGTGGGGGGCCTGCCCGGTGGGCCCGGGGGCGAGGCGGCAGAAATCCCCCCCCCCCGCCTTGCCGGGCGCCGCCGCCAGCACGGCATCCACCCGCCGCGCATAGAGCTCGACCCAGCGGTCGGTCAGCGGCTCATGGGTCGTGTCGCCGTCCTTGATGGGCTGGAGGTCCTCGGACCCCAGCGCCACCACCGTGACACTCGGCCGGGCGGCGGCGATGGCATCGGCCGAGCGGGCGAGCCAGTCCACCGGGCCGGGCAGGAAGCCGCTGTCCTCGGCGGCATTCTCGGTGATGGCGATGCGCGACCGCTCCGGCACCGTATTGTCCGCGAGGCCCTGGGCCACCTGGTCGGCCAGCCCGTCGCCGATGACCAGGACGAATTGCCCCGGCGGCACCCGCCGGCCCTGCGCGGCGGCATCGGCGCTGGAATAGGTGGCGCCTTCCGGCTCCGGCGGGGGCTCGCGCTTGCGGGCGGCGGGGGGCTGCTCGATGTAGCGCTGCTGCGGCTGGGGGTCCTGGAAGATCCACCAGCCGCCATTATTGGGGCGGGGCTGGCGGTTCTGCCGCGGCGCCTGGGGCACGTTGCCCGGCGGCCGCGGAAAGAAGAACAGATCCGGCTGGGGCCTGGCCCGCCGCTTCGCGACCCCGGCAACGGGGCCGGCCCCCCCCCGGACGCACGCCCGCCACAGCCCCGCGAG
>CALMSN010000094.1 GCA_937872325.1 uncultured Xanthobacter sp. | reverse complement strand
TGGCGATAGGTGCGGTCGCGCAGGCGCTGCTGCTCCTGGATCATGTTGCCGAGCTCGCCCTGCTGGCGGCTCTGCTGCTGCTGGCGGCCGGCCTGGCGGTTGCCGGGGCGCATCGCCTCCATCATCGCCTGCATCTCGTCGAGAAGCTGGCGGGCGGCATCGCGGCTGCCGGAGCGGGCGAGGTTCTCCAGCCGGTCCAGCATCCGCTCCAGGTCCTGCGGGCGGACGATGCGGGTGTTGGGATCGAGCGGACGGGAATCGGTGCCGGCATCGCGCTGCGCCTGCTCGGCGAGCTGGCGCATCATCCTGTCCATGGCGGCGCGCAGATCCTGCATCAGCTTGCCGATTTCCTCGTCGGAGGCGCCGCGCTCCAGCGCGTCGCGCAGGGCCTCCTGCGCTGCCTTGAGGGCGCGCTCGGCATCGGAGAGGTCGCCGTCCTCGATCAGGACCGCCACCTCCCAGAGGTAGTCCACCAAAGCGCGCAGGTCGTCCTCGTTGCGGGCATTGGTGGCGCGCGCGAGGGCGGTGCGCAGGCCCAGATACTCGCCGGCGGCGGGGGTGAACTGTTCCGGCGCGGTGCCGAGGGCGGTGAGCGCGGTGATGATCCGCTCGCGGTTGCGGGCATCGAAGGCGAGCCGGCGGCGCTCGTCGATGAGCGCCCGGGCGAGGGGCTTGGTGAAGGCGCGGGCCGGCAGGCGCAGGGTGCGGGTCTCGCTCTGCCCGGTCTGGCCGGCCTCGTCGACGGCGGTGAGGGTGAGCTTCACCTGCGCGCCGGCCCACGGATGGGTGATGAGCTCCTTCGCCGTCTGGGCAGCGCCGGAGCGGCCGCCGGTCGGCAGGGTCAGGTTGAAGTCGGGGGCCGCCACCAGCGGCCGCGGCGCGCCCTCCGGCTCGGTGCGGCCGGGGCGGGGAAACAGCGGGGGCGCCGGCGGTACCGCGGTGAACACCGCCCGCGCCTCGCGCACCCCGTAGTCGTCGTCGATCCGGTAGGCGAGCTGGAGCGCGCTACGCGGCCCGGTCGCGGGGTCCTTGGTGAAGGCGATGCTCGGCGGGGCATCCGGCAGCACCTTGAAGTGCCACATGATCTGCCGCTGGTCCGGACCGAGGAAGGTGACGTTGGAATCGGCGGCGATGAGGTAGCGCTTCTCCGCCTCCTTCACCGCCGGCGCGCCGGGCTCGGCCGGCTGCTCGGCGATGCCGCCGTCGAGGGTCAGGCTCGAGGCGTCGAGGCCGGAGCCGCGCACCACCAGCACGCTGCCGCCCGGCACCTGGAGCGCCGCCGCGTTGAGGGTGGCGGCATCGTCGGAGCGCAGCCCCGGCAGCACGATGGGCGCCCGCCCGGTATAGGCCGGCGGGTCCACCCAGGCATCCAGCCGGTAGGGCTTGGGCAAAGCAGGGGAGGTCCAGTCGAAGGCCGCGGCGATGCGCGCGAGATGCTCGCCGCCGGCCATGAAGAAGCTGGCCACCAGCGCCAGCACTGCCAGCGACCGGAAGGCCTTGGGATCGCGCCGGGCGAGGCCGGGGGCGGGCAGGCCGGCCTTCAGCCCGCGGGCGGCCTTGAGGGTGCGGGCCACATGCGCCCGCCACAGGGCGGCGCCCACCGCATCGTCGGGGCGGGTGGCGAGGCTGTCAGAGAGGGAGGTGGCCGGGCGATGGAGGTGCCCGCTCTGCCGGTCGAGGTGGGCCAGGGCCTCCTCGCGGCGCGGCCAGCTCAGCCGCACGACGGGGCGGGCTGCCACCACGAGCAGCACCAGGAAGGCGAAAACGCCCAGCATGCGGGCATAGACCGGCGCCGCGACCCAAAATCCGGCGAAGGAGACGGCGAGGAACGCCGCCACCACCATGCCGATGCCGGCCAGCGGCGGCCACAGCCGTTCCCAGGCGAGGACGAGGTGCGCCCGTTCGGCAGCGCGGTGGAGAGCGAGACGGGCGTCATCTTCCGGCGGCGCGCCGCTCGCGCCGGGGGAAGCCTTGTGTCTGCCGCGGATCGCCGTCACGCCGTCATCCTCGTCGTCGCCGGTCGCTGCCGGAGCCTCAGTCTGATCCAGATCCCACCGTTCCCGCTCCCAGCCTAGGGGCAGTGCAAGTCACGGGCCAGCCCTGCCGCGATTGCCCGCCATCACGGAGCCGTGGGGAGGGGGCCTGCGGTGGCGGGCGCCGCTGCCGGGTGCCCGGAAAACGCGTCGGCCGCCGCCGCCAGGGCGACGCCGTCGCCGCCGAGGGCCGCCAGCGTTTCGCAGATATGCGGCGGCAAAGGGGCGCGCACGTCCACCGGCGGCTTGTTGCGGGCCAGCGGCACCACCACCCGGCGGGCGTGGAGGTGCAGGCGGGGGCCGCCGGGCAGGCGCGAGGCGCCGCCATAGATCGCATCGCCCAGGATCGGCGCGCCCAGCGCCGCAAGGTGGGCGCGCAACTGGTGGGTGCGTCCGGTCAGCGGCCGCAGCGCCAGCACCGCGAGGCCGCCGGCGCGGTGCAGCACCGCATAGTCGGTGACCGCTTCCTGGGCGCCGGGGGTGCCTTTCGGCACCGCCTGCATCCACCAGCCGCGGGTGGGCGAGCGCTTGGCGAGAGGCTGGTCGATGCGCCCGGAATCGCTGGCCGGCGCGCCTGACGTGACGGCGATGTAGGTCTTTTCCACCGCGCCGGCGGCGAACAAACCGCCGAGCAGCGCGAGCGCCTTGGCATGGCGGCCAAGGACGAGGCAGCCGGAGGTGTCCTTGTCCAGCCGGTGGGCCAGCTCGGGCCGCCGCGGCAGGCCGAAGCGCAGGGCGTCGAGGTGATCCGAAAGGGTCTCCCCGCCCTTCGGCCCGGCATGGACGGCAAGGCCTGACGGCTTGTCGACGACCAGCATCATGGCGTCGCGGTACAGCACCGGGATCTCGCCGTGGCTGGTCTGGGGAAGGCAGGCAGCAGTCATCGCGTGGTCCGGTCCCGGGAGGCGGCGTGTCCCGCGCCTGTCATCTTCATGGCCTAATACCTTCAGCCCCGGTCCTCGACCGGCGCCAGGCGGGTTGCGCTCAGGCGCCGCGCGGGCTTCACCAAAGCTCCGTGATTAACCCTCATGGAGCTTTGGTATAAGGCGCAGCGCAGAGCCGGATGCGCCCATCGCGAATGGCCGGGGCGATTCAGGATGGGCAGCACATCCGACTCTTCCATATTTTAGAGTGCGATTCACCGATCGGTTTGATTCGAGCCGATCGGATCGCGCGAAACATCCTGCATCCGGCGCCGAAGCCGGCGCACAATCACAACGGAGCAAACCATGGCCCATCCCCGAAAGACCGAGCAGCGCGTTCTCAGCGCCGACGAGCTGGAGCTGGTCGAGAAGACCCGGCATCCGGCGCTGCCCGGCCTCGCGCATGCCGACCTCCAGGATCTCATCGGCCTGCTGCGCCAGCGCCGCGACCGCGCCCGCACCATCGCCAACAACCAGCGCCGGGCGCTGCGCGGCAAGGGCGGCCGGGGCGAGGGCACCTTCGAGAAGGCCGACGCCGGCAACCGGCAGAAGATGTCGGTGATCACCGACGCGCTCACCCGCGCGCTGCGGGAGAAGACCCGGCGCGAGGCCGATGCCGCCCGCGAGGCGCTGATGGCCAATGCCCACAAGGCGCTGGAGCTGAAGCGCGATTCCAAGCGGGCCACGCGCCCGGCGACGCTGCCGCGGCCCAATGACGGCATGCGCGCCAAGGCCCGCACCCGGATCGACCCCATCGGCGCCGCCGGCGAGGCCGGCCGGGTGACCAAGTTCGTGGCCGTCGCTCAGGCGAAGAAGGATTCCCGCGGCGGCTGAGCCCGCCGCGGCCTGCCGCGTCCCGGCCCCGCACCCTTAGTCGGCGAACTCCAGCTTCAGGTCGAGGCTGGAGCGCCGGCCGAGGTCGTCGAAATGGGCCTCCAGGAAAGCCGCCGCGGCGATCCGGCCGAGGTCGCCGCGTCGCTGCAGGAACACACCGCGATCCGTATGGCGAACGAACCCGAGGCCGTCTACGAACCGGCCACGCGCTCCGTACCGGACGCCGCCTGACCGCTTTCTTCCCATTGGGAAGAATACTATCCTGATCTGCTAAGGAGGCGGGTGATGACACGAATCGCGGGAGTCATACTGGTCTGCGCGATGCTGGTCTCGCCGCAGTCGGCGTCCGGCCAGGCCATAGCGCCCGGCGAGGAGGGGGAACTGGCGCCGCGCCACCGGCACCCGCTCGCTCTTTGCCG
>CALMSN010000093.1 GCA_937872325.1 uncultured Xanthobacter sp. | reverse complement strand
CGGTGGTCCGGGTCAGCCGCCGGTGACGCTCATATGGCGCGACACCGAGGGGCGGCGGGTGCGGCGGTCGATGACGAAGTCGTGGCCCTTGGGCTTGCGGCCGATGGCCTCGTCGATCGCGTTCGAGAGGAGTTCGTTGCCCTCGGAGGCGCGCAGCGGGGCGCGCAGGTCCGCGGCGTCCTCCTGGCCGAGGCACATGTAGAGCGTGCCGGTGCAGGTGAGCCGGACGCGATTGCAGTCCTCGCAGAAATTGTGGGTCATCGGGGTGATGAAGCCGAGCCGCCCGCCGGTCTCGCGCACGTCCACGTAGCGGGCGGGGCCGCCGGTGCGATAGGCGCTGTCGACGAGGGTGTAGCGCTCCGCCAGCCCCGCCCGCACCGCATCGAGCGGCAGATACTGGTCGACCCGCTCCTCGCCCACCTCGCCCAGGGGCATCACCTCGATGAGCGAGAGGTCGTGGCCCTCGCCGTGCGCCCATTCCATCAGCGACGCGATCTCGTGCGCGTTGACGTCCTTGAGGGCGACGGCGTTGATCTTCACCTTGAGGCCGGCCCGGCGGGCCGCGGCGATGCCCTCCAGCACTTTGCCGAGGTCGCCCCAGCGGGTGATGGCACGGAACCGGTCGGCATCCAGCGTGTCGAGGGAGACGTTGATGCGGCGGACACCGCAGTCGGCAAGCTCGGCCGCATGGCGGGCGAGCTGGGAGCCGTTGGTGGTGAGGGTCAGCTCCTTGAGGTCGCCGCTGGCCAGATGCCGCGACAGGCTGCGGATGAGGGTCATCACGTCGCGCCGCACCAGGGGCTCGCCGCCGGTGAGGCGCAGCTTGGTGACGCCGCGCGCGACGAAGGCCGTGCACAGCCGGTCCAGCTCCTCGAGGGTGAGCAGGTCCTGCCGCGGCAGGAAGGTCATGTGCTCGGACATGCAGTAGACGCAGCGGAAGTCGCAGCGGTCGGTGACCGAGATCCGCAGATAAGAGATGGCGCGCCCGAAGGGGTCCACCAGCGCATCCGCGCGGTGCGCGGCGACCGAAGGCCGGTCGATCAGGTCTCTCAACTCAACCACGTTTCGCTCCACCCGGCGCGGGTTCCGCCTTTCGCGCCCGCACTGCCGCGCCTCAAATGCCGCACCTCCCGGATGCGGAGACTCCGGCACCCCGCATCTATATCGTATGCATCAGAAGAATGCACAGGGCCCGCCTCGCACATTCGCGTGCCCGGACCCGGCACAGCCAGACGGATGAAAGCCGATGAGCGAGAGCGCACCCCAAGCCGGCGCCGACAATCCGGCCGGCGTCCCCTGGCCCATCGAGATCCGGGTGATCGACGACGGCCATGCCCTCAAGGTCGCCTTCGAGCACGGCGCGAGCTTCACCCTGCCGGAGGTGGAGGGCCACCATCCCACGCAGAAGGTCACCGTTCCCGGCAAGCGGGCGGTGCGCATCGTCCAGGTGGAGCCGGTGGGCAACTATGCCGTGCGCCTGCTGTTCGACGATCGGCACGGCACTGGAATCTACACCTGGACGTTGCTTTACGAATACGGGGTGGAGCAGGAGCAGAAGTTCGGCGCCTACCTGGCCGAGATGGAGAAGCGCGGCCTCTCGCGCGGGTGATCCGTGTGACACCGGCCCGGGAGCCGGCCGCGCGGCCTGCGGTGAAGCCCGCGCGGCACCGGTCAAGGGGCTGGCCGGGGGGCTCAGGCCAGCGACAGGATCCGGCCGACGATGTGCACCGCGTCCGCCTGGCGCCGTAGGCACTCGGCATGGTCGGTAATCTGGCGGAGTGGTGCCGGCAGGCGGATTTCCGGCATCGGGGCCGGCCAGGAACGGCTCGCGGTCTCGTCGAGCAATCTTTCGGCCTTGTCGCGGGCGTTCCGCGCCCTGCTGCAATTGCTGCTTCCGGGGACGGGCACGCTTCCGGTCATCCGGGGCGATGCGACCGGCGGCGTCATGAGCGCCGCTTGATCCTCATGGGGCGCGCCCTGGTGTCCATGGATGAGCCGGAAGTCCAGAAGCTCGTGCCTTTGGGCCAGCTGAGGCGAGGGGCGTCATTCCCTGCCGCCGGTCAGCTCATCGTCGGGGGGCCGCGCGGGGGCGGGCGGCCTTGGCCAGCCCGCGGTGAACGCTCACGGGCTGGAGTGTCAGGTGGCGAAGACCCGGTAGCGGCGGGGCTTGAGCCCGATCTCGGCGCCTACTTCGAGCTCCCGGTCGTGCGGCACCGCCGCCTCCACCACCACCGGCCCCGATTCGCCGGCGATCTGGACGTCGGCCCGGCGGTTCGGCCCGAAGGTGCGCACAGCCAGCACCCGGCCGGCGAAGGGCGTGGTGCCGGGATCCGCCAGCTCGACCTCGTGCGGCCGGGCGAGGATGCGCGCCGGGCCGTCGCCCACCCCGTGGGCGGCAAGGCCCAGCGGGCGGCCGTCATGGAACAGGGCGCCGGAACGGACCTCGCCCGGCAGGGCGATGGTCTCGCCGATGAAGTCGTGGACGAAGGCGGTGGCCGGCTCGTTGTAGACCTGGGCCGGGGAGCCCACCTGCTCGATCCGGCCGTGGCCCATCACCACCACCCGGTCGGCCAGCTCCAGCGCCTCCTCCTGGTCGTGGGTGACGAGCACCGAGGTCACCGGAAGCTCCTCGTGCAGGTGGCGCAGCCAGCGGCGCAGCTCCTTGCGGACCTTGGCGTCGAGGGCGCCGAACGGCTCGTCGAGCAGCAGCACCTTGGGCGAGATCGCGAGCGCGCGGGCGAGCGCCACACGCTGGCGCTGGCCGCCCGAGAGCTGGGAGGGGTAGCGCTCCGCCAGCCAGTCGATCTGCACCAGGTGGAGAAGGGTGTTCACCTTCTCGCGGATGGCGGCTTCCGGCAGCTTGCCGGCGCCGCGCCGGACCCGCAGGCCGAAGGCGACGTTCTCGAACACGTTCATGTGCCGGAACAGGGCGTAGTGCTGGAACACGAAGCCCACGTTGCGCTCGCGCACGGAGCGGGAGAGCGCATCCTCGCCGTCGAAGCGCACCTCTCCGGCGTCCGGCCATTCGAGGCCGGCGATGATCCGCAGCAGCGTGGTCTTGCCGGACCCGGAGGGGCCGAGCAGGGCCACCAGCTCGCCGCCGGGAATGTGCAGGCTCACATTGTCTAGCGCGGCGAAGGTCTTGAAGCGCTTGGTGACGCCGACGACGTCGATGCTCATTAGTCTCCCTCGGCGAGGCGGTGTTCGAGGACGGTCTTGGCGATCAGCGTCACCAGGGCCAGCAGCGCCAGCAGGGTCGCCACCGCGAAGGAGGCGACGAACTGGTACTCGTTATAGAGGATCTCGATGTGCAGCGGCATGGTGTTGGTGAGGCCGCGAATGTGCCCCGACACCACCGAGACCGCGCCGAACTCGCCCATGGCGCGGGCGTTGCAGAGCAGAACGCCGTAGAGCAGCGCCCACTTCACGTTGGGCAAGGTCACCCGGAAGAAGGTGGAGAGGCCCGAGGCGCCCAGCGAGATGGCGGCTTCCTCTTCCG
>CALMSN010000092.1 GCA_937872325.1 uncultured Xanthobacter sp. | reverse complement strand
ATGATGGCGCCCTGTGTCCGTGGTGACACAGACACGGCGGGGGCGGGGGGGGATCTCGGCTCCCCCAATCGGCCGCCGGCCGGGGGGATCGGTATACAAGCGCCGAGTCGTCCGACCCCGCGCGCGTTTACCGAACATGAACCGAAACGAAAGAAGACGTTCATGGTTGTGACGGGTTAACCCGTTTAGAACCCCGCCCCGGCAGGCTATGCCCGCGCTCCGCACGAAGGCCACAGGCGTTGCGCTCCAGAGGATCCCAGATGTTCAAGCGAATCGCAGTCTTCGCCGCTCTCGTGCTCGGCTACGTGCTGACCGGAATGGCCCTGCACGCGGGGCAGCCCAATGTGGCCCCCGCCGTGGAAGAAGCTCTCGCCCCCGAAAATTGAGCGGCTCGACCTGAGGACCTGTCCGGAACGTCGGGCAGGTCGCCGCGCCGTGCCGTTTCGGCACCGGGCGTGCGGGTGCGGGGCATCGGTTCCGGCGGCGTCTTCCGCCGAGGCACCGGGGCCGCACCGGCGGGAATCACCCGCTGATTTTCCAGACAGGTTTTTGAGGCGGTCCTGCCCTGCGGACGGTGTCCGCGGGGCCGCATGGCGTGGCCGTCGGAGCCTCGGCGCAGGATTGCGGCGTGAGCCGGCCCCCGCCCGCCGCGGTCCCTGGATCGCTGATTATAAAGCGCTTCAGGCGCCGGGCCTCATTCAGGTGGACCAGTCGCAGCTGATGCGGCCCGGATCCTCCGGCGGAATGATCGCCGAGAAGCCAGGGCCCTGGCCGCTCTTCTCCTCCTGCCGGCCGCGGGCTTCGGCCCGGGCGAGGCCGGCGCCGAACTGCTTTACCACCGCCTGGCGCGGCGCGGCGAACACCAGCGTCGCCGCGTTGACGCCGTTCTCGTTGCCGAACGCGAACTCGATCATGGTCACCGGCTTGCCGAAGAAGCTGCCGTTGAGACCCACCGACACCAGGGTGTGGTCTGCGTGGCTCACCGCCTTGATAGTGCCCACGAAGGGTGGCCCGGAACCGACACGGCGCCGTCCACCTGCGAGTCGCCCTCGAAGCCCGAGCGGTTGGCGAACTTGCGGGCCAGGGCTTCGGAGAATTTTACGAAGCCGGAGTCGCGCCGGACATAGTCGCAATCGCGAAACACGCCGAGGAAGCCGTCCAGCGGCGTCGCCGCCGCGGCCGGGCGGGGCGTCGCCAGCCCGGCGAGAGCGATCGCGGCAACCCCCGCCGCGACGGTGCCCATCCGGACGAGGCCTGCGCGCACCATGGCGCCGCGAACCGCAGCCCGGAGGCTGCGGCTGTCTTGGGATGCACTCTGGCGTGCCATCGCTCGGCCTGGCTCAGGCGGTGGCGACGGTGGCCAGCTTCGGGCCGGCGCTGCGATGGGCCAGCGCCGCCTGGGCGGCCGCGAGGCGGGCGATCGGCACCCGGAAGGGCGAGCACGACACGTAGTCGAGCCCCACCGCATCGCAGAAGGCCACCGAGGCCGGATCGCCGCCATGCTCGCCGCAGATGCCGACCTTGAGGTCCGGACGGGTGGCCCGGCCGCGCTCGAAGCCGATCTTCACCAGCTCGCCCACGCCCTCCTGGTCGAGGGAGACGAACGGGTCCACCTCGATGATGCCCTTCTGCACGTAGGTGCCGAGGAAGGTGCCGGCATCGTCGCGCGAGACGCCGAAGGTGGTCTGCGTGAGGTCGTTGGTGCCGAAGGAGAAGAACTCCGCGCCCTTGGCGATCTCGCCGGCCCGCAAAGCGGCGCGGGGCAGCTCGATCATGGTGCCGACCTTGAAGGTGAGGGTGGCGCCGGTCTCGGCCTCCACCGCCCTGGCGGTCTTGCGGATCACCGCGTCGACGAGGTCAAACTCGGCCTTGGTGGCGATCAGCGGCACCATCACCTCGGGCACCACGGCCTCGCCGGTGGCCTTGGCGGCTTCGACGGCGGCCTCGAAGATGGCGCGGGCCTGCATCTCGGCGATCTCGGGGAAGGCGACGGCGAGGCGGCAGCCGCGGAACCCGAGCATCGGGTTCATCTCGTGCAGCTCCTTGTTGCGCCTCTGGATCTTCTCCACCTCGACGCCGAGGCTCTTGGCCACCTCGGCGGTCTCCGCGTCGGTGTGGGGCAGGAACTCGTGCAGCGGCGGGTCGAGCAGGCGGATGGTGACCGGCAGGCCCTTCATGATGGTGAAGAGCTCGACGAAGTCGGCCCGCTGCATGGGCAGCAGCTTGGCGAGCGCGGCGCGGCGGCCGGCCTCGTCCTCGGCGAGGATCATCTCGCGCACGGCGAGGATGCGGGCGGCATCGAAGAACATGTGCTCGGTGCGGCACAGGCCGATGCCCTCGGCGCCGAACGAGCGGGCCATGCGGGCGTCGGCGGGGGTCTCGGCATTGGCCCGCACGTTGAGGCGGCGGACCTTGTCGGCCCAGGTCATCAGGGTCGCGAACTCGCCGGAGAACTCGGGCTGCTGCATGGGCACGCGGCCCTTCAGCACCTGGCCGGTGGAGCCGTCGATGGTGATGAAGTCGCCCTTGCGGAAGACCTCGCCGTTGACGGTGAGGGTCTGGGCGGCGGCGTCGATGCGCAGGGCGCCGGCGCCGGACACGCAGGGCTTGCCCATGCCGCGAGCCACCACCGCCGCGTGCGAGGTCATGCCGCCGCGGGCGGTGAGGATGCCTTCGGCGGCGTGCATGCCGTGGATGTCCTCGGGGCTGGTTTCCACCCGCACCAGGATCACCTTGCCGCCCATGTCCTTGGCGGCCTCCGCCTCGTCGGCGGAGAACACGATGGTGCCGGCGGCCGCGCCCGGCGAGGCCGGCAGGCCGGCGGTCAGGACGTGCCGCTCGGCCTTGGGATCGATGGCCGGATGCAGCAGCTGGTCGAGGGCGGCGGGATCGACCCGGCCGACGGCCTCCTCCTGGGTGATGAGGCCCTCATTGGCCAGCTCCACCGCAATCCGCAGCGCCGCCTTGCCGGTGCGCTTGCCGGAGCGGGTCTGGAGCATCCAGAGCTTGCCCTTCTCGACGGTGAACTCGAGGTCCTGCATGTCGCGGTAGTGGTTTTCCAGCGCCTTGGAGATGCGCTCGAACTCCTTGAAGGCCTCGGGCAGGGCGGCTTCCATGGAGGGCTTGGTGGAGCCGGCCGCCTTGCGGGCCACCTCGGTGAGGTCCTGCGGGGTGCGGATGCCGGCCACCACGTCCTCGCCCTGGGCGTTGACCAGGAACTCGCCGTAGAGCGCCTTCTCGCCGGTGGAGGGGTTGCGGGTGAAGGCGACGCCGGTGGCCGAGGTCTCGCCCATGTTGCCGAACACCATGGCCTGCACGTTGACCGCCGTGCCCCAGCTTTCCGGAATGTCGTGCAGGCGTCGATAGGTGATCGCGCGATGATTCATCCAGCTTGAGAACACCGCCCCGATGGCGCCCCAAAGCTGTTCGCGTGGATCCTGCGGAAAAGACCTGCCCAGTTCCTCTTCGATCCGGGCCTTGTAGAGGACGATCACGGCCTGCCAGTCCGTCGCCGAAAGCTCCGTGTCGAGTTCGGCGCCGCGCCTGGCCTTCTCGGCCTCGAGAATCTCGTCGAAGACTTCATGATCCAGGCCGAGAACGACGTCCGAGTACATCTGGATGAATCGCCGGTAGCTGTCATAGGCAAACCGGGCGTCGCCGGAATCTGCGGCCAGCGCCTCTACCGTTTCGTCGTTCAGGCCGAGATTGAGAACCGTGTCCATCATGCCGGGCATGGATGCGCGCGCGCCCGAACGCACCGACACCAGCAGGAGTCTTTGCGGATCGCCAAAGCTGCGGCCTGTCAGCCCGGCGAGATGGCCCAGCGCCGCATCACCGACGCGGCGGCGAGCTCGGACCCCCTGGGCAGCCTCGCGCGTCTCGCCACGAGCTACCAGCCCGGCGACACGGACTTCTCCTGGACGAGACTCACGCTCTGGCGGGCCCAACTCGCCGCGGTTCTCGACCAGCCGCCCTACGAGCCGGTGACGGCCGTCGAGGTGCACGGCGCGGCGGGCTCGCCCTCCACGGTCCTGCTTGCCGCGTGGCTGCAGCTTCAGCTGAAGCTCAAGGTGACGCTCGAGGTGTCCACCAAGGCGCACGGCAGCAGCGGCATCCAGGGCGTGCGACTCGTGCGCA
>CALMSN010000091.1 GCA_937872325.1 uncultured Xanthobacter sp. | reverse complement strand
CCCGTTCCGATACCGCCCTTCGCGCCCGGCGCATCGCCCAGGGCGCCACCTTGGCCGCCGCCCTAGCCTGCGCGCTCACCGCCGCCCCGGCCCTCGCCCAGAGCCCGAAGCCGGCCGGCGCGGCCGGCACCCCGGCGAAAGAGCTGTTCGGCCGGGCCGACACGGCGGCGGCCGCGCTGGCGCCGCGGGCCATCGGTTTCTATTCCAAGGGCTGCCTTGCCGGCGGCGCCGCCTTGCCGGTCAACGGGCCGAACTGGCAGGTGATGCGGCTGTCGCGCAACCGCAACTGGGGCCATCCCGAGCTGGTGGCCTTCCTCGAGCGCTTCGCCGCCGAGGTGCCGAAGGTGGCGAAATGGCGCGGCATCCTGGTGGGCGACATGGCCCAGCCCCGCGGCGGGCCCATGCGCACCGGCCACGCCTCCCACCAGGTCGGGCTCGACGCCGACATCTGGCTCACCCCCGAGCCCGACCGCGAGCTCAGCCGCGACGAGCGCGAGAAGATCTCCGCCAGCATGATGGTGCGCGCCGACCGCCGCGACATCGATCCGGCCAACTGGCGCCCGGACCACTGGAAGGTGATCCGCCTCGCCGCCCGCGACCCGCTGGTGGAGCGGATCTTCGTCAACGCCGCCATCAAGAAGGCGCTGTGTCGCGAGGCCACCGGCGACCGCTCCTGGCTGGCCAAGGTGCGGCCCTATTGGGGGCACGACTATCACATGCACGTCCGCCTCTCCTGCCCCAAGGACAGCCCGGAGTGCCGGCCGCAGGAGGCGATCCCCGGCGGCGAGGGCTGCGACAGCGAGCTCGACTGGTGGTTCTCCGACGCGGTGCTGAACCCCAAGCCCGATCCCACCCCCTCCAAGCCCAAGCCGCCCTTGACCCTCGCCGACCTTCCCGAAGCCTGCACGGGAGTCCTCAATGCCCGCTGACGACGACGACACCCCGGACGACGGCCCGGAGCTGGCCGATCTCTTCCCCGGCTTCGCTGCCCACTACGTGGACACCAAGGCCGGCCGGCTGTTCCTGCGCGAGGGCGGCAAGGGGCCGCCGCTGCTGCTTCTGCATGGTTTTCCGCAGAGCCACGTCATGTGGCACAAGGTGGCGCCGCGCCTCGCCGAGCGCTTCACCCTCATCATCCCGGACCTGCCCGGCTACGGCTGGAGCGCGGCGCCCCGCGCCGACCGGGACCACGCCCCCTATTCCAAGCGCGCCATGGCGGCGGCGCTGGTGGAGGCCATGGAAGGGCTGGGCTTCGCCCATTTCACCCTGATGGGCCACGACCGCGGCGCCCGGGTCGGCTACCGGCTCGGCCTCGACCATCCCGGCCGGATCGACCGGCTGGCGGTGCTCGACATCATCCCGACCTACGCCATGTGGCACCGGATGGACCGGGCGCGGGCGCTGCAGGTCTATCACTGGGCGTTCCTGGCCCAGCCGGCGCCGCTGCCGGAGACCCTGATCGGCGCCAGCAGCGCCTTCTACATCGACGCCTTCATGGCCGGTTCCGCCGCGGCCCGGAACCTCTCCGCCTTCGATCCGCGGGCACTGGTCCATTACCGCGCCGCGTTCGCCTCGCCCGACCGCCTCGCCGCCATGTGCGAGGACTACCGGGCTGGCGCCACCATCGACCTCGCCCATGACGAGGCCGACATCGCCGCCGGCCGCACCCTCTCCTGCCCGACCTTCGCGGTGTGGGGCACGAGCGGCATCCCGGGGCGCGGGGCGAGCCCGCTGGAGGCCTGGAAGGTCCTCGCCCCTGATATCACAGGCACTGCGGTGGAGAGCGGCCACTTCGTGTGCGAGGAGGCCCCACAGGCGCTCCTCGCCGCGGTGCTGCCCTTCCTCGCCGGATAGGCGGGGCTCGGGGCGCGCGATCGGATCGTGCCCTGAAAGGGCCTCGGGCTGGGGACTTGGCGTCAGCCGGGTTCGGGCGCGCCGGATGGCTGCGAGCCGGGAACGCCCTCCCGAAAAGGCCTGGTTCCGGCGAACACGATGGTTCGCGCGTCCGATCCCGAGTGGCGGCCCCGGTGACAGCGGGGCCCGGCAAGCAGGATGGGTCGAGGCCACGGCCTTCCGCTTCCGATCCCCGGAAGCCCACTACCGCAAGGTTCGGCTGAGCGGGATGGCTCCGGCTTCGTTTCCGAGTGCCGGACGCGGCGAGTGCTTGACGCAACGGGCCGGGAAAACGGCGCGGCCTTTCCCTCTCCCTCCAGCTGAAATGGGCGCCCGGGGCAGCTTGAAACGACGACCCGCCGGCCTCCCTCTCCCGCTTGCGGGGGAGGGGAGGGTCGGGGAGGGGGCATGCGGTGGGAGGCGAGGCCGCGGCCTTTTCTAGCCTTCGCGGCGACCTGGAGAGGTGTTCCCCACCCTGCCCTCGCCCTCCCTTTCAACCCGAAGCCGATTTCAACCTGACCCGCGACCGCCCCGCCCCTTGCCGAGGGGCGCGGGATGGGCACACTCGGGCAATGCCCGCTTGCGCCGAATCAGTCTCCGCCCTGCCGCCCGCCGGCCCCACCGCCCTGGATCTCGCCGGGGCGGAGGTGGTGCTGGATGCCGGCGGCGCGCTGTTCTGGGTGGAGGAGCGGCTGCTGGCGGTGGCCGACATGCACCCGGAGAAGGGCTCGGCCTTCGCCCGCCGCGGCCAGATGCTCCCGCCTTATGATACCGTCGACACCCTCGCCCGCCTCGCCGCCCTGGTGGACCGGCTGGCGCCGCGGACCATCATCGCCCTCGGCGACAGCCTGCACGACCGCTGGGCCGCGGAGCGGCTCGATCCCCCGGCCCACGAGATGCTGCGCCGCCTCGCCGCCGGGCGCGAGATGGTCTGGATCGCCGGCAACCACGATCCCGCCCCCCATGGCCTCGGCGGCACCTGCTGCGAGAGCCTGGCCCTTGGCCCGCTGCTGTTTCGCCACGCGCCGGAGGTCGATGCCGGCCCCGGCGAGGTCTGCGGCCACCTGCACCCGGTCGCCCGCATCGCCCGCGCGGGCCGGGGGGTGCGCCGCCGCTGCTTCGTCACCGACGGGCGGCGGATGGTGCTGCCGGCCTTCGGCGCCTTCACCGGCGGCCTGAACATTCGCGACCGGGCCTTTGCCGGCCTGTTCGCCGGCGCGACGCCCAGCGTGCACATGCTCGGCGCGGATCGCACCTACCGCCTCTCCGCCACCGCCTGCCTCGGCGACTGAAGCCCCGCCCGGGACAGTGGGTTCGCCGGCCCAAGGTTCGGCCTCTGCGTCATGGGCCGGAAGCCTGCGCCGCGGAGCCTCCCCAAAGCCCCGTGGGAGCTCGATCCAGGCTCCCGCAGAACCGCTTTCCAGAAGACCGCCCCCGGAAACACCGAATTGCCGCGCGGCTCCTGCAGAAATCGGTTCGGAGAGGACGGTTACATCGCAACCTCCGAGTTGCCGCCCGCGGGAACCTATGCCGAGACGACCGCAATTCACGAACACCCGAGCTGTCATTCGGCTCCCACCGAAATCGGTTGCGAAAAGGTTGCATGCGCGAACACCCGGGCCGTCCTTCGGGCGCTCCCGAAAACACGACAGTCGGGAAAAAATCCGAGCGTCTCTTCAGCTCCTCCCGAAATCGCCTGCGAGAGACCACAACTCCCGTTCATCCGAGCTGGGGAAAGATCGGGATGGCGCAAGCCGAAGGCGGCGGGCCATGGCATGATCGGCCGCGCGCGCCCGCCTTTCGACGGAGTCCACAGAGCCGCCAAGGTCGCGCTATAGTTGCCGCAACGGGCGGAGGGGGCGTGGCGAGAACTCTGGCGGGCAAATGGCGCGCGGACGGCGCGGCATGGAGAGGCCTCGGGCGACCTGGGGCGCGGGCAGGACGCCGCGCGCCGGTCCCGGCCGGCATCTCCGCGTCCGGAACCGAGCCGCGTCCCAAGCCCCCGGTCTTCGCCGGATGCCTCGCCCGGGCGCTGCGGGCCAACGGGTGGACGGCGCCCGGGATCGCCCTGGCCATCGGCCTTGTGGGCACCCCGGCGGTGATGTCGCAAACCGCCCACGCCGGGGCCTGGACCTATGAGGCCGGCACCGGCCAGGCGATCCTGCAAGGCAGCGCCGTCACCTCCGCCAATGCCTTCGGCCCCTCGTCGGAGCTGTTCGCCAGCCGGTCCTTCGACAAGGTCGAGGCGACGCTGACCTTCGAGTACGGCCTCACCGACTGGCTCACCCTCATCGCCGCACCGCAGCTGCTCTACGTCGATCTCGGGCCGCCCTGGCCCTCGAGCTATGCCGGCCCCGGCTATACCGACCTCGGTGCCCGCGCGCGGCTTTGGCAGGGGGATGGACCGCTCGGCGCGGCCGTGGTCTCGGCCCAGATCGTGGCCCGGCTGCCGGGCACCGGTGATTCGGCGAGCGCCGCCGCCGTGGGCTACCAGGATGCCGAGCTCGACCTCCGGCTGCTGTTCGGCACCAGCTTCATGCTGTGGCAGAAGCCGGCCTATCTCGACCTGCAGATCGCCCAGCGCCAGAGGTTCGGCGATCCACCGGACGAATTGCGGTTCGATGCTACCCTGGGGGTGCGGGTGGCGCCGCGCTGGCAGGTGCTGGTGCAGTCCTTCAACGTGATCTCGGAAGGCGCGGGGGAAGGGCCGGATTTCTCCGCCTCCTATGAGTATTACAAGCTCCAGCTTTCCGGCGCCTACGACCTGAGCGCCGCGCTCACGGTGCAGGTGGGCATCATCGGTACTGTCTTCGCCCGCAATGCGCCGCAGGAGACCGGCGCGGTGGCAAGCGCCCTCTACCGGTTCTGAGCCCGGGCCGGGACAGCCGCGACCTCAAGTCCTTTGCGCCGGCATCAGCCGGCACCGAACGCTCCATGCCTTGACCCATCCCCGCTCGCGCGAACATGCGCCGGCGGAAAACCCGCGCCGGCGCATCCACCGAAGGCGGCGGGCCCTGCCGGCGCCGAGCTCCGTGGCCGATGCCGGAAAGGCCGCACCGGGCCGCCCCTCATTCGGCGAGGAGCTGGCGTCCCGCCTCCCCCGCGCCCACCAGCCCCGGCGTGGCGTGGGTCACCACATGCACCGGAACGAGATTGAGGCGATCGGTGTAGGGCGGATGATTCTCGAACTCGGCGCGGAAGGGGCTTTCGGCGAACAGCTCGGCCAAGGCGTGGCCGACGCCGCCGGCGATATAGGCCCCGCCGCGGGCGTCGAAGGCCAGCACCAGGTCGCCCAGCACCCGCCCCAGCAGGCGCAGGAACACCATGCAACTGTCGCGCTCCTGCCGCTGGCCGTTGATGGCGGCGCGGATGATGGCGTGCGAGGAGACCTCCTCGCCGGTCAGGATGGTGTGCAGGCGCGCCAGGCCGGAGCCGGACAGCACCCCCTCGATCGGAACCGCGCCGTAGTCGCGGACCAGGTGGGCGACGATCCGCGCCTCATCGGCGTTCACGGCGCCCAGGCGCATGTGCCCGGCCTCGCTGGGCAGCACCTCGTAGCGGTCGCCCCGGGGCAGGATCAGCGCCGTGCCGAAGCCGGTGCCGGGTCCGCACACCAGGATCGGGGCGTCCTTGACGGCCCGCCCCGCGCCCACCTCGAGCAGATCCGCCCGGCCGAGCCGCGGCACGCCATGGGCGAGGGCGGCGAAGTCATTGAGCACGCGCAGCCGGTGAAAGCCGAACTCCGCCTTGAGCGCGTCGACGGAAAAGCCCCAGGTGCCGTTGGTGAGGCGAACCGCCTCGCCCTCCACAGGGCCGGCGATGGCCAGCACCGCATGCTGCGGCCGTGCCCGGCCGGCGCCGAGATAGTCCCGCAGCAGTTCCTCGAGACTGCCGTAGGAGGCGTTGGTCTCGATCCGGATATCGAACGGCACGCCGTCCGGCCCGGCGCGGCCGATGCGGGTGGTGGTGCCGCCGACATCGGCGACGAGGACGGTGCGGGACATAAGCGGATCCGTCATGGGTGCCGGTGGGAGCCGGGCGGGAGGGACAGGACTGTTAGAGCCGGTTCCGCCCTCTCTGATCAATCCGGGCGCAGGTGCATCGTTAACATTTACGTAAGAGGAGGTCGCCTCCGCGGGACGGGAACGAACATGCCGGCCGATGGGTTTCCCGCTGGCAGACCGCGGCAGCGCCTGGCTTGGCGGCGTGCGCAAGCGCCGCGCCAGCCTCGATGTGGCGTTGCAGCCTTTGCTGCCGTAGCATGGGCGGGAACCTGGAATAAACCCGACATGCCCGCCACGGGGCTGGCAGAGGCCGGCGGGCGATGTACATAAGGGAAGGGGGCGATCCGTGCTCCGGGTCCGGCGGCCCGGGTCGATCGGTGAAGGACCATTGGCGCCGGCCCATCGGCGCTGGCCAATGGCGGCGCACCGGGGCGGGTCGGTCTCCCGATGAGGGTCGGATGCGGGAGAGGGGGCGATGGCGCCCTTTCCGGCTCCGTGAGGCAATTCCGAGGTGCCGTGGCCCGCGCCGCGGCGCCGCAGGCACGGCGAAGCACAGTGCTCGACATCTATACGATCATCTTTCTCGCTCTGGCCGTCTTCATTTTCGTACGGCTGCGCAGCGTGCTGGGCCAGCGTACCGGGCGGGAGCGTCCGCCCTACGATCCCTATTCCCGCGATTCCGCCCGGCCCCAGCCGCCGGCCAAGGACAACGTGGTCAACCTGCCGGACCGCGCCGTTCCGCCCCCCGCCGCGGCCGATGACGCCGAGGTGGAGCCGGCCGCCTTCCGCTGGAAGGACGTGGTGCCGGAAGGCAGCGAGGCGGCCGCGGCGCTCGACCGGATCGTCGCCGTCGAGGGCGATTTCGACCCCGCCCACTTCCTCACCGGCGCCAAAGCCGCCTACGAGATGATCGTCACCGCCTTCGCCGCCGGCGACCGGCGCAACCTGCGCGACCTGCTGGCCAAGGACGTCTACGACAGCTTCGTCGCCGCCATCGCCGATCGCGAGAGCCGCGGCGAGACCATGGAGACGCGCTTCGTCGCCATCGAGCGGGCCGAGCTGCAGGACGTCACGGTGACCGGGCGCACCGCCCAGCTCACGGTCCGCTTCGTCTCCAAGCTCATCTCCACCACCCGCGGCCGCGACGGCGCCGTGGTGGACGGCAGCCCGGACACGGTGGCCGACGTGATCGACGTCTGGACCTTCTCCCGCGACCTCGGCACCCGCGACCCGAACTGGAAGCTGGTGGCCACCGAAGCCGCCCAATGAGCCCCCCGGCCCAGCCCGGCACTAGTGCGGGGCGCGAGCCCGGATCCGGCGCGGGCGCGCGCCTTTCGCCTGCATGCGATGCGGGGCTTGGGTTTGCTGTGGGACACGCAACTGGGTCCGCTCTCGGGCAACGCGTTTTGTCCGCCTTTCGGCGCAGCCTCGGGACCAGTTGGCACGGCCTTGGATTGGCTATCGGTCACGGCTTTTGGCCCGCCCTCGGATCCGGCCTTGGGGCCACGCTGAGGTCCAGCATTGGGACCGCTTCGCAAGGTGATGAACTCCATATTGGACTTGGCCTTGGAGCTGAACCCGGGGCCAGCCTTGGGACAGCTTCGCAAGGTGATGGACTCCCTCTTGGGCTTGGAGCTGAGCCCGAGGCCAGCCTTGGGGCCGCTTCGCACAGTCTTGGAGCTGAACCCGGATCCAGCCTCAGGGTCGCTTCGCACGGTCTTGGCGCCGAACCCGCGCCCCGCGCTGGGTTCACGCTCAAGCCCAGCCTTGGGGCCATTTCACAAGGCCTTGGGTCCGCTCTTCGGCAAAGCTTTGCATCGAATCCGGCGCCGGCCTCGCCCACGAAAGGCCGGCCGTTGCGCCCCTGGCACGCGCCCGCCGCCCTGTTCGCCCTGGCGGCGCTCTTCGCGCCCGGCCTGGCTTCCTCTGCCCTGATCTCTCCCGCCCTGGCCTCCCCTGCCCTGGCGTCTTCGGCTCTCGCCTCCCCCACCACGCCGGCGCCCGAAATTGCCGGCGCGACCCTGGCGCCGGCCACCTTCTCCGGGCTGGATGGCTGGCGGGACGACGACCAAGCCGCCGCCTTCGCCACCTTCCTGAAATCCTGCGCCGCCCGCCGCAGCCCGCCTGCCGAGGTGGGGCCGGCCTCCCGCCAGACCCTGGGGCCTGCCCTCGCCGGCGCCTGCGCCGCGGCCGAGCGGGTGGTGAAGGCCCTCGGCGGCGCGGCGCCCTCGCCCCGCGTCGCCCGGCTGTTCTTCGAGGCGGTGTTCCGGCCCTACCATGTGATCCCGCAGGACCGTGCCGGCGGCTTCTTCACCGGCTATTACGAGCCGGAGATGGACGGCGCGCTGACCCCCGGCGACGGCTTCACCGTGCCGGTCCATGCCCGCCCGCCGGACCTCGTCATGCTCGGCCGCGGCCCGACCCCTAACAGCGGCGGCGCCATCCGCCGGCTGCCGGATGGGCGGGAGGTGCCCTACTACGACCGCGGCGAGATCGAGGACGGCGCGCTCGCCGGGCGCGGACTGGAGATCGCCTACCTGCGCGACCCGGTGGACCTCTTCTTCATGCAGATCCAGGGCTCCGGGCGGGTGCGCCTGCCCGACGGCCGGGTGCTGCGGCTGAACTATGACGGCTATAACGGGCACACCTACCTGGCGGTGGCCCGCCTGCTCATCGCCCGCGGCCTGGTCCCGCGGGACGAGATGAGCATGGACCGCATCCGCGCCTTCATGGCGCAGGATCCGCAGGCTGGCCGGGCGCTGCGGCGGGAGAACCGCTCCTACGCCTTTTTCAAGGCCCTGGACCTGCCGGCCGATGCCGGCGCCATGGGGGCCGAGGGGGTGCCGCTCACCGCCGGGCGCTCGCTGGCGGTGGACCGGCTGCTGCACGCCTACGGCACGCCGGTGTTCGTCGCTGCCAACCTGCCGCTGAGCGCCCCGGGCACGGCCGAGCCGTTCCGCCGGCTGATGATCGCCCAGGACACCGGATCCGCCATCGTCGGCCCGGCGCGGGCGGACCTCTATTTCGGCGCGGGGCCCGAGATGGCCTCCCTCGCCGGCCGGCTCCGCCATGATGGGCAGTTCACCATCCTGGTGCCCCGCCGCAGCGGCACGGCGGCCCGCTGATGCCCACCCGCCGGCCATGACCACGCGCGCCCCGCCCGGACCGTCCCGCGGCCGGCGCCGCCGCATCCTCAGCGCCGAGGAGCGGGCGCTGTGGGCGCACGTCGTGCCGGCCGTCGCGCCGCTGCGGCCGGCGCCGCGCATCGCCCCAGCTCCTTCGGACGCGTCTCCTGCCGCCGCGCCGCCATCCGATGCCTCGAACCCCGACGCCGGCCCGCCGGAGGGCGCGGCATCCCGGCAGCCCGGCCGCGCGCCATCGGTGAAAGGCACCGCCAAGGCGCCGTCGGCCCAATCGGCACCCCCGGTCAAGCCCCTGGCGCCGCTGGAGCCCAAGGCCCGGCGCCGGCTGATGCGCGGCGCCCAGGTGGGGGCGCGGCTCGACCTGCACGGCCTCACCCAGGCGGCGGCGCACGCCCGGCTGCGCCGCTTCCTGGTGGAGGCCCATGCGGCCGGCCACAGCGTGGTGCTGGTGATCACCGGCAAGGGCGCGGAGCGCGGCGAGGATGGCGGCACGCTCCTGTTCGGCGAGGCCCGCGGCATTCTGCGGCGTGCGGTGCCGCACTGGCTGGCCGAGCCGGCATTGCGCGCGATCGTGCTCGGCTTCGAGGAGGCCGGCCCCCGCCATGGCGGTGCCGGGGCGCTCTATGTCCGGCTCCGCAGGGGCGGCATATCGCGGGGTGACCTTGCGTAAATTTCATCTGGTTCGTCTTGCCGGGCTTGGCTGAACCCACCATATTGGCCTCGACTCCCGCCATGGGTGGGATCGATGAGGTCTTCAAGGGGAACGACGATGTCCGATTATGATCGCAACGTCGCCGGGCGTTGGAACACGACGGTGACGCGCTCGCAGGCCGCGATCGACCAGGGCCTGCGTTCGTACATGCTCAGCGTGTACAATTACATGGCGCTCGGCCTTGCCATTACCGGCGCCGCCGCGCTGGGCGTGTTCATGGCGGCGACGGTGACCGACCCCGCCACCGGCCGGATGGGGCTGACCGCCCTGGGGCAGTTCCTGTTCACCAGCCCGTTCAAGTGGGTGGTGATGCTGGCCCCGCTCGGCGCGGTGTTCTTCCTCAGCTTCCGGGTGGAGCGGATGAGCGTGCCCGCGGCGCAGCTCACCTTCTGGGTGTTCGCGGCGCTGATGGGCGTCTCGATGTCCACCATCTTCCTCGTCTACACCCACGAGAGCATCGTGCGGGTGTTCTTCATCACCGCGGCCTCGTTCGGTGCGCTGAGCCTCTACGGCTACACCACCCAGCGTGACCTGTCGGGGATGGGCTCGTTCCTGATGATGGGCCTGTTCGGCATCATCATCGCCTCGGTGGTGAACATCTTCCTCGGCTCGACGATGCTGCAGTTCATCGTCTCCGTGGTCGGCGTCCTGGTGTTCGCGGGCCTCACCGCCTACGACACCCAGCGCATCAAGGAGATGTACTTCGCCGGCGACGACCAGGCGGTGATGGGCCGCAAGGCCATCATGGGCGCCCTCGCTTTGTACCTGGACTTCATCAACCTGTTCATGATGCTGCTCCAGCTGTTCGGCGGCCGGAACAACGAGTGATCCGGCCCTGCACCTGAAGGTCTTGAAAACCCCCGCGCCCTCGGCAGACTGTGTGGAAAGCCGGGCTGATCGATTAGACTGGCCGCCTCGGGAACGGGGCGGCCATTTTCATGGGATATAT
>CALMSN010000090.1 GCA_937872325.1 uncultured Xanthobacter sp. | reverse complement strand
ACCGCGATCATCTCGGTCATGACCGGCATCCCGGTCCGCCACGATGTCGCGATGACCGGCGAGATCACGCTGCGCGGCCGCGTGCTGCCGATCGGCGGCCTCAAGGAGAAGCTGCTGGCGGCGCTGCGCGGCGGCATCAAGCGGGTGCTGATCCCCGAGGAAAACGCCAAGGACCTGGCGGACATCCCGGCCAACGTGAAGAACGCGCTGGAGATCATCCCGGTGTCGCGGATGGACGAGGTGCTGGCCAACGCGCTGGTCCGCAAGCTGGAGCCCATCACCTGGGAAGAGCGCCCGGTGGACGCCCCTCTCCCAGAGCAGGATACCCCTGGCGTGGTCGCTCACTGAGCGGTGCCAGTGACTTAACTGTTGGTTGAAGTTTTATCTTGAAAAGAAAAGGCGGTGCGGATGACGCACCGCCTTTTTGCTTTTTCGAACTGGAAGTCCGAGAAATCGTGCATTGGTGCGGGTTTGTCGCCGATCACGCTTGCAAAAGCCGCATTTTCCGTGATGCTCGCGCCGGATCGTCCCGGCTCTCCGGGTCACGATTCGCGTTTCGACAACGGAAGGGAAGGTCACATGACCACCAAGAACGAACTGATCGCCGCGGTGGCCGAAGAGGCGAAGCTCACGAAGACCGCAGCGGCAGCGGCCGTGGACGCCACCTTCGACATCATCGCCAACGCCCTGAAGCAGGGTGAGGAAGTCAAGCTGATCGGTTTCGGCAGCTTCTCGGTGGTCACCCGCGCCGCCCGTGAAGGCCGCAACCCGCGCACCGGCAAGCCGGTGAAGATCAAGGCCTCCAAGGCGCCGAAGTTCACGCCCGGCAAGGGCCTCAAGGAAGCGGTCAACGACTGATCGCCGCCCTCCGGCCTGGGCCCTGAGCCTTCGCCGCCCGCCGGTTCGACGCCCCAGCCCGTAGCCATCGCCGGGCGGGGCGGTGCAGAGCCGGCATTCTCCGTATCAAGGTACCTGTTCGCGTCACGCCCGCCGGCGCACGCTTTCGTGCGCGGTGGTGCGTGCCGCCGGGCGATGGTCTGGCCTTCATGAAGGCAGCTTCGCTGCCGGTGCCTGAATTTTCAGCGCCGCGCTGTCCGGACGCCGGACGGGATGCTTCGTCCGGCGCCGGGAGGCATGTCTTCAACGCCCCCGGCGGTGTGCCTATCCTCGCGGCCCGCATCCCCCCGGAGGCCGCAGCCCCGGGCAGGATCGATGTTTCCGCGGAAATGTCAGGCATAGGTCGTGCGCCGGCCGGGTGGCCCGTGTCGGCCTGACTTAATCGAAGCCCCTGCCACGCGCGGGGGCGCCCTGGAAATCAGCTTCCCAGCAGGCCGGCGAGCTTCAGCGCCACCCCTTGCGAGCCCTCGATGCGCAGCCGCCCGGTGGTGAAGGCGAGCATCGGGCCTAGGCGCCGGGTCATCAGCTTGTCCAGGGTATCGGTGGAAAGCTTGAACACCGCTTCCGCCGGCTCCTCGCCGTGCCGCACCTCCAGCGCCGCGCCGGTGGCGTCGAGCAGGATGGAGTGGCCGGTGTCGGTGAGGTCGAACCGCACCGTGTGGCCGAGCCGGCCCAGGGTCTCGGCATGGGCTTCGAGAGCGGCGATGAGGCTGTCGGCGTCGGCCATGGAGGTCCCCCTTCAGAACGCGGCGTCGTCGAGCGCCATCACGGCGCTTTTTCCAGATTTGATGTCGCCCCACAAGCCGGCAGCTTCCGGCAGCAGCTTGTCCATGTAGAAGCGGGCGGTGGCGATCTTGGCGGCATAGAAGGCGCCATCCGGGCCGCCGGCCGCGCGGCGCGCGAACGCCGTCTGCGCCATCCGGGCCCACATGTAGCCGAGGGCCACCCGGCCGAACAGCCGCAGATAGGCGCTGGCCGCCGCGCCGGCCTCTTCCGGATCCCTGAGCCCCTTCTCGGCGACGTGGGCGCTGGCCAGCTGAAGCGCGCCGAAGGCCTTCGCTAGGGGACCCACCAGCGGGGCGAGGTCGTCGTCGTCCGCCGCCGCGTCGAGGAAGTCCTGCACCGGGTGGAAGAAGCGGCGCAGGTAGCGCCCGGCATGGGCCGGCAACTTGCGGCCCACGAGATCCAGCGCCTGGATGCCGTTGGTACCCTCGTAGATCATGGCGATGCGGGCATCGCGCATGTACTGCTCCATGCCCTGGTCGCGGATGTAGCCGTGCCCGCCCATCACCTGCATCCCGAGGGAGGCGGTCTCGAAGCCGAGGTCGGTGAACAGCGCCTTCACGATCGGGGTCATGAGGGCGGTGAGGTCTTCCGCCCGCTTGCGGATTTCCGGATCGGGACTGCGCTCGGCGCGGTCGAGGGCGCGGGCGATCCAGGCGGCGAGCGCCCGGCAGCCTTCGGTGTTGGCGCGCATGGTCATCAGCATGCGCCGCACGTCCGGATGCACTAGGATGGGATCGGCCGGCAGCTCCGGATGCCGCGCCCCCGAAAGCGCACGCCCCTGCAGCCGCTCGCGGGCGTAGGCGACGGCGGACTGGTAGGCCGCCTCGCCGAGGCCCAGCCCCTGGGTGCCCACCGAGAGGCGCTCGGCGTTCATCATGGCGAACATGGCGCGCATGCCCTTGTGGGGCTCGCCCACCAGCCAGCCGGTGGCGTCCTCGAACACCATCTGGCAGGTCGGCGAGCCGTGAAGGCCCATCTTGTGCTCGATGCCGGCGCAGGTGACGCCGTTGCGCGGCCCTGGCCGCCCCTCGGCATCGGGCAGCAGCTTCGGCACCGCCAGCAGCGAGATGCCCTTGATGCCGGCCGGCGCGTCGGGCAGGCGGGCGAGCACCAGGTGGACGATGTTGGCGGTGAGGTCGTGCTCGCCGGCGGAGATAAAGATCTTGGCGCCGGTGACCCCATAGCTGCCGTCACCGCGCGGCACCGCGCGGGTGCGCACCAGCCCGAGGTCGGTGCCGCACTGGGGCTCGGTGAGGCACATGGTGCCGGACCATTCGCCCGAGACCAGCTTCGGCAAGAAGCGCGCCTTCAGTTCGGCGTCGGCATGGGCGCCGAGCGCGTGGCAGGCGCCCTGGGTGAGGCCGGGAAAGATGCCGAAGGCGAGATTGCCGGAGCACAGCATCTCCTCCACCAGCTTGGTCACCGAATAGGGCAGGCCCTGGCCGCCATGGGCCGGATCGTTGCCGATGCCGGCCCATCCGCCTTCCACATAGGTGCGGTAGGCTTCCTTGAAGCCGGAGGGCGTGCGCACCACGCCGTTCTCATAGGTGCAGCCCTCCCGGTCGCCGCTGGCATTGAGCGGGGCGAGCACGTTTGTGGCGAGCTTGCCGGCCTCCTCCAGCACCGCGTCGATGACGTCGGCGGTGAGCTCGTCGAGGCCGGGCAGGGTGCTGAGCTCGTCGCTGCCGTGAAGCTCGTGCAGGACGAAGCGCATGTCGCGCAGCGGCGGGGTGTAGACCTGCATGGCGGCGGCTCCCGAAGGTGTTGTGTCTCATTTCCGAACGCCGCCTGATGCGGCGAACGTTCAGTCAGGGATGGCCTCGGCGTTGGTAAGGACTCCGAAAATGGTCCCCTTCGCCGGGGTGTTGTCGTCAGGGACGGCGAGGACGACGGAATTGCCGAGCCCATAGCCGACGATGCACGAGCGCCTCGCGGCGGCCCCCGATTCCGCGAAGATGAGGCAAAGCCTGTCGCCTTCGATCGCCCATTCTCCCATCCTGACCGTTTGCGCTGCGGGGTACGGAGGCGAGGGCAGGGTCGTGGTTCGCAGGCGACCGTCCTCGAAGAAGTCATAGCGGGAGTTCAGGTGCAGCCCGCCGAGGGCCCACCGTTTGCCCGTGAAGAGGCGGGCGGCCTCTTCACCATCGAACCGGTGGGACCGAGCTGCGGGATCGAGAGGCCGTCCAGTCTGGAGCGCCGCCTGGATCATGGCGAACTCCTGCTGGAGCTGCTCCCGCGGCATGCCCGCTGGCATGTCCTGCTGCGCCGGCGCCAGCCCGCAGAGGGCCAGCGAGACGGCGGCGGCATGAGCCCAGTGTCGCATGGCTCCATCCCTCAATTGCGCAGCGGCTTGCCGGTCTCCAGCACATGCTCGATCCGGTCGAGGGTAGCCTCGGTGCGGATGAGCTTCATGAAGTTTTCCCGCTCCAGGTCGAGCACCTTGTGGGTGTTCACCGGCTCGATGGCGTCGGCGGCGCCGCCGGAGAGCACGGTGGCCAGCGCATCCGCCACGACCGCGTCATGGGCGGTGGCGAGGCCGCGCTTGCGGAAGTCGTGCACCGCCATCCTCAGCGCCACCTTGCCGCTGGGGCCGGGCAAAGTGAGCTCGCGCGGCACGGGCGGGGCATGGTCGGCGAGGAGCGCCAGCGCCCTCGCCTTGGCGTCGGCGAGAAGCCGGTCGCGGTTCATGGTGATGCCGTCGCTCTCGCGCAGGAACTTCATCTCCTTCGCCTCGGCCGCGGACTTGGCGACGGTGGCTGTGGAGACCATCTCGAATACTTTCGCGACGGCGGGCATCGGCCCCTTGGGAGTGCGCGGATCCGCCTGCCAGCGCTCCAGCATGGCGGCGCAGCCGCCCCAGGCGGGCAGCACCCCGACCCCGCATTCCACGAGGCCGATATAGCTCTCCGCATGGGCCTGGACGGCGCTGGCATGCAGGAGGATCTCGCAGCCGCCGCCGAGCGCCAGGCCGGAGGGCGCCGCGACCACCGGGAAGGGCGCGTGCTTCATCTCCTGAAACACCTTCTGCCCGGCCGAGACCTGCCGCTCCACCTCGCCGAAGGCGCCGATATTGCAGGCGAACAGGGCAAGCCCGAGATTGGCGCCCACCGAGAAGTTGGCGCCTTCATTGTAGATGACGAGCGCCTTGTACTTGGCCTTCACCAGCTTCAGGGCGGTCGCCAGCAGCGAGATGATGGCCTCGTCCAGGGCGTTGCTCTTGGAGGTGAATTCGAGGCACAGCACGCCGTCGCCGAGATCCCAGAGGGCGGCGGAGGCGTTCTTCGCCACCGGTGGGCCGGCGCGCTTGATGTCGGCGAGGCTCAGCACGCCCACGGGCCGCGGCACCGGGCGATAGGCGCCGTCGGGGCCCAGCGCCTCGGTCCGCCCGTCGGCGATCCGGTAGAAGGGGGTCTCCGTGGCGGCGGCGAGCAGCGGCGGCACCACCTCGCCCTCGGCCATCAGCAGGCCGGCGAGGCGGGCCGGGCCGATGCGGTCCATCAGCTCGAATGGTCCCCAGCGCCAGTTGTAGCCGAGCCGCATGGCGGCATCGACGGCGGCGATGTCGTCCGCCGCCTCCGGCACCAGGCGGGCGGCATAGGCCAGCGTCGGCGCCATCACCGCCCGGGCATAGCGGCCGGCCGGGCCGGGAGAGGCGAGGAGGCCTGCAAGGTCGGTCTCGGCCAGCTCCGGCAGGTCGGCGGCCATGGTCGGGCGATACTCGCCGCCGGCGAGGTCGATGGCCTGCTTCTGCTTGCCGCCGCCGGAGCGGTCGAGCCGGTAGAAGCCGCCCTTGCCCTTGCGTCCGGTATGGCCGCTCTCGATCATCCGGGTGATGAGGGGCAGCTCGCGCAGGGTGGCGTGGAACGGATCGCCCGGCGGCATCGCCGACTTCAGCGAGCCCTGGACGTGCGGCATCAGGTCGAGCCCGACGAGATCGAGCAGGCCGAAGACGCCGGTCTTGGGGAAGCCGAAGGGCCGGCCCATCACCGCGTCCGCCGCCTCCACGGTGAGGCCCTGCGCGAACGCCTCGCCCACCGCGAGTTGCAGCCAGAAGGTGCCGAGCCGGTTGGCGATGAAGCCCGGCGTGTCCTTCGCCGCCACCACCGTCTTGCCGAGGCGGATGTCGAGGAAGCGGGTGACCGCCGCCGCCAGACCCGGATCGGTGAGCGGCCCCGCCACCACCTCCACCAGGCGCATGTAGCGCGGCGGATTGAAGAAGTGGGTGATGAGGAAGGCCCGGCAGAACGTCTCCGGCAGCCCCGCCGTCAGCGCCGCCAGGGGAATGGTGGAGGTGTTGGAGGAGACCGCGCAGCCGGGCTTGAGGATGCCGGTGAGGCGGCGATAGAGCGCCTGCTTCACCTCCAGCCGCTCCACCACCGCCTCGATGACGAGGTCGCAGCCGGCGACGAGGGCGAGGTCGTCCTCGATATTGCCCGGGGTCACCAGCCGGGCGGCGCGCTTGGTCATGAAGGGGGCGGGATCGGCCTTCAGCAGCTTTTCCACCGCCGTCTCGGCGACGATGGAGCGGCGGGCCGCGCCCTCGGGGGCGAGGTCGAGCAGCAGCACCTGCAGGCCGGCCTTGGCCACCTGGGCGGCGATGCCGGCGCCCATCACCCCGGCGCCGATGACGGCGACCCTGGTGATCTCACCCGGGATCCGAGCGTGCTCCATGGCGGCCTCCCTCAGATCCGTTCGAGGACGGTGGCGATGCCCTGGCCGCCGCCGATGCACTGGGTGGCGAGGGCGTAGCGCCCCCCGGTGCGCTCCAGCAGCGCCGCCGCCTTGCCGACGATGCGCGCGCCGGTCGCCCCCAGCGGATGGCCCAGCGCGATGGCGCCGCCGTCGATGTTCAAGGTCTCCTCCGCGATGCCCAGCTCGCGGATGCAGGCGAGGGCCTGGGCGGCGAAAGCCTCGTTCAGCTCCACCACCTCCACCTCCGCGAGGTCGATCTGCGCCCGGGCCAGCGCCTTGCGGCTGGCCGCCACCGGGCCGATGCCCATCACCTCCGGCCCGCAGCCGGAGACCGCCACGCTGCGCACCCGGGCGAGGGGCTGGAGGCCGGCCTTCTGGGCATAGGCCTCGCTGCACACCAGCACCGCGGCGGCGCCGTCGGTGAGCGGCGAGGAGGTGCCGGCGGTCACCGTGCCGGCGGCGTCGAAGGCGGGCTTCAGCTCGGCCAGCGCCTCGGCCGATGCATCGGGGCGGATGCAGCCGTCCTCGCGGATGGCGTGGCCGTCGATGCGGATGGGGACGATCTCGTCGGCGAGCCGGCCTTCGGCGGTGGCGGCCGCCGCCTTGCGGTGGCTTTCGACGGCGAACGCCTCCTGGTCCGCCCGCGCCACCTGCCAGCGCACCGCGACGTTCTCCGCCGTCTCGCCCATGCCCATGTAGGCGGCGGGGAGCTTCTCGTAGAGCATCGGGTTCGGCATCGGGTTGAAGCCCGGCATGGGCACCCGGCTCATGCTCTCCACCCCGGCGCAGACGAAGGCGTCGCCGGCACCGAGCCGGATCTGTCCCGCCGCCATGTGCACCGCCTGCATGGAGGAGCCGCAGAAGCGGTTCACCGTCACCCCGGCGACGCTCTGCGGCAGCCCGGCGATGAGCCCCACCAGCCGCGCCACGTTGAGGCCCTGCTCGCCCTCGGGGAAGGCGCAGCCGAGGATGAGGTCCTCCAGCTCCTCGGCATTGGCGCCGGTGCGGGCGAGGAGGGCGGCCACCACCTGGGCGGCGAGGTCGTCGGGCCGCACCCGCGCGAGCTCGCCCTTGCGGGCGGGGGTGAAGGGCGAGCGGGCGTAGCCTGCGATCACGACGTTCGAGACGTTGGGCATGAGGGCGCCTCCCGGTCTGGGGTTATATGGGCCGGCGGCGGTCAGCCGGCGGTTTCTCTGGCGAGGGCGGCGGTGGCCGCGGCTTCGATGTCGGTCAGCTCGGCGATGGTCTCTTCCAGCGCCCGGCGCTGCTCGCCGAGCAGGTCGAGGCGATCGCGCACCTTCTTCACCAGCAGGCGCAGCTGCGCGCCCTGGCCGGGATCCATGTCGTAGAGGTCCAGATAGTCGCCGACCTCGCGCAGGCTGAAGCCGAGCCGCTTGCCGCGCAGGATCAGCATCAGCCGGGCCCGGTCGCGCCGGGTATAGACCCGCATGGCGCCCGCCCGGCCCGGGGCGATGAGGCCCTTGTCCTCGTAGAAGCGGATGGTGCGGGCGGTGACGCCGAGGTCGCGCGCCAGCGCCGTCACCGAGAAGAACGGCTCGCCGGAATCCGCGGCCGCGGGGCGGGACGAGCCCGGCGCATCGCGCTGCCGCCCGTCCGCCGGGTCAGCGACATCGCCGGGGAGATCGGCCCCGGACGGAGACATCTGGTTCCGCAAAGATGCCATGGCCTCACCTATACGGCAGCATCCGGCGGCTCACGATACACGCAGGCCCGGATGCTGCAAGGCGGCTGGCGGGGCTGCTGTGCCTGCCATCTGGGGCCGGGGGCGGCGGGAATCAGAATGCCGTGCAATATTCTGCGCGCCGCGGCTTGCCATTCCCGGTTACCGATCAGCCTATACACCAAGAGTTGTGGACCGGCTGCGGTTCGATGCACCGCATGATCTTGCCGCGGCAGCGGATATTTCACGCTCTCCACTTGCCCGGTGTTGACGCGGCCGGGCATTTGGACATGCTGGAGGCGACCGGGCTGTTTGAACTCAGGCGAAAGCAACGGGTGGTGCCCTGCACCATGCCTCCGGAGGAGGGGAGAGGGATGGTGCTGCGTTCCGTTGGGTGCCGAGCGCGCCGTTCCGCGCAGGCGCTCCTGCCTTTCCGTCTGCCTGTCCTCCTCTCGGCGCTTGCGGCGCCGGCCCTGCTGCTTCCCGGCGCTGCCGGGGCGGGCGGTTTCGGGCTGCGCGAGCAGGGCGCCTACTATCAGGGCACGTCCTTCGCCGGCGCCGCGGCGGGCGGCGATGGCCTTTCCGCCATGACCTGGAATCCGGCCGCCGTCGGCTTCGCCCCCGGCCTCGCCGTGGAGGCCAACGTCACCTATGTGATGCCCCATGCCGGCATCGACGTGCTGGGCGCCACCGACGCCTTCGGCACAGATCTCGGTCGCCTGGGCGTCGGCGACATCGCCGACGACGGCGCCATTCCGGCGAGCTATCTCAGCTACGCCATGGGCGACCTCGCCATCGGCTTCGCGCTGACTGCCCCCTACGGCCTCATCACCGATGCGCCGTGCAACTGGTCGGGGCGCTATTACGGCTGCTACAGCCGCATCTTCGACATGAACGCCCAGATCTCGGCGGCCTACCGGGTCACCGACTGGCTGACCCTGGGCGCCGGCGTCAGCGCCAACTATATCGACG
>CALMSN010000089.1 GCA_937872325.1 uncultured Xanthobacter sp. | reverse complement strand
TCTTCAGCGGCTCGAGCTCCAGCCACGCATTCTTCGGCTTGATGCCGAGGCGGCGGCGCTCCACCAGGACGGGGTCGTCCTTGGTGGTCAGGAAGAAGATCACCGCCATGACGACCAGCGCGGCGGCCCAGATCTGCGCCACCGTCTGCCAGCCGTAGGCGACCATCACGAAAGGGGCGAGGAACTTGGTGACCGCCGAGCCGACATTGCCGGCGCCGAAGATGCCGAGCGCGGTGCCCTGCTTCTGGGCCGGGTACCAGCGCGACACATAGGCGACGCCCACCGCGAACGAGCCGCCGGCGATGCCCACCCCGAGCGCCGCCACCAGGAACTGCGGATAGGTGTGGGCGAAGGTGAGCAGGAAGGTCGCCACCGCGGCGGCGAGCATGGTGAAGGTGAACACCACCCGCCCGCCATAGACGTCGGCCCAGATGCCGAGGGCGACGCGGATCAGCGACCCGGTGAGAATCGGGGTGCCGATGAGGAGGCCGAACTGAGTGTCGCTCAGGCCCAGGTCCTGACGGATCCGGATGCCGATGATGGAAAAGATCGTCCACACCGCGAAGCATACGGTGAAGGCGACGGTACTCATGGTGAGTGAGGTTCGCTGGTCGGCGACGCTCACGTCTGTTGATTGTTGCATGGCTTATCTCGCCTGTTGCACGAGCGCGGACCCGTCGTGCAATGCGGAAGCTGCGGCAGCGAGAAGATGCGATCTTTGACCTATGTCAGTAAGGGATCCCCTATTCTGGAATTGTTTTCAATTTTAATCCAGTCCATCCGGGTGGCCATATAATTTGTACTACGCAAATATCAGTTTTCAATTGAACGATTGACATTTATCAAGCCGCAAGTATATCATTTCAGTGACGCTTCCTTTGAGGAATGGAATGAGGCCTGAAGACATCGCCGCCATGCGCGGCCTGCCCCTGTTTCGCGACGTGGCGGAAACGCCCTTCGCCGACCTGGTGCGCGCCGGCTTCCTCCAGCGCTTTCCGCCGGGGGTGGTGCTGATCAACGAGAGCGACCCGGCCGACTTCCTGCACGTGGTGGTGGAGGGGCTGGTGGAGATGTTCGCCTCCGGCGGCGGGCGCGACACCACCATCTCCATCGTCCGCCCGGTGGGGGTGTTCATCCTGGCGGCGGTCCTCAACGACCAGGTCTACCTGCAGTCGGCCCGGACGCTGGAGAAGTCGCAGGTGCTGATGATCCCCGCCGAGTCGGTCCGCACCGCGCTGGTGGCCGATGCTGCCTTCACCCGCGCGGTCATCACCGAGCTTGCCCGCGACTATCGCAGCACCATCAAGGAAGTGAAGAACCAGAAGCTGCGCTCCGCGGCCGAACGGCTGGCCAACTGGCTGCTGCGGGAGGACGACGCCCAGGGCGGGACCGGCCGCATCGCGCTGGGCTTCGAGAAGCGGACCTTGTCCTCGCTGCTCGGCATGACCCCGGAGAACCTGTCGCGGGCCTTCGCCGCGCTGAAGGCCTACGGCGTCGCCACCGAGGGGCAGTGGGTCCACATCACAAGCCGCGGCACCCTGCAGCACTTCGCCAAGCCGAACCCGCTGATCGACGGGCCCGAGTAAACCGGGCGCTGGGAGGTTCGGGGGCGGGCGAAGTCCCTGCGCTCAGGCGCGAATGTCTGCCCGCTTAGGCGCGATACTCTCGCCACTCGGGCCCTGGCCTGTCTCCGCTCCGGCGCTGGCCTGGAGCCGGGTCTCAGTGCCCGCCCCCGCCGCCCGCGCCCGCCTTGGGGCGGCGCATGGCCGGCGCCACCAGCACCAGGGCGAGGAACAGGAAGGTGAGCAGGTAGAAGACGTCGGCGAACGACATCACCAGCGCCTGCTGCCGCACCATCAGCGCCATCTCCTTCAGCGCGGCGTCGCCGGCGGCCGAGCCGAGTTCGGAGAGGGCCTGGGTCATGCCGTCGAGCCGCTCGAGCGCGATCGCGCTGCCCCATTCCACGCTGTCGTGCAGGCGGGCAAGGTGCAGGTCCCAGCGGTGGTTCAGCATGGTGTTGATGAGGGCAAGGCCCACCGCGCCGCCCAGGTTGCGCGTGAGGTTGAACAGGCCGGAGGCGTTCTTGATTTGGGCCGGCGGCAGGGTGCCCAGCGAGATGTTGTTGATGGGGATCATCGCCAGCATCAGCGAGGTGCCGCGCAGGATCTGTGGGATCAGCAGGTCCCAGAAGTCCCAGTCCTTGGTGATGAAGGTCACCCACCAGGTGCCCAGCGCGAAGCCGGCGAAGGCGAGCCCCATCATCACCCGCGGGTCGAGCTTCTGCATCAGCCGCCCGGCAATGGGCGCGGTGAGGAACATGGCGATGCCGGTGACGAACATGGTCTCGCCGATCTGCAGCGCCGAGTAGCCGCGCACCCGGCCGAGGAAGACCGGGTAGAGATAGGTGAGCCCATAGAGCCCGATGCCCAGCACGAAGCTGAAGCCAGAGCCGATGGCGAAGTTGCGGTTGGCGAAGGCCCGCACGTCCACCACCGGCTCCTTCGCGCGCAGCACCCGGGTGAAGAACGCCACTGCCGAAACCACGCACACGATGGCGAAGACGAAGATGGCTCGGTCCTCGAACCAGTCGTTGGTGGGGCCTTCCTCCAGCACGTATTCGAGGCTGCCGAGGAAGCCGGCCATGAACAGCAGGCCCCACCAGTCGAACCGGTCGAGCAGGGCGAAGTCGGGCTCGTCGAAGTCCACCAGGGTCACGGTGGCGATGACCACCCCGATGCCCGGCACCACGTTCACCAGGAACAGCCAGTGCCAGGAGAACAGATCGGTGAGATAGCCGCCCACCGTGGGGCCGATGGTGGGAGCGAGGGTCGCCACCAGGCCGATCATCGGGGCGACGATGGGCTGCTTCTCCCGCGGGAAGACGGAGTAGGCGGCGGCGAACACGGTGGGGATCATGCCGCCGCCGAGGAAGCCCTGCAGCGCCCGGAAGACGATCATCTGCTCGATGGAGGTGGCGGTGGCGCACAAAAGGCTCATCACCGTGAAGCCGGCGGCCGAGGCGGCGAACAGCCAGCGGGTGGACAGCGCCCGCGACAGGAAGCCGGACAGCGGGATCATCACCACCTCGGCGATGAGGTAGCTGGTCTGCACCCAGGAAATCTCGTCGGACGACGCGGCAAGCCCGGCCTGGATCTCGGCCAGCGAGGCGGAGACGATCTGGATGTCCAGGATCGCCATGAACATGCCGAACACCATGGCGAGAAAGGCGAACATGCGCCTCGTCTCGTGTCCGGTGCCGGCCGCGGGGCCGGCGATGGAGGCGTTCGCCATGGGTCGTATCCTCGGGCGGTCCGGGCCGGCGCTCAGGAGCCGCCGGCGCGGGTGTCTACCACCGCCGTCACCGACATGCCCGGCCGCAGCTCATGGCCCTCGCGCACCGCGGCGTCGAAGGCGATCCGCACCGGGATGCGCTGGACGATCTTGGTGAAGTTGCCGGTGGCGTTCTCCGGCGGCAGCAGGCTGAACACCGAGCCGGAGGCCGGCGACACGCTCACCACCCGGCCGGTGAAGTCGCGGTCGGGATAGGCATCCACATAGACCCGCACGCTCTGCCCGGGATGCAGCCGGCCGAGCTGGGTCTCCTTGAAGTTGGCGTCCACATAGACGCCGTCGAGGGGGACGACGGCGGCAAGGCGGGTGCCGGGCTGAACCAGCTGGCCCACCTGAACCGCCCGGTTGCCCACCACCCCGTCGATGGGGGCGCGCACCACCGTGAAGTCGAGGTTGCGCTGCGCCTGGTCGCGGGCGGTGCGGTATTCCGCCAGCACCCGCACGGCTTCGGTGCGCTGTGCCTGGAGGACGGCCTGCGCCGCGGCGGCGGAGGCCTTCGCGGCCTGCGCGGAGAGGACGTTGGCGCGGGCCTTGTCGCGGTCGGCGCGGGCATTGTCGAGCACCGAGCGGCTGGCGAAGTTGGACCGGGCAAGCTTGTCCTGCCGGTCGAATTCCAGCTGGCTGCGCTCCTGTTCCACGTCGGCGGCGGCGGACTGCGCCTCGGCCTGGGCCACCGTCGCGGCCGCGGCCTTTTCCTGCTCGTCGAAGCGGGCGAGGGCAGCTTCCTGGGTAGCGATCTTGTCCTGCGCGGCCTGGACGGCGAGCGCATAGTCGCCGTCGTCGATGCGGGCGATGACGTCGCCGGCCTTCACCGTCTGGTTGGCCACCACTTCCACCGCGGTCACGTAGCCGCCCACCTTGGCGGCGAGGATCGAGGTTTCGGCACCCACATAGGCATCGTCGGTGGAGACTTCGAACCGCCCCACCTGCCACCAGTGGCTGCCATACCAGGCGCCGCCTGCCACCGCGACTGCAAGCACCGCCCCGAGCACGAGGCGCCTGCGGGACGGCGGCTTGGCCGCCGGGGTTTCAGGCGCCTCGCGCCACAGCGCATCCGGGGCCGGGGTGTCCGGAGCCGGTGTGTCCTTGGGGCGGGCCTTCAGCACGGTCACCGCGGCCGAAGGGGCGGCGGCCTCGCCTTCGGCCGGCGCGCTTCTCGTCACCTGTGCCACGAAACGTCTCCGCCGTTGGGTAAACTGAACCGTTCAGTCATGTTGGATTTAACTATATTGAACTGAACCGTTCAGTCAACTATTTTGAGGGCGGGGTCGCGATCGAACCGGTTCCGCTCTGCCGTCGAGGCGGGGATGGCGCCGGGCAGGAAGGTGGAGATGATGCAGGCGAGCAATGGGGAAGCGGTCGAGGTGGTGCCGGTCGCGGACGAGCCGGAATCCGGCAAGCGCCGCGAGATCATCGACGGCGCCCGCCGGGTCTTCTTCGACAAGGGCTTCGACGGCGCCAGCATGGACGAGATCGCCCGCGCCAGCGGCGTCTCCAAGGCGACCATCTACGTCTACTTCGCCGGCAAGGTGGAGCTCTTCCAGGCGCTGGTGGAGGTGGACCGCCGCAAGTCCGCCGAGCGCCTGTTCGAGTACGATCCCGACGACCGCGACGTCGCCAGCCTGCTGCGGCGGATCGGCCAGACCTTCATGACCATGATGGTGCAGCCCGACCATATCCGGCTGCTGCGGATGGTTATCGGCGCGGCGGAGAAGTTTCCCGCGGTGGGCCGCACCTTCTTCGAGATCGGCCCGTGCCAGGGCGGCCGGCGGCTCGCCGATCTCTTCGCCCGCCAGACCGCGCTCGGCCATCTGGCGGTGCCCGATTGCGAGGCGGCGGCCTTCCAGTTCTTCAACCTGTGCCAGGGCAATCTGGTGAAGGGCCTGCTGTTCGGCCTGGACCGGCAGCCCACCGAGGCCGAGATCGCGGCGACGGTGGACGGCGCGGTGCGGGTCTTCCTCGCCGCCTACGGCACCGGGCACGACGGCTGAACGCGCGTTCGGACGCCGCCCGGATGGGCGCTTCCAGGGGACGTCGCCCCTTGTCTCCAGGCCTATCGGTCGCCGGCCGTCTGTGTGAACCGCGCCCGCACGCATCCCGCGCCGGCCCGCCACGCGGCGAGCCGGTGACCGGCTTCTGCACGTTGCCCCAAGCGGTTCGACGTGGCTGCCCGGCACAAGGCCGGGCACGGCGCTGGGGAGCGGGGCAGGCAAGCCGGCCGAGGCTTTCCGGACGGCGCTCGCGAGGTGCCGACTCAGGCGCTGGGGGCGCGGGCCGGCCCCGACCCGCCATAGGTGCCCAGGTGCGAGCCCACCAGCCAGCCGGCATCCACCGGCAGGTTGATGCCGGTGATCGCCGAGGCGGCGTCGGAAAGCAGGAAGGCGACGGCCTCGGCGATCTCGGCCGGCTCCACCATCCGGCCCTGGGCCGCCGCTTCCGCCAGGGCCGCCGGGTCGCGCTGGCCGCGGGCGATGGCTGCGCGCAAGGGCGGCGTCGCCACGTAGCCCGGCGAGACGCAGTTGACCCGCACGCCCGAGCGTCCCCATTCCGCGGCCAGGCATTCGCTCATGTGCACCACCGCCGCCTTGGACGGGGCATAGGCGTGCAGCGGCACCGCCCGCAGCGCGGTGATGGAGCCGATGGTGACGATGGCCCCCGCGCCGCGCCGGGCCATGCGGGTGCCGAAGGCGGTGCAGCTCACATAGGTGCCGCGCAGGTTCACCGCGATCACCCGGTCGAAATCGTCGAGAGAGAACGTCTCCGGGGCCAGCGGCGGCTGGATGATTCCGGCGCTGGTGACCAGCGCCGCCACCGGGCCGAAGCGGGCCTCGCAGTCGGCGGCGGCGGCCTCGGTGGCCTCGGCGGAAGAGACGTCGAACACCAGCGCCGCGCCGCCGATGCGTGCGGCGACGGCCTCGGCGGCGGCGGCCTCGCGGTCGGCCACGATCACCCGCCAGCCCTGGGCGGCGAGCACTTGCGTGCAGGCCTCGCCGATGCCGCTGGCGCCGCCGGTGACCAGCGCGATGCGCCCCCTGCCGATGCTGCCGATTCCGTTTTCCATGCCCTGCGCCTCCTCGTGCCCGGCCGGTTCGATCCGCCCGGAATGGGCGCAGTCTAGGCGCGTCGGATCGGCCGACAAGATTGAAAATTTGATATCACAAATTTCATATTGACTCAGTCGCAGGGGGTGGCGATGCTCCGGTGACAGCAACGCCCGCAACAAGGGCGGCTCGGGGAAAACGCCGGTGGGTCGGGCCTTTGGTCGCGCTCTCCCATGCATCGACGAAGCCTTGCCGGCAGCGCCCTGGCGCTGCGATCCGGCGCGCGCGTCGTCGCCCCGCGACCGTCGGCCGAGGAGGAGTTTCATGCGGTTGGACAGCATCGGGATCGCCACCCCGTTGCAGGCGCTCAGCGTCGAGGAGGCCGACTGGGCCGCCTTCTCCCGCGCCGAGGCGCTGCGCCTCGTGACCCTGCTGCTGTCCGCCCGCCGCTTCGAGGAGGCCATGTTCAGCCTCGACAAGCGCGGCCTCGTCCACGGTCCCGCCCATTCCAGCATCGGCCAGGAGGGCGGGGCGGCCGGCTGCATCGCCGCCTTGCCGCAGGACACCCTCATCAACGGCACCCATCGCGCCCACCACCAGGTGGTCGCCAAGGCGGTGAACGCGCTCTACGCGGACGATTTCGATCCCACCCGGGTCAACCGCCTGCCGGATGCCATGCGCCGCGAGATCACCGCCATGCTGGCCGAGATCCTCGGCCTGCGCGACGGCTGGACTGGCGGGCGCGGCGGCTCCATGCACCTGCGCAACGCCGCCCTCGGCATCACCGGAACCAATGCCATCGTCGCCGGCGGCATCCCCATCGCCTGCGGCATCGCCTTCGCCGAGAAGGTGCGGGCGAGCGGCATTCCCATGGTCAGCTTCTTCGGCGACGGCGCCCTCCACCAGGGCGCCACGCACGAGGCCATGAACCTCGCTGCGCTCTACCGGCTGCCACTCATCTTCTTCCTGGAGAACAACCGCTACGCCGTCTCCATGAGCGTGGAGCAATCCACCTTCGAGACCGAGCTCGCCACCCGCCCGGTGGCCCACGGCATCCCGGCGGTGAAGGTGGACGGGATGAACCCGCTCGCCGTCCACCTCGCCACCCGCTGGGCGCTGGGGCATGTGGCCAGCGGAGCCGGCCCCGCCTTCATCCAGGCCGACGTCTATCGCTACTACCACCAGAGCCGGCCCTTGCCGGGCAGCGCCTTCGGCTATCGCACCAAGGAGGAGGAGGAGAGCTGGCGCGCCCGCGATCCGCTCGACTTCCTGCGCCGCGAATTGCCGGCGCGCGGCATCCTGGCGAGCGGGGAGATCGACACCGTCGACGCGCTGGTCAGCGCCGCCGTCGCCGAGGCCAGCGCCCACTGCGTGGAAGGGGAGGGCGCCGCCGCCCGCATCCGCCCGGCGCTGTGGCCGGACGTCGCCACCGTGGACGACGGCATCACCGGCGACCTTTCCGAGTTCGCCGGCGCCCGCTTCCGCGAGCCGGAGGATTTCGCCGCCGGCGAGATGGAGGAGATGAGCCTCATCGAGGCGATGCCCAAGGTGATGGGCGCGCGGATGGAAAAGGACGCGCGCATCTACGTCCTCGGGGAGGACGTGGCCAACCTCAACGGCGGCACGGTCGGGGCGACCCGCGGCCTCACCGCGCGCTTTCCCGGCCGCATCGTCAACACCCCGATCACCGAGAACGGCTTCTGCGGCCTCGCCGTCGGCGCGGCCATGAACGGGCTGCGGCCGGTGGTGGAGATCATGTATTCCGATTTCTTCCTGGTCGCCGCGGACCAGCTTCTCAACCAGGCGGGGAAGGTGCGCCACCTGTTCGGCGGCGCCTGCCCGGTGCCCATGGTGCTGCGCTGCCGGATCCCGGGGCCGGAGGGCTATGGCTCCCAACACTCCATGGACCCCTCCGGCATCTTCACCCTGTTCCCGGGCTGGCGCATCGTCGCCCCGTCCAATGCGTTCGACTATGTGGGGCTGATGAACACCGCCCTCACCTGCGAGGATCCGGTCCTGGTGATTGAGCACCAGTCGCTCTACCGCGACAAGGCCCTGGTGCCCAAGGGGCTCGACCATTTCATCCCGCTCGGCAAGGCGCGGCGGGTGCGCGAGGGCGGGCAGATCACCCTCGTCACCACCCTCGCGCTGGTGGAGCCGTGCTGCCGCATCGCCGACGAGATGGGCGTTTCGGCAGACATCATCGACCTGCGCACCCTCTCGCTGCGCGACATCGACTACGAGGCGATCGGCGCCTCGGTGCGCAAGACCAACAACATCGCCATCGTCGAGCAGACGACGCGGGGCACCAGCATCGGCAGCCACATCGCCGACGAGATCCAGCGCCGCTTCTTCGATCACCTCGACCAGCCGGTGAAGCGCGTCACCGGCGGCTGGGCGCCGCCCACCGTCTCCAAGGTGCTGGAAGAGGCGGCGCTCGCCCGACCGCGCGACATCGAGCGCATGATCCGCGAGCTCTTCGCCGACAGCGCCCAGCCTCTCGCCGCGGAGTGAGCGACACCATGACCACACCCTTCTCCCTCGCCGGCCGCAAGGTGCTGATCACCGGCGCGGCGGGCGACATCGGCGGGGCCACGGCCCGGGCCTGCGCCCGCCTCGGCGCCGACCTCGTG